>DASROF010000093.1:0-4411 GCA_035647075.1 Vicinamibacterales bacterium | reverse complement strand
GGTCGCCTTGCGCGTGTGGGGGCTGGTCTCGCTGCCAATCTCCAGTTGCCCATGCAACATGACCCACTCGGTGGTCAGTTCAAGGTCCTTGTTGTTGGCGAAGCTGAGTTTGCCGTCGATCGTCAGACCGCCCAGCGCCGGTGGACTGACGTCGAGGACGACGTCCTTGCCCGCGGCAATGGTGACCTTGTCGCCTGCGCGCGGCACGTGCCGGTCTGGCCAGGTGGCAGCATCAGACCAGCGCGCCGGCTTGGCCGACGACGACTTTCCTTCCTGGGCCTGAACGACAGCGAACACGCTGACGAGCAGGAAGGCTGGAAGAAGGAGAGCGAGAAGGAACGAGCGATTGTGTTTACTCACGGAATCAACTCCATCACGCATACGTGCTATCCGGGACTCTCGAGCCCGGAAAGAGAATAGCCGAAATCCGAGGTCCCAGGCATGCGACTTGCCTTGGCCCCGCTGCACGGGCTGTTGCTCAGAATCGATAGTTCAGATCGACGCCCCAGCGTCGCGGCAGTGCCTTGAAAACGAAATTGTTCGTGTAGCCCGGATTCGGGAAGAACATCGGCCCGGGCGACCATTCGGCGTTGTAATTTTTGTCCGTGAGATTCTTGGCCCAGACGGTCGCCGACCAGGCTTTGCCGTCCATGCCGAGCCGCACGTTCAGCAAGCCGACCGGATCGCGCTCCGTAAAGTTGTCGGGATAGAACCACGTCGGACCGATGACCTCGACATCCGAGCGCACGAACGCGCTCAACTCGCTGGACAGGGAATGGCGGTATTGCAGACCCACGTTGGCGGTGTACCGCGACACCAACGGCGCTTCGTTGCCGACGTCACTCGCGGCGCGCCTGGACTCCTTGATGTCGCTGTTTGTGTAGCCGAGCCCGACATAGCCGTCGAATCCGTCGAGGATGCGTCCCCGCACTTCGAACTCCGCGCCCGTGTAGTCCACGCGATCGAGGTTCCCCAGATTCTGCGTGCTCGTGTTCGGATCGAACACGAAGAAGTATGAGCCTTTCGCCCGCGTGTGGTAGACGCTGACGTTGGCGCCGACGCGCCCGGCGAGAAATTCGGCCTTGGCGCCCCCTTCGTAGGTATCCGCCGTCTCGGCGTCGAACAAGTCGTTCACACCGGCAATGCCCGCGGCACCGACACCCGTCTGATTGAAGCCGCCGCTGCGGAAGCCGCGGCTGTAACCGACATACAGCGTGGAATTGCGTGTCGGCTTGTGGCGCAACGTGACCTTCGGCTGCAGATCGTCCCAGGTGTGCTCACGAACCTGCCCCGGGAATGCCACACCCACGAGCGGCGCAGGGATGAATGCCGCAGGTGTCTCGGTGGTGTTCTTGCGATGGTCACGGTCGTACCGCAACGACGTGGACAACTCCAGTTTGTCCGTCAGATCGACGTCGACGTTGCCGAACACCGCCCACGCGAAGTTGTCCTGCTGGTCGGCAAGGAAGGTGAACTGCGGATTGAAGAGCGGCAAGGGATCCCGCCGCACCTCGGGCACCACGCCGGTGCCCAGGTCGAAGACATTGCCCGTGGAAATGAAACGATTGGTCGCGATCAGATACGCACCCCCGATCCACCGCACGCGCTTCGCCGCCGGCGAGACGAATTGCAGCGCCTCGCTCACCGCGTTGACGTCGAGAAACTGATGCTGCGCCTGATCGGCGCCGAAGAATTTGAACAGCACCGATTGCTGAATCGGCAGGAAATCGAATTGATCGCCGGTCAAGAGCTCGTTGAACCGGTCGTAGGCGGTAATGGACGTCAGCGTGCCCAGCGGCTTCACGTAATCGAGCTTGAGCGACGTGCCGAACATATTGCGTTCGTTCACACCAGGGTTGTTCACCCGCACCGGCAGGCTCGTGTCGTTCACGCTCTCCGTAATATTGAAGTACAGCGCCTGAGTGCGAACGCCCGAGGCATACACGCGCACATCCGCGGTCAGCTCGTTCGACGGCTCCCACACCAGTCGCAGGCGCCCGGACACGTCTCGAAACGGATCCGCGTTCTCGTTCAGATTGACGTTCCTGATATAGCCCTTGGTATCGAAAAAGGAGCCCGACGCGATGTACTTGAGCGTGCCCGAGATCGGGCCGCTCATGCCGCCGCGAACGTTGGTGCCGGGCCCTGAGTCGACTCCCAGCGTCACATTGCCGTGGAACACATCGGTCGGCTTTTTTGTGTTGATGAGAATCGCACCGCCGATGGCATTCCGTCCGTAGAGCGCGCCCTGCGGCCCTTTCAGTACCTGGATGGTGTCGATGTCGAAGAGCTCCTGGTTGAACTGCGAGGGGTTCGCCATTTGCACGCCGTCGATGAGCACGGCCACCGAGGGCTCGCTGTTGCGCGCCTGCGAAATCCCTCGCACCGTCACGAACGACGTGCCCTGGTTCTGGGTCTGCACGAGGCTCATGTTCGGCGTGAGCGCAACGAAATCCTGCGGTCGATCGATGCCGGCGGACTTGATATCGGCCGCGGTAAAGGCATTGATCGCCACCGGTACGTCTAGAGACGACTCGTCGCGACGCCGGGGCGTGACCGTGATCTCCGCCACGCCGCCGACCGTCAGCACCACGTCGGCCGTGGTGACGCCCGAACCGCTGACGGTGAGGTCCTCCCGCTTCAGCGGGGCGAACCCGGTCAACGAGAACGTGACCGTGTAGCTACCGGCCGGGACCGACTCGATGCGATAGCGCCCGCTGCCGTCGGTGACCGCGGTACGGACCTTTCCGCTGAGCGCAGGGCTCGCGGCTTCAACGGTCACGCCCGGCAGCACCGCGCCGGTCGTGTCCTTGACCTCACCCGCGAGCGTGGCTTGCGCCGCGGCGACGCGAGGGACGACCGCGATTAATCCGAACAACAGGAAACATCTGGCAAGTGTACGCATGTGGTTTTCGACAAAGAGAATAGCCGGGATTGGCGTGGGGAGGATAGAGGTCCTTGGTCCCTGGTCCAGGGTCCGGAACGAAGGACCAGGAACGGACGAAGCACCAAGAACCAGGGACGAAGGACTATTTGACGGCTTTGCTTTCTGCCGTTGCAGCGGTAAGCCGTTTGTACGCGTCGCAAAGACCCGCGCCCGGATTTCCCGCAGGTTGCGGTTCCTTCGAGTTCACGTTCCAGCTCCAGCTGTCTTCGACGCGACGTATCGACGCCGGGTCAATCGTGTTCGGGTTCGGCTCGGTGTCGTAGTCCGGGAAGTGCTGGCGCATCTCAGCCAGCGTTCTAATCGGAGCGCCGGTGACGGCGATGCGGGCGCCAAAGACCAGCGCTTTCTGCGCCGCGTCGAGCAAGCCGTTCCTCTTCAAGCCCCCAGAGGGCGCCCAGTCAACGGTCCAGAGCGTTCCGTTGTCCAGTCTGAGAAAGATATGGCTGTGCGGCTCGTTGTATTCGACCTTTTCGACTCTCCCCTCGATCGTCAGCGTTTTGCACCAGTCGTAAGTAAGCGGGTGGCTGTGGTGCGCGGAGGCGGACGACGCGGCGGTGACTATATATATAGCCGCCGCGAAGGTTAGCTGTTTCATGGCATTCAGGAACGCCGTTAAGGCGTTCCGGTAGACACGCACACGGTATCGAGGCCATGTTACGGGTTTATTACCGTCGTTGAGCCGCCATTCGTTCCGGCCGGAACGAATGCCTGCGTCCGGCCTCACCACCCTGCGTGATGCCCCTCAGCGAGTGGCGGGCAGCCCAACGACGATGAGCACCGCGTAGTCCTGTTTGCGGCAGCCCTTCACGTCCGGCATGGTCGCCCCTGGAAGAATCGGATAGCCCGTGGTCCGGGCGTCGGCGGGCGAGCACGAGTTGTTCGCCGTCGCCGGCGTGTAGCGTGCGGAGCGGCATCCGAGATGGGTGACGTCGTAGAGGGTCGCTCCGTCGGCGAGTTCCCACCGCTGATTGCCGTTCTTGTCCTTGGGCTGAATGGTCAGCACGGTCGTCACATTGCGATCGCCCGTGACGAGGTACTGCCCGGCAGGCAGTGGAAACGACGGCTTCTCCATGATCAAGCCGTGTTCCTCGAGCCACCAGTCCGCTGCGTCGAATTTCCACTGTGCCGGTGCGACGCCGGTCGCCTTCAATTGAGGGTAGTGGTCCAGCTTGCACGCGCGCGGGCCCGGGTCCTTGTTCCAGAAGCCCCATGATTGCGCGCCGCTGCCGGAGGTGGCCTTCGAATCTCCCAGCGCTGCGATGAACTGCGGCTCGATGCGCCTGAACTTCGAGAGATCTTCTCCTGACGCTGGCTGCTGCAGACCGATCGCCAAAATGAGGGATCCCATGGATAGGAGCCACCGGCTCACGCACGGCACGAGGTGATGGATATTCATGCGATTGCTCCAGTTAGACGACCTGATGACATCCTACACCAAAGCGCGCCCCGAAGCTGGCCTCTTCG
>DASROF010000092.1:0-7095 GCA_035647075.1 Vicinamibacterales bacterium | reverse complement strand
GACCGGAAAGAAGGTCTGGACCTTCCATACGATTCCACGCAAGGGCGAGTTTGGCTATGACACCTGGTTGAACGGGTCGGGCGATTACACCGGCAACGCCGGTGTGTGGGGGCCACCCCAGGCCGATCCGAAGCTCGGACTTGTGTATCTCAACATCGAAGCGGCGACCAATGACACCTATGGTGGCCATCGGCCCGGCAACAACCTGTTCTCAAGTTCGCTCGTTGCGGTAGACGCCAAGACCGGCAAGAGAGTCTGGCATCAGCAGCTGGTGCATCACGACATCTGGGACTACGACCTGCCCCCACAGCCGCTCCTGATCGATATCAAAGTGGAGCGAGAGGGTGGGAAGGTCGAACAGATTCCCGTCGTGGTCCAATTGTCGAAGCAGGCGTTTGCCTACGTCTTCGATCGCCGCAATGGCAACCCGGTCTGGCCGCTCGTCGAGCGGGAGGTGCGCCAGACGGATGTAAAAGGAGAATGGACGTCAAAGACGCAGCCGTTCCCAACCAAGCCACCGGCATTCGATCAGCAGGGCGTGACGGTGGACGATCTGATCGACTTCACGCCGGAGCTGCGCGCCGAAGCGATCAAGGCGGTTGCGAACTATCGCCTTGGCGCGATGTACGACCCCGGCACGCTCGTCGTCGAAGGTGGCCACCGCGGCACGATCATCGCGCCTGGCCTCGGCGGCGGCGCAAACTGGCAGGGCGGCGCTGCTGACCCCGAGACAGGATTCGTCTACGTCGGCTCGTCAACGTCTCCGGGTGTTCTCGGCATGGCCCCGAACAACGCTCCCAACCGTACGGTCGACGCCGACTACACGCTCGGCGGCGGTCTGCCGAACGTGCAGGGCCTCCGCCTGCTCAAGCCGCCGTATGGGCGCATCACCGCCTACAACATGAACAAGGGCGACATCGCGTGGCAGATTCCGAATGGCGATACGCCGGCCAACGTGAAGAACAACCCTGCGCTGAAGGGCGTCAACATCCCAAAGACCGGCAGCCCGTCGAACGCCGGCTTGCTCGTGACGAAGACGCTGCTCATCGCAGGAGAAGGATCAGGAGGCGCCGCAATTCTTCACGCCTACGACAAGGCCACGGGCGCTGATCTCGCGCAGATCCCGATGCCGGGACCGCAGGTGAGTCTCCCGATGACCTACATGCTCAATGGCCGGCAGTTCATCGTCCTTGGCGTCCGCGGCAGCGCTGCGAACCCGCAAACCGGTGCGCCGGGATTCGGGGCTCAGCTCATTGCCTATGCGCTGCCGCAGGCTGCGGGCGGGCGCGACGGAGGCCGTGGTGGGCGTGCGGGTGGCGGTCGGGGGGCAGGTCGTGGAGCCGCAGGAGGAGACGGTCCGCAGTAGCGGACGGATGTGCTTCCACCCACAGGGTGAACAGGATTACAGTGGTGACGTCACGGCCGGGTTGCCGATCGTGACGTCTAACCACTTGGCCCGGTAGAAGTCCCACGCAGCTTCTGCCTGGCAGGGCCTGGATTCCTCGCCCCGCGGGGAACCGGGCCCTTCTTACGTACCTGAGCCAGTACTCCCTTCCACGTCTTCCGGCGATCTCACCGCGAATGCACTCAATTCAGAAAATTGATTGACACGCCACCGCCTCTGGGGGCAGTATTCGCGACGATTTAACAAAGTTTACATCTCGAACATCCTGGACATCTCGGAGTGTGGCAACTCGCGTTAGCAAGGAGAGCCAAATGCGTGAAGCGCGAAAATATCTACTGGTGGCGGCCGTTTTCTGGCTGCTCCCCTCGATCGTCTCAGCTCAAGCGACGCTGACCGGTACCGTCAAAGACACCTCTGGATCGGTTTTGCCCGGGGTGACTGTCGAGGCTTCGAGTCCGGTTCTGACGGAGAAGACCAGAACCGTCGTCACCGACGGCAACGGTGTGTATCGTGTCATCGAGCTCCCGCCTGGCATTTACACGCTGTCGTTCTCTCTTCCTGGCTTCAACGTGGTCAAGCGAACGGATATTCAGCTCCAGGGCACGGTGGTCGTCACGATCCCCGTCGACCTGAAAGTGGGCGCGCTTCAGGAGACGATCACGGTCACCGGTGAAACGCCCGTCGTGGACGTGCAGACGGTCAAGCGCGAAGTCGTTATCCAGCAGGAGGTCATCTCCGCGATTCCGGCGACCCGCACGGTCGGCTCGTTGCTGAACCTCACTCCCGGCATCACCGTGGACAACAACGGCCTGGCGCCGACGCCGACGATGACATTCTTCAGCGCGCGCGGCGGCCCGACGAACGAAGGCCGCATGACCGTGAACGGCATGACCGTCGCGGCCGCGTTCAACGGCGGCGGCGTGTCGTCCTACATCCTCGACTCGGCGGGCGCCGATGAGGTCAGCACCACGGTATCGGGCGGTCTCGGTGAAATGGAAGTCGGCGGCCCGGTGATGAACCTGATCCCGCGCGCCGGCGGCAACACCTTCCGCGGTACGGCGTTCATCAACGGCGCCGGCGACTGGTCCAAGGGAAACAATCTCGACGCAGCGCTGACGGCGCCGCCGCCCGGACCGAACCTCAAGGAGACGCCGGGCATCATCAAATCGTACGACGGGAGCGTCTCGTACGGTGGTCCGATCTTGAAAGACCGGGTGTGGTTCTATGGCAGCTATCGCCGGCTGAACACGATCACCCAGCTCGAGGGCGTCCGCTGGAACAAGAACACCTTCGACATGTCGCGGTGGGACTGGGTCGAGGATCCGAGCATCACCGCGCGACGGCTGGAGGGGCGGCAGATGTACATCGACCGCTTCACCGCGCAGGTCACACCGAAGAATCGCATCTCGTTCTCGCATGAGTTCCAGTCCCGCTGCGAGGGGTCGCCGCTCAAGACGGAGACGAACAGCGGCTGCGACTCGCGTGGCTCGAACTGGGTCGCCTCCAGTGCGACGACCACGTCGCCGGAAGCCAGCACCAATTACATCGACTTCCCGTACACCGTGACGCAGGCGATCTGGACTAATCCGTTGACCAGCAGGATTCTGCTCGAAGGCGGGTTCAGCCGACTCGCGTACAACCATGCCGGCGGTCCCGGTCAGCTGCCGCCCGACGGCATCTTCGATATCACGGTCACAGAGCAGTCAACCGCGAACAACCCGGCGACCGGCCTGCCGTACGCGCCCCGCGCGAACTACCAGTACCGCGCGCTGGCGCAGTACGCGGATAACAAGAGCTGGCCGATGACGTGGCGCGCCTCGGCGTCCTATGTCACAGGCTCGCACAATATGAAGGTTGGTTATCAGGGTTCATATCTCGCGAACCAGACCAACCGGAAGCGGAACCCGACGCTCTTGTCGTATCGCTTCAACCAGGGCCAGCCGAACCAGTTCACGATGGCGTTGAACGACTGGGAGACCGCGGATCGCACATCTGTTGCGGCGATGTTCGTTCAGGACACCTGGACGCGCGGCCGCCTGACCGCGCAGGGCGCTCTCCGGTATGACCGGTCGTGGAGCTACAGCCCGGCCGAGCACAACGGCACGACCCAGACCTCGCGTCTAAATCCCACGCCGATTACCTTCGAGAAGACGAAGAGCGTCGATGCGTTCAACGACATCACGCCGCGCTTCGGCCTTGCATATGACGTGTTTGGCAACGGCAAGACCGCCGTCAAGTTCAACATGGGCCACTACCTGGTGTCGGCGACCAACGACGGCCGTTACACGACAAATAACCCGGCCAATCGTGCGGTCAGCTCGGTGGACCGGAGTTGGACAGATACGAACAACAACAAGGTGGTGGACTGCGACCTGCTGAACTTCGCCGCGCAGACGGTCCCCGATACCTGCGGCGCGTTGACTGGCAACAACCTGAACTTCGGCAAAACCGGAACCGCCACCACGACGACCAACCCGGCGCTGCTCACGGGCTGGGGCGTGCGGCCGAACGACTGGCAGTACGGGATCACCGTCCAGCAGGAACTCATGCCGCGCGTGTCGCTGGATGTGGGCTACTCGCACCGGTGGTTCAAGGGCGTGCAGATTACCGACAATATCAACCGCCTCCCGAGCCAATACGTCGCGTACACAGTGACCGCGCCGACGGATCCGCGTCTGCCTGGCGGCGGCGGCTATCCCATCACGCTCTACCAGGTGACTAATGCGGCGGCGGCGATCGCAGCGCAGAACTACATCACCTTCGAGACCGACTTCGGTCCCGAGCGCAAGAACTACTATGACGGCGTCGACGTGACGGTGAACGCGCGGCTGCGCCAGGGACTCACGCTGCAGGTCGGCAGCACCACCGGACGCTCCCTCACCGACAGGTGCGCGACTCAGGGACTGATCGACAGCCCGGACCTTCGCGATTGCCGCAACGCCAATCCGTTCCAGACCACCGTTCGCGGCCTGGCGACGTACACGCTGCCGAAGATCGACGTGCTGGTCAGCGCAACCATCCGCTCACAGCCGGTCCAGGCGCGTACGGCAAACATGAACGTTCCGAACTCCCAGATCATTGCGCTCCTTGGCTTCACGCCGACCGGCTTTACGGCGACCGGGACGCAGAGCATCGGGATCGACGATAACGACCACCGGATCTGGGACGACGCGCGGCGGAACCAGATCGACATGCGCTTCGCAAAGATCGTACGGTTCGGGCGTACACGCAGCGACATCGGCGTGGACGTCACCAACCTGACGAACGCGAACTACGCCACGGCTTGGGACAACACGTACCAGTTGGGCCAGCCGAGTCCCGGCGGCACGTGGAACAATCCGACGGCGATTTACACGCCGCGGTTCGTTCGACTGAACGTAACCGTTGGCTTCTAGTAGGTAGACAAGCTGGCCGCGTAGAGGTCCCACGCAGCTTCTACCCGGCAGGCCCGGTTCTGCTCCCGCGCAGGACCGGGCCTTTTTTAGGCCTAAGGGCTAAGGCCTAAGAGAAGAACGAAGACTTAATCCTGGACCAGCCTTAAGCCTTGGGCTCCTGCCCTTGGGCCTGCAGAAACTCCAGTACGGCCTCTGTGAATTCCTCGGACCGTTCAACATTGCTCAAATGCGCGGTGTCGAGCGTGACGAGTTGCGCGCCGGGCACACGTGCACGGATGAACTCCAGCCCTTCAGGCGGCGTAGCGGTGTCGCCGCTCGACGCGACGGTGAGCGTCGGCGCGCGAATCGCTGAGACGCGATCGCGCAGGTCCGCGTCGCGTAGCGCGGCGCAGCAGCCCAAGTAGCCGTCGGCGGGGCAGTTCTGGACCATCGCCCGGAAGGCGTGAACGGTCTCGGGATCCCGCTGGTGGAACGCCGTCGTGAACCAGCGCTCCATCGCCAGGTCAGCGACCGCTGACATGCCCTTCTGGTGTACGACGTTGATCCGCTCAGTCCACGACTCGACGGTGCCGATCCGCGCAGCGGTGTTGGCCAGCACCAGGGTCCGAACGCGATCCGCCGCGTTCAAGCCAAGCCACAGGGCTGTGATGCCTCCGAGCGAAAGCCCGCATATGTGCGCGCCCGGGACCTCGACGTCATCGATAATCGCCAACGCATCGCGTCCGAGCTGCTCCAATGTGTACGGACCGTGGGGAACGGATGAGGCGCCATGTCCCCGCGCGTCATAGCGGATGACGCGATAGCTTCTGGTGAACGCTGACATCTGCCGCGCCCACATCTCCCGAGTGCTGCCGATCGAGTTGATCAGCAGCAGCGCTGGCGCATGCGCATCGCCCTCGATCTCGTAGCTGATGGTGGCGTCGCCGCTGCGGACCGTGTGTTCCATCTATGCCTCGAAGAAGACTGTCTCGTCGTCGCCTTGGAGCACGATGTTGAACTCGTAGACGTTGTCCCGACGCCGGGCGATCACCGTGTGACGTCGCTCGATCGGGACGAGTGCCAGGATCCGGTCGCCGTCGTTGAGCGGTTCACCTTCGAAGTACATCCGCGTCCAGCAGCGCGACATGACCCCGCGAGCCATGACGCTGACGAGTACATGAGGCGCCGGCGTCACACCGTCGGGTCCGGTCACCACCCCTGGCTTGATGGTGCTGAACGAGAATGCGCCGTCGGAGGCGGTGGCTGCGCGGCCGAAGCCTGAGAACGCAGGGTCAGCCTCGTTGTGATTGGGGTCGTCGGGATGGTGGGAGTGGCCCGCGGCGTCGGCCTGCCAGATCTCCACGAGCCCATCGTTAACTGGCGCTCCGTCGCCCGCCATGAGCCTGCCCGTAATCGTGATCCGCTCGCCACGGGTCGCTTCCGAAATGAGGCAGTCTGTCCCTTCCAGTCTGTCCCTGACGAGCAGCTTGAAGAACGGCCCGACGGTGGAGAAGGGTGTGAGTTGGGACATACTCGGACAAACAGAAATATATGCGGAGTAGGGTGCTCAGTGGCGCACTCGTTGGCATTGCGACAGTTGCCGTCGCTGCATGCGGGCCGAGAACGGGGGAGCCGGAGAAGACTGCCCCGCGCCTGAGTACGTTCAACCGCGACATCGCTCCGATCCTCTTCGACAATTGCGCCAGTTGCCACCGCCCGATCGATGACACGCCGGGGCCAGGGCCTGTCTCGACGAAGCCCTCGGCGACGGCGGGTACTTCCGATGATCCGATCTGCGTCGCTGGCGCGCCGTTCAGTGTGCTCGACTACGACTCGGTTCGTCGTCACGCGCGCGCCATCGCTTCGGCCGTGCAGCGTCGCGCGATGCCGCCGTGGCTGCCCGAGCCCGGACACGGTGTGTTCACCGGCGAACGGCGGCTTCGCGACGATCAGATCGCGCTCATTACCAAGTGGGTCGAGAGCGGCGCGCCGGAGGGGAATCCGGCCGACGTGCCGAAGCCGCCGACGTTTTCCGGCGGCTGGCAGCTTGGCACGCCCGATCTCGTGCTGACGCCGGCGGAACCGTACGTGCTGCGGCCCGGAGCCCGCGACGTCTTCCGCAACTTCGTCCTTCCGGTGCCGATTACCACCATCAGGTACGTGCGCGCCGTCGAGTTCCGCGCCGACCGTCCGCAGGTGTTGCACCATGCGGACCTGGCGCTCGATGTGACGCGGGTCTCGCGCGCCCTCGATCGCGCCGACCCGGGGCCGGGGTTCGCGACCATGGACGGCGATCAGGTGCGGAACGTGTACGGC
>DASROF010000091.1:0-21062 GCA_035647075.1 Vicinamibacterales bacterium | reverse complement strand
TGTCCACATACGTCACCGTCGACAGATCGAGGAGCACCTTGCGCTCTCCGCTGCCGATCAGCGACGTGATGGTGTTCGCGAATTCGCCGAGGATCGGATACATCAGGCGTGTTTCGTTGACGCGGACGATGGACACGTCCTGATTACGGGCGGTCGTCAGGTTCATGCTGGTCTCCGGCTTTCAATCTGGCGTCTTGCTGCTCTCGCAGCCTTTGTATCTGGCGGGCGAGCTCCGTTCGTCCGCGATTGATCCGCGACTTCACCGTCCCCTCAGGCAGGTGGAGCTTGTCCGCGATTTCCTGGTACGTCAATTCCTGGATGTCTCTGAGCATGACGGCGGTGCGCAGCGTCGGCGCCAGCTTGTCGAGCGCGTGTCGAAGCATGACGACGCGGTCCGCGCGCTCGAGACGCGTGTCGGCCGGCAGGTCCGACGAGACCGGACTCAGCTCGGACGCATCGACGTCGCGGCTGATCGTCTCGCGCTCCTTGCGGACGCTGCGATAGTGGTCGATGCACAGATTGCGGCTGACGCTGATCAGCCACGTCTGGAAGTTGGCGCGCCGATCGAACGTGTCGAGCGACTTATACAGCTTGAGGAATACGTCCTGCGTCAGATCCTCGGCCATATCGTGCCGGCCGACGAACTTGTAAGCGACGTTGAACACCTTGCGCCAGTACAGGCGGACGATGGTCTCCCAGGCAGCCTGATCGCCGTTCAGACAGCGTTCGATGATCTCGTCGGAAGCGAGCGGCGGCGTGGACCTGATGTCGGACGCCATCAACGCGTAGTGTCCGGCTTCAGCCGGACTGCTGTCCTCGCGGTGTTGCGCAAAAAGGTGGGAATCCGCGCATGATAACATGCGATTCTTCCGTGCAACATCCGTTTCAGCCCGGCGCACACGGTCTGGCGTGCGATGGCGTCAGCATTCAGTCGATCGTCGCGAGCGTCGGCACTCCGGCATACATCTACAGCGCGCGCGCGATCCGCGACGCCTATCGCGCGATCGACGATGCATTTGGTTCATATCCGCACGCCATTCATTACGCACTGAAGGCCAACTCGACGCTGGCGATCGTCCGGGTGCTCAAGGCGCTCGGCAGCCATGCCGATGCCAACTCCGGCGGTGAGATCGAGGTTGCGCTCCGCGCCGGTTTCGCGCCGCGGGAGATCGTGTTCACGGGTGTCGGGAAGACGGGTGGCGAGTTGGACTACGCGATCGCGACCGACGTGGGCGCGATCAACGCGGAATCTGCGGGCGAGCTCGATCGGATTGCCGCGCGGGCGCAGGCCGCCGGTCGCGTCGCGCGCGTCGCCCTGCGCGTGAACCCGGACATCGATGCGCAAAGTCACCCGAACATCTCCACGGGACTGAAAAGCAACAAGTTCGGGGTGGCCCTGCAGGATGCGCGCGGTATCTACCGTGACAGGCGCAACGAGAAGAGCCTGCAGTTCGTCGGCGTGCATCTCCACATCGGGTCGCAGATCACCACGGCCGAACCGTTGCGCCGTGCCGCCGCCACGTTGACCACGCTCGCGCTGGAGTTGCGCGACGACGGGGTTCCGCTCGAGCACGTCGACCTCGGAGGTGGCCTGGGGATCGCCTACGAAGGGCGGCCGATGATCACGCCGGCTGAATATGCCGCGGCCGTGCTGCCCGAGCTCCGTCGCGCGAACATTCCGGTTGTTCTCGAGCCCGGTCGAGCGGTTGTCGGGCACTCGGGCGCATTGATTGCGCGCATCGTCGATGTGAAACGGTATCCGGACGGCCGCCAGTTTGCTGTGCTCGATACCGGCATGACCGAGTTGATGCGACCGGCGCTTTACGGTTCCTTCCACCGTATCGTTCCCGTGTCGCCACGGCAGACTGCCGAGACGCCGTGGGACGTCGTCGGCCCGATCTGCGAGAGCAGCGACGTGTTTGCGCGAGAACGACCGCTGCCGGATCTGTGCGTCGATGATCTGGTGGCCATTCTCGACACCGGCGCCTACGGCGCCGTCATGGCCTCGAACTACAACCGTCGCCTGCTCGCGCCCGAAGTGCTTGTTGATGACGGGCAGTGGTCGGTGATCCGGCGGCGCCAGACGCTCGACGACGTGTTGGCGTTGGAGACGTGATGCGCGGCCTGCTCATCGCCTTCGAAGGGCTTGACCAGAGTGGCAAGCAGACGCAGGCCGAGAGGCTGCGCGATCGGGTCGTCGAGGCCGGTCGTCTCGTACGACTTCTGTCGTTTCCCGCCTACGACACCGCCATCGGAACCGAGATCGGCCGCGCGCTGCAGGGCGACCGCGACTACGGTCCTGATGTCATGCAGCTGCTCTATGTCGCGAACCGCTATGAGTGGAAACCGCAGATCGAGTTCGAGCTCGGCCGCGGCACGGTGCTGATTTGTGACCGGTACCTCGCATCCAGCATCGCTTACGGTGAGGCGCAGGGACTCGATCCCGCGTGGCTCATCGACGTGCAGAAGTATCTGCCGCAACCCGACATCACCTTTCTGCTCGACATCGATCCGGAGGTGTCGGCGAGCCGGAAGACGGCTGACCGCGACAAGTACGAACGCGACCTGGCCCTGCTCGGTCGCGTGCGCGGGAGCTACATGCGGCAGGCTGCTACGGCTGGCTGGACGACGCTCGACGCGAACCGCGATCGAGAGGCCGTGGCGGTGGATGTCTGGAAGATCGTGAGTCCTCGGGTCAGGTAGGGCCTGGACGTACATCTGACTGGGGGTCAGGGGTGTTGAAACTTGTTGATCCTAGTGGTTCGCTGTTGAATCACGTAACCTAAGCGACCTGCCTTCAACAGCTTCCAACACGTTTCCATCGGTATCAACAGTTCCTGTGACTAACCGGCTTCCGCCCACGCATCTGACGTTTGTGCAGGTGCTCGGCGGGCTGTTGCCGCCCCCAGTGGAGTTTCAGGCCCGACTTAGTTCTCTGAAGGCTGTTGAACATCGCGAATTGCCAGGATTTCAACGCGCCCGCGATCACGTTCTTCGAGCTTAAGGCCGAGCTGTACGTTCAGCGCACTGTGGAACCAAAAGTTCTGCGGCAGATTAGACGCCGGCGGCCCCAGCGGGTCAGGCGCGGCTTTCAACGTAAAGTCGTACTCTCCTGTTAGGCCTGTTTCATCTATGACGGGCCGACCGAGATCGGCCACGGCGTCCCGCGACAGCGTTTTCGCGAGCTGGGTCATCGTCGCTCGCATACCATGCAACAGGGCAACGCTTCCACTGCCCCCGACAACAGCGATTCCACATCCTTTCACGACGTAGTTACTTTGACGTTCCGTAACGATTGGTGCGCTTCGTTTACCGTTCTCGCAATTGGAACTGGACACTTGAAGGCCTTCTCCAAGTCGACCGTCTTTACGTGAGAGCACAAGGGCATAAACAGGGCGATCGACATACTCGGATTCGATTCTTAGCTTAAATCGGTCGCGCAGGAGCTCCATTGTCATCTCGACCAAGTCGCTGCGAGTGATCGGGACTCCATCCGTTTTCGCGACGACGTCAAAGCGCGTTGACCGAATCCACGCAGGTCCACCAGTTATGTCTCGCTCCTGAAACCCTGATGCCCAGCTCAGGATTCGCAAGAATGTCGCGTTTAGTATTGTGATACCGGACGGAGACTCATTGAATGCGGCACCCATATCGGCGGGCATTCTGTTGTTTTCCTTAATGGACGCGACATCAAATCGGCGGGCGGTATCCTGGAACCCGGCTTTGGCAAGCGTCTGGAACGGGACGGCGATCGTCGCGACACAGATCGGGAGCGCAAGGAATCGGAGCGGACTCCGTCGAGGCACCGGTCTCACCTCTATTCTTGGTTTGGGTGTTCTCGCCACCGAAGGACTCATCAGCGAAGTTTCGGCCCTCGCTGATGAGGACTCTACTTGCGCGAATGTTAGCAGCTCTCGGGGTAAAAGCCGCATTGCCAAATGCCGAAGCAGATGCAGTAACCACAGAACGTCGGCGTTTGTGTCTCGTCGCGAAGATGCATGCCCGTCGGCGCGCACCAAGGGTCGTCACCCACGTAATACGTGCAGCCATAAGGCTGGTATACGTATGGGTCATCGCAAGTACCTGGCACGGGGTCGTCTGCGAACACCACGTCGCTACGCAAGAGAACAATCGCCATCAGGAATACCGCCGCGGTTAACAGCCGAAACCAAGGACTCAGTCTCAAATGCGTCATGCCATCCTCCTACTGATTTCCGTGACCGACCACACAAGCATTGGATTCATCCTTTTAACTTCGCAACTTCGTCGGTGAACACCGACAAGGGGCGCGCGCCGTTTACGCGGCGCAGTAGATCCACGCCACCATCTGGACGCACGCGTCCGACAAAGAGCGCAGGGGTTGTATTCACTCCGAGACGTTCTGCCTCTTTCTCGTCGGCCTTGATTTTCGCCATCGTGCGGTCATCACTCAGACAAGTGGCGTATCGTTCCGCATCGAGTCCCAGCCTTCTGGCATACGCCATGTAATCGGCGTTGGCTAACTCCTTCTGCTTCTCGAACAAAAGATCGTGCATCTCCCAATACTTTCCTTGCGCGGCGGCGCATTCCGCGGCTTCGGCCGCTGGGATCGCTTGGGGGTGCATCGCAAGCGGAAGGTTCAGCATGATGTACCTCGCCTTGCCCGAATCAATCAGATCCTTCCTCAACGCCGGGAGCGTCTCAGTCGCATGCCTCGCACAGAACGGGCACTGGAAGTCAGAGAACTCCACGATGGCGATTGACCCCGAACCTGCCACGTGTGTGAGGTGCGTGGCGTCGATTGTTGCTTTCACGTCGCTGGTAGGTGGGGGCGGCGCCGCCGCCGCAGCAGGCTTCCGATTGAACATCGTCCAGATCAATCCGGATGCCGCCACGATGACCAGAACGGTGCTCAGGGTTTCGAGAATGCTTTTTGCTCGTTGAAGCGCCGTCATGTGCGCCCTCCACTTGATGACGTGCGAGATTGTTTTGGAACCGGCGGTAAGATGCGCCCCTGCTGATGACGAATCAAGCGAAGAGTGGCGTTAGGGGCAGCGATCAAATATCGCGTCGCGAAGTCCGACGAGTTCTACGACGGCCATCACTGTCATCTCGATGTCGTCTGCGTCCGATGCGAGGATGCGAAGGACGCATCGATCGTGCGGAGAACAACAAAAAATTCTATGAGGGCGTTGTCCGTACTGGGCGCGACTTGGGCGAATGGCCATGGAACGCACGGACGAACGCGCCGTCGCGCTGAAGCATCACGAGGTTCGGTGGAAATGCTCGTGATCGATTCGGTAGAGGGCCAACGCCAATCGAGACCGCGAGATGGTCGCGACGGACGTTTGGAAAGTCGTGAATGCTCGTTTAGGACCGACCTGAAGGAACACTGTCTCAGTTTGAAATTGGTAATTCGGTGTTTGACAACCCATTCGGACCTCCCGAAAACGTGTGCATGAGGTCAATTCTTAGTTAGCTTTGGACCCTCTTGATCGGTTGCTGATTGGTAGAGCCACATGCTGGCCCCGGTAGCCCCGATACCGACTATTGCCAGTCCGAACCACAGCAAGTATTCAGACGTGGTGACGTAGCGACTGTCGCCGTGGTTGCTGATCTCCCAGACTCGCCCTTCCTCTGGAATGGGCTGCTTCGGGCGACTGAACGCGTAATCGGTGTAGACCCATGCCGCTGCCAGCCATAAGGCCAGAGCGAACGATCCCACGATTCTGGACAGCCTCTTCCGGGTCATCTACCGCTTCTTTGCCTTCTTCTTCCGCGCCCAGACTGGCGCAGTCTCGTTACAGTGATTTACCGCGAAGCCGGACATAGTGATGAAGCGCTGAATAGGTTAGGGACGCCAGCACCCCCACAAATGCAAACCACCGCAGCAATAGCGAATCGACTCTCTCTGAGAGCGCGCCCAATCCGCCGAAAGCCAAGGCAATCAGGAACACGATGACGCCGCGCTGAAGGTCCTTCCAGCCGGTGATGCGCGCGGCGTCGTTCCCGACCTTCTCGAACACTTTGGCCCCAACGAATAACCCTGCGGCGACTACGGTGAGGATGTAAACGAACTCCACGTTTGAATCTTATCGGCCGGTGGTGCGATGCTGCCCGTATGCCAAAAGCGGTCACGCAAGGAAATCTCAGATCCGAACCTGAGCGCAGCCAATGTCCTGAAGCAGATGTTCAAGCAGGCTGAGGCCGAAGGTAAGGATCCGTTGGCCGTCGCACTTGGCCGACGGGGTGGCCTGAAGGGTGGCCCAGCAAGGGCGGCTAAGATGAGCCGGTCGAACGCTCCTCGACTTCATGGACAAGCGCGAACTCGCCGGCAACCTCTTTCGGCTAACCGAGACGGAAGCGCGATTGAAGTCCGAGCGGGTTTATGGGCAGTCCCCAGCAGAAACCGTCGCCTTCGAGGTTGGCCGGAAGGTGCGGAAGATCATGATCGACAGCGACGGCAAACCGCCAGAGCATATCCCGCTGAGCAGCGACATCAAAGATGTCCGCAAGAACCTAAAGCAGGCCGCCAAAGAGTTCACGCAGCTCGACAAACCGGCGCGGCAGAAGAAGAAGCAGCTTCCACCGGCCGAATAGGTCGAGGGGCAAACTGAGACAGTGCCCCTGAAGGTCGGCCCCGACGGGCCTTTCAGGCTCTCGCCAGCGTGATCACGCGCACGTCGCGCGCGCCCGCACTCATCAACACGTCCACACACGCGAGGACGCTCGCGCTGGCGCGGATACGTTTGATAGCGTTCGCGACAGCCTTTTCGGAGAATCCGTTCGGAGTTCGGGCGGCTACTCCTCATCGACGACGACGAAACAAGTGTCGACGTCACCGGTCGGCTCTCACGATTGCACGGCTACGAGTCCGGATCGTGAGGAACTCGCCGCACTAACGGACAACGTCGAAGCGACGACGTGACGCCGGCAGAGGCCGATGATTAACGTGATTGCTGCAGACGCGTGACGCCTTCGGCGGCGAGCGCCCGCACCGACCATTTCCCCTTGGCGTCGACGTCCTTTTCGGCCATGTAGCGTAGGAGTGGAATCGCCGCGGTGTCGTTAGCTTGCACAACCGCCTGCACCGCGTGGCGTCGCACATCCGGCGCTGGGTCTTGCAGCCCTTCACGCGCGTTGGAACGCAGCAATTCACGAGTGTTGGCTGTTAAAGGCCTCTTCAGCGTTCGAGCATCGGCGCGCGCAAACAGCAGCCCAATCAGATCGAGGCCGTTCCATCGGTTGGGGCCAATCGGGGACCTCACCACTTCAAGAACGTACGGGACGATATCTTCTCCCTCCGAGGCGAGGTCTTTCGCGAACGGGGAATCGCCGTTATAACTGGCGAGTACTAATGCCCGTAGTAAGCGGACACGACGCCCGCCCGTCAAGTCCGATTCCGCGCGAATCCCGTTCGCCCAGCGGAGGATTCGCGAATAGTGCTCGCCGTAGCCCTCTTCGAACAGTGGCTTCTGACCGGTCGTGACCGCATTCCAGTTCTTCACGATCAACGCGTTTTCGGTCTCGAGGGCTGCAATGAGGGAATCCTGCACGGCGCGGTCACCAAGCACTTCGGGCTGATCCTTGAGGAGTGGTTCGAACCGGTTCGCGGCTTGGACACGAGTTACTAAGTCAGGGCCAGACAGGCGCGCAGCCAACTCTGCAGCGCTTCCTTGAAGCGCCATGAGAGCCGCAAAGGCAACGACCGCCAAACTCGTAGTCATGGTTCCCTCTTACCAGTTCTCATCGCAGGCAGGGCGATAGTCGATGTGAATGTGGTTTGGCGATTGTGTGCGGGGTTCAGGTAGCCAAATACTGCCCGGTCAGTGGCCACTCGTGCGAAACCAACCTGCTGGTCATCGACGAGGAGCGTGAAACAGAGAGAATTCTGAATCGATCGGAGGACGACGTCACGGCTGCGGCCACGAGCCCAGTACGATGACTCGCTCAAGAACCGGTGTACGAGGTCCACGTCGACCCGTGCGGGGTCGGTCGTAATCTGAATGTCCACGTGGGCCATGTAATCTCCTTCTGAAGTCCCGAACGCGAGCCCTACGTACTAAGCGCGCGCCAGCGTGATCACGCGCACGTCGCGCGCGCCTGCGCTCATCAACACGTCCACACACGCATTCGACGTCGCCCCCGTCGTCATCACGTCGTCAACGATCACGACCACCGCGTCGCAGATGAAGCGGGCACGTGTCTCTGAGGACAGGAACGGCGAGAGCCGAAAGGCGCCATGCACGTTGACCCGCCTTTGAGAGGCCGTCAGCCCCGTCTGGGACATCGTCGGCCGCCGGCGCCACAGCGCGTGCACGACCGGACGCTGGAGATGCGCAGCCAGATCAGACGCCTGATTGAAGCCACGCCGTAGCCGCCGCCAGGCAAAGAGCGGCACCGGCACCACACACCGTGCGTCTTCCAGCGATGCGCGATTCCGCTGTTCCAGCAAGTCCGCCAATGGACGGGCGAGCGAACGCCGACCTTCGTATTTCAGTGCGTGAATCAGGTGGCGCAGAGCGCCGTCATAGCGGCCATCGGATGCCCTCGCGTCTGCCCAGCACCGCGCGCAGACGGCTCCCTCCAGCGGAGACTCCAGCATCTGGTGGCAACACGCACACGCTGGCGCCAGACAGGCGGCGATTAGCGCGTCGCTGGTCGTTCTCAGCGCAGCCCGAACCGCTTCCGCTTTTCCCATAATGCCTTCCGGCTGATGCCGAGGATGGCGGCCGCGCGGGTCTGATTGCCGCGCGCATAGGTCAAGGTGAGCTCGATGTAGCGGCGCTCAACGTCGTCGAGCGTCGGACGCGCGTGGACACCAGGCGCGAGGTACGCCTCCTGTCCTTCCAATACCTCCATCGGCAGCAGGTTTGCGGGAATTTCGTTGCCCACACCGGCGAGGAGCACGCGCTCGAGGACATGGCGCAGTTCGCGGACGTTACCCGGCCAGTGGTACCGGACCAGGGCGTCCTCAGCGTCCGCCGTCAGACGCGGCGGCTGTCGCTCGAGGCGTTCCGCGACTTCAGACAGACAGGCGCGCGCGAGCGGGAGGATATCGTCCGGACGTTCGCGCAGCGGCGGCAGGCGAACCGGCAGCACACTCAACCGATGAAAGAGGTCGGCGCGGAGGGATCCGTCGCGGACGGCATCCTCCACGTCCGTTGCCGAGGACGCGATGATGCGCGCCCGCACATCCGTTCCAGTCGTGCCTCCAAGCCTGGTGACGCGACGTTCCTCGACGACTCGCAACAGCGCGCCCTGAGCGGCGTGGGACAGGCGCGTGACGGCATCGAGATACACGGTGCCGCGGCCGGCGAGCTCGAAGCGGCCGGGCCGCGCGATTGTGGCGTCGGTGAAGGCGCCCCGTTCGTGTCCGAACAGTTCTGCCTCCACCAGCGTCTCAGGCAGGGCAGGACAGTCCACCGTGATGAACGGTTCGCGGCGCCGCGGACCAGAGGCGTGGAGAAAGCGGGCGAGGGCGTCCTTGCCGACGCCGGTTTCGCCGGTAATGAAGACCGTGGCATCGACCGCTGCGTAGCGACGGGCCTGCCGCAGCAGGTCGCGCATCGGCCGACTGACGGCGGTGAGCTTCATGCAGTGTCCGGCTTCAGCCGGACAACAGACAGCCCGTCCATCAGTCGGAGATTTCGTGCCGCTCCGCGTTGCCCCAGAGACGCTCCAGCCCGTAGAACGCGCGGCAGTCGCGACTGAAGACGTGCACGACGAAGTTGAAGTAGTCGAGCAGAATCCATTCCGAACGATCGATGCCTTCCATCAGCGTCGGACGCTCATCGAGGTCACGTTTCAGAGTGTCGCGGACGCCGTCTGCGATTGCCGTAATCTGCCGCACGTTGCCGCCCGTGCAGATGACGAAGAAATCCGTAAACCCCTGGGCCTTGCGCAGGTCCAGCACCACGACATCCTCGGCCTTCTTATCGAGCGCTGCTCGTATTGCGGCAGCCACGGGCTTCGGAAAGTGTTCCTTCGCCTTGGGCTTTCTCAGGCCTTGGGCCTTCGGCCTTAGGCCTTCCGTTTTCGGCCTTAGCCCTTCCTTCTTGGGCCTTGGGCCTGCGGCCTTAGGCCTGCTATCCGTGGGTACGTTCCGTTTTGCCATGCAAGTCGTTGACCGCTGATGAGGAGTCGGAGTGTCCGCCTTCAGGCGGACCTGCAACGTAGAGTCGATGGTTCTGAATGTAACGCGCGACCGCCGGGGGCACGAGGTCCGCGATCGGCAGTCCGCCATTGAGCCGTGCGCGGATGAGGGTGGAGGAAACGTCCGGCGTCTCCGCGTCGAGCAGATGAAAAGCCGTGCGCTTCACGGCCGCCGCCGCGTCCCCAACCCGCGGATCGATCCGTTCCCACGCCGCCTCCAGCGTTGTCCCCGGCCGGGCGACGACGACGAAGTTCGCGGCGTCGAGCACAGCGGGGAAGTCATACCACGTGGCAATTTCTGCAAACGCATCGGAGCCGAGAATGAAAAAAATCTGCGACGGTTCCCAGCCGTCAGCATGCAGCGCCCGCAGCGTGTGAGCGGTATACGAGGGGCCCGTCCTCGTCAGCTCGGCATCGGACAACCGCCACGTGTCATGTCCGTCAATCGCCAGCGCGGCCATCGCGAAGCGGTGAAAGGTGCTGGCCTTCGGATCGACGGGACGGTGCGGCGGATCGTGGGCCGGGATGACGCGGATCTCGTCCAGCCGCAGCATCTGTTCCGCGGCCTCGCCGGCGCGCAGGTGTCCGTAGTGAATCGGGTCGAACGTGCCGCCAAGGACGCCGAGGCGACGCTCCGTGCTCATGCCTTGCGGCGAACGCGCGCGTTCCGTCGCGCGGCTCCGAGCAAGTCGATCGACTCTTCACCCGTCGTGTCCGTCTTCAGCGGGATCTCCGACGTCGTGTCCGGCTTTAGCCGGACCTCCTTCGCGATCTCTTTCCACGCCGCCTCGAGCAGCGCAGTAATGCCTTCACCAGTGGCGGCGGAGATCCTCAGGAACGGCAGCCGCTGTTTCTTGACGCGACGTTCCAGCGCCTTCACGCGCTCCACGTCGTCCACGGCGTCCATCTTGTTGGCGACCACGATCTGCGGTTTCGCGGCCACGGTCGGAGAGAACCGCTCCAGTTCGTCGAGGATGGTGATGAAGTCATCAACGGGATCGCGCCCTGACGCCCCCGACACGTCCACAAGATGCACGAGGACCTTCGTTCGTTCGATGTGGCGCAGGAACTGGTGTCCGAGGCCGGTGCCTTCGTGCGCGCCTTTGATCAAACCCGGAACGTCGGCGACGACGAAGCTGCGATCGTCGCCGAGCGTCACTACGCCGAGGTTGGGAACGAGTGTGGTGAACGGGTAGTTGGCGATCTTCGGGCGCGCTGCGGAGATTCGCGAGATCAGCGTGGACTTGCCGGCGTTGGGGAACCCGATGAGACCCACGTCCGCAATCAGCTTCAGCTGCAGTTGCAGCTGCCTTTCTTCGCCCTCTTCGCCTGGCTCCGTCCGCCGCGGCGCCCGATTGGTGGACGAGACGAATCGTGCGTTGCCTCGCCCGCCGCGGCCCCCCTTCGCGACGAGGATGCGCTGACCCTCTTCGGCGAGGTCGCCGAGCAGTCGCATCTCGCCGCCGGCCGGATCCTTCTCGAATATGAGCGTGCCGGGCGGCACGCCGATCTCGAGGTCCTCCGCGGTCTGGCCGGTGCGATTGGATCCCTGGCCGTGCTGGCCGCGTCGTGCCTTGAACTCAGGATGAAAACGGAAATCGACGAGCGTGTTCTTCGTGGGGGTTGCGACGATGAAGACCGAGCCGCCGCCGCCGCCGTCGCCGCCGTCAGGACCACCGCGCGGTACAAACTTTTCGCGGCGAAAGCTCAGGCAGCCGTTGCCGCCGGAGCCAGCCTGAACGTGGATATCTACTTCGTCTACAAACATGGAAGGCCTGAGGCCGAGGGCCCAAGGCCTAAGGGCTGGTTCAGGCCCAAGATCCTCGCCGTCGACTATGAATCAGTCGCGACCGGGATAATGCTGATCTTGCGACCGTGCTTGCCGTGGTCTTCGAAGCGGACCTTGCCGTCAACCTTCGCGAAGAGCGAGTGATCCTTGCCGAGGCCGACGTTGAGTCCCGGCTCGAAGCGACGACCCTTCTGACGCACCAGGATGGATCCGCCGGTGACCACGTTGCCGTCGTGACGCTTCACGCCGAGGCGCTGCGAATTGCTGTCGCGGCCGTTGCGTGAGCTGCCCTGACCTTTTTTATGAGCCATGATGTTGAACCGTCGGGCGCCCCTACAGGGGTGCCGCACTGCCTCAGATCTGAATATCCGTGATGCGCACGCGCGTCAGGAAGCTGCGGTGACCGCGTGTCTTCCGGAATCCTTTGCGGCGCTTCTTCTTGAACACGCGAATCTTGGGACCGCGCGCCTCACCATCCACTACGCCGAGCACCTTCGCGTTGGCGACAAACGGCGCGCCCGCGACGATGTCGCCGGCGTCCTTTTCAACCAGCAGCACCTGCTCGAACTGGAACTCCGAGCCCTTCTCACCGGGCACGCCGTCAATTTCGACGACCGCGCCTGGAGTGACTTTGAGCTGGCGACCTCTGGCCTGAACAATCGCGTACACGATCTACCTCGATGAAAGTGGGCTGAACAAAGGACTTAGCTTAACAGACGGCGGGCCGAAGTGGCAAGGATCGCCTGTTAATTCAACAGGATACGGGTCCCTTTGACCTTCTGGCTGCTCAGCGTGGCGAGGAAGTTCGGAATCAGCTTGTCCATCAACTCGAAGTAGGACGAGAGCGCCGGCGTCTGGCGGTTCGCGTCGTACAGGACCGACTCCGTGAAGCCCTGCGAGTGAAGCGTCGCTCCAGTGCGGCCGTCGATGAAGACGAACCGGCCGGATAACCCGAAGCCCTTCCGCTCGACGAGGCGACGCTCCGCAACCGTACGGCGGCGGCCCAGCGTGTCGAACACTTCCTGCTCACGCTGCTGCATCTGCGTTTGCGCACGCGACGTAAACAACACGGTGCCGGTGACGATCAGCGGCTGCTGATATTCCTCGCCGATCTTTTTCCAGTAATTAACGTCCGCGAACACGTGCTCGTACTGATCGATGTCCTTGTCGTCCTTGATTGGATTCGGAAGCGGCGTCCCGCCGTCGGCCTTCCGGTCGCCGGCGGCGACCTCCATCAGGGGGAGGACATCTGCGTCAATGACGCGCAGTTCGGACTTCGTGCGGAGCTGACTGCGGAGCAGCCGCGTCGTCTCGAGATTCCCATCAACATCGTCTGCTGAGCCGCCGGCAAGGAATCCGGCGACGAGCACGCGTTGAAATGCCCCGACGTCGAGCTTGGCCTTGATCGGCGTCTCGATCGGGATCTCGTAAAAGCTCGTGCATGCCGTCACGGCGACGGCAGCGAGGCTAACGACCGTCCTGCTTATTCGTGCGGTCATTGATTTCTTTGAACAGCTCGTAGTTCTGCTTGATGTACTGGTTGCTCGGATTGAGCTCCAGCGCTTTCTGATAGGCGTTGCGCGCCTTCTCGAAATCGCCCTGCTGCTCGTAGCCTATGGCCAGGTTGTTATAGGCGGGCGCGTAGGTCGGATCGAGTTTGATCGCGCGTTCCCAGTGGGCGAGCGCCTCGCGCCATAGCCCGAGTTGGGCGACTTTGATCCCGAATTTCACCTGCTCTTTCGCCTCGCCGCGTTCGTCCGCGCGGACGGGTGACGAAACGACTCCCAGCAGGAGCAAAGCGCCAATGATCGCGCGAAGTCGCACTGTGGCCTCACTATGGCACCCCCCCCGCGGCAGGCGCAAGGCGTTATCGGCAACTAGTTTACAATTACGTTCGAGCCGGGCGCTCCAGGTGGCATGCCATCCTGGGCCCGGCTCGTGCCGTCTCAGGACGGACCACCTGATCATCGCCGCAAACAGCGGCCGGAGCGGCCATGACCCTCGATCAGGCGGTTGCACTGTCATTACTCGAAGACCTTCCTCGCGTCGGCCTAACGGCCCGGCTGGTTGAATCCGACCCCGAACTCGTCGAACGTGCCTCGCCGCTGCTGGATCGCGCACGTGACCTACGCCTCCGCGCTGCGCAGTCAGGCATCGGCGTCCTGGCGTGGAACGACCCTCTGATGCCGCTCGCATTGATGGCGATCAGCGACGCGCCACCAGCGCTCTGGTATCGCGGTTCGCTGGACTGCTTGACGCAGCCTGCGGTCGCCATCGTCGGCTCGCGTGCCGCCTCGTCAGTCGCCATCGAAACTGCGCGTCGATTAGCCACGGACCTCGCGGCGCTCGGCATCACAGTCATCAGCGGGCTGGCCCGCGGCGTTGACTCGGCAGCGCATCGCGGTGCGCTCGAGACGGGTCGGACTGTGGCCGTCCTCGGATCGGGCGTTGACTATATCTATCCGTCCGAACACAAGGAGCTGGCTAGGCAAATTACGACCGATGGACTCGTCGTCAGCGAGTACCCGCCCGGCACGCCGCCGCTTCACTTTCACTTTCCGATGAGAAACCGGTTGATCAGCGGCCTGTCGCGCGCGGTCGTGGTGATCGAAGCATCCGACAAGTCCGGATCACTGATCACGGCGAGCTGCGCGGCGGAGCAGGGGCGCGACGTGATGGCGGTGCCAGGAAATGTGCTGAGTGGCCGCAACAAGGGCGGACACGCGCTGATCAGGGACGGAGCAAAGATTGTCGAATGCGCCGACGATATCGTGGCCGAGCTCGGTCTGGGCTGGACCGCGCCAGACGACCCAGTGGCGAAGGCAAGTAACAACGGATCAACGAGTTCCGAGGATCCCGTGCTGAGGCGGATGGATACGGCATGTGCCTACGATGTGGATGCGCTGGCGGAGGCCTGCGGCCTCGATGCACCACGCTTGCTGCCCCTTCTGGCGGCCCTGGAACTGCGCGGACTCGTCCGCCGAGTCGGGGGCGGCCGTTTCATGCGCCAGTAACGACCGTGTTAGTGTGAATTCGTTTTGAAGGTGATTTCCGTTTCGTAATGGCTAAACCGCTTGTCATCGTCGAGTCGCCCGCGAAAGCAAAGACGCTGGGCCGCTTCCTCGGAAGTAAATACCGGGTCGAGGCGAGCTTCGGACACATTCGCGATCTGCCGGAGTCGGCTGCTGAAGTTCCGAAAGAGATTAAGGAGAAGGACTGGGGCCGTCTTGGTGTCGACGTCGATCAGGACTTCACACCCTATTACGTCGTTCCCGGCGACAAGAAGAAACAGGTGGCCCACCTGAAGGTCGCGCTCAAGGACGCGTCCGAGCTGTTGCTGGCCACTGACCCTGACCGCGAAGGCGAGTCGATCAGCTGGCATCTCGCGCAGGTGTTGAAGCCGCGGGTTCCTGTCCACCGCATCGTCTTCCACGAAATCACGGAAGAAGCCGTGAAGGAAGCGCTCGAACACCCGAGCGATGTGAACGAGAACCTCGTTCGCGCGCAGGAGAGCCGCCGAATTCTCGATCGCCTCTACGGCTACACGCTCTCGCCGGTGCTCTGGAAGAAGGTGCAGACAGGCTTGAGCGCAGGGCGGGTCCAGAGCGTCGCGGTGCGCCTGATCGTCGAGCGTGAGGAAGAACGGCGCGCCTTCCGAACGGCCGTCTACTGGGACCTCGCAGCCACGCTCAAGGGCGAGGGACGTGAGTTCATCGCCACGCTCGTCCGGGTCGGGGATCAGCGTATCGCCAGCGGGAAGGATTTCGATCCATCGACCGGCGAGCTGAAGAACGCGACCGCGCGTCTGCTCGACGAGCAGGCAACGGGCACGCTCGTTGACGCGCTTCGCGCCAACGTGCCGTGGACGGTCACCTCGGTCGAGCAGAAGCCAGGCGTTGAAAGGCCGGCGCCCCCGTTTACGACATCGACGTTGACGCAGGAGGCGAGCCGCAAGCTTGGGTTTGCCACCGAGCGGACGATGCAGATCGCGCAGCGGTTGTTTCAGGGCGTGGACGCTGTGGATAGCCAGGGCGGGTTGATCACGTATCACCGCACGGACTCCACCACGCTGTCGGACAAGGCGCTGCAGGAATCGTCGCGCGTGATCCGCAGCATGTTCGGGCCGGAGTACCACGATGGCCCGCGCCGGTATCAGACTCGCGTCAAGAACGCACAGGAAGCGCACGAGGCGATCCGGCCAACGAACTTCAATCTCACACCGAGCCAGCTCGAGGGTGTGCTCGACAGCGACGAGTTGCGGCTCTACGAGTTGGTCTGGAAGCGCACGATGGCGTCGCAAATGGTGGACGCCCGCGTGCTGCGCACGTCACTCGAGATTTCTGCGAAGGGACCTGGCGGCGAGACGGCGGTGCTGACCGCCAGTGGCAAAGCGATCGAGTTTGCCGGATTCCGCCGCGCCTACGTCGAGGGCAGCGACGATCCGGCCGCGGAGCTGGAAGAGCAGGAGGCGATCCTCCCGAAGTGTCAGGTTGGCGATCAGATCCACGGAGCAGATCAGGCAGGGCGTCCATTACAGGGTGCCGAGGACGCGATCGTGCTGCTCGGCCTCGACCCGAAGCGTCACGAGACGTCGCCGCCGGCGCGGTTCACCGAAGCGTCCCTCATCAAAGAGCTGGAGCGTCTGGGGATCGGCAGGCCCTCGACGTATGCGCCGACGATCGCGACGATTGTTCGCCGTGGTTACGTGGTCCGTCAGGGCAAAGCGCTGGTCCCCAGCTTCACGGCGTTCGCGGTGACGAAGCTGTTGCGCGATCACTTCGGCGACTTCGTCGAATCCGATTTCACTGCGGAGATGGAAGAGGACCTCGACGAGATTTCACGCGGCGAGCGCGAGTCGAACGAGTTCCTGAAGCAGTTTTACTTCGGAACGAAGAAGCATCGCGGATTGTTGCCGGCGGCCGAGAAGGGCGCCGAGAACGCGGATTACCCGCTGCTCGATCTGGGCATCGATTCGGAGAGCAATGAGACCGTCCGTGTGCGCATCGGACGCTTCGGCCCATTCGTGCAGGTTGGCGAGGGTGGGCCGGGACGGACGGCATCGCTGCCAGATGACATCGCCCCCGCCGACCTCTCGGTCGACAAGGCGATGGAGCTGGTGCGGGCGAAGGCGGAGGGGCCGCGCACACTTGGCGTCGATCCAGCGACAGGTCAGAACGTCTATGTCATGAACGGACGCTACGGCGCGTACGTTCAGCTGGGCGAAACCCCGGAGCCACCGGCAAAGAAGACGCGTGGCCAGGTGGTGGAGAAGCCGAAGCGATCGTCGCTGCAAGGGGCGATGACGGAGTCGACGGTCACGCTGGAGGAGGCGCTCAAGCTGCTCTCACTTCCGCGTGTCGTTGGCGTGCACCCGGACGATAACGAGCCGATCGTCACGAATTTCGGTCGGTTTGGTCCGTACGTGAAGCACAAGGACGAATTCCGGTCACTCGAATCGGAAGACGACGTGTTCTCGATCTCGTTCGATGCCGCACTCGCACTGATCCTCGCGCCGAAGCAGTCCCGTCGGCGGCAGTCGGCGGCCAAGACGGTGATCAAAGAGCTGGCGAAGGACGGCCTGACGATCAAGCTGCTGTCCGGTCGCTACGGCCCTTACGTGACGGATGGCAGCCTCAACGCGTCGTTGCCGAAAACGATGAACCCGGACGCGTTGACTTACGAGCAAGCCGTGGAGCTGTTAGCCGCGCGCAAGGACGCGGCGCCGATGCCGCGACGCGGCGGGTTCAAGAGACGAGCGGCGAAGAGCACAGGGTCCAAGCCGCGGGCTCGCAAGGCCGCGGGCGCGTAACTCGTAGTGTCCGGCTTCAGCCGGACCCACACCGATGGTCCACATCATTGGAGGAGGTCTCGCCGGCTCGGAGGCCGCCTGGCAGGCGGCGTCTCGCGGCGTGCCTGTCACTCTCCACGAGATGCGGCCGGTCCGCGCAACCGCCGTTCACAAGACCGGCGGCCTCGCGGAGCTCGTCTGCACGAACTCATTCCGCGGCGACAAGCTCGATAACGCGGTCGGATTGCTCAAGGAAGAAATGCGACGGCTCGGTTCGCTCGTGATGCGTGCCGCCGATGCGCATCGCGTTCCCGCGGGCGCCGCACTTGCTGTCGATCGGGAGCGCTTCTCGCAGGCGATCACCGACGCGATCGCCGCGCATCCGTTGATCACCGTCGTCCGCGAAGAGGTCGCGCGGATCCCGGACGACCCGGACATGTTTCCGCTCGTGATCGCCACTGGTCCGCTGACGTCCGACTTGTTGTCCGCGGACATCGCGGCGCTCGTCGGCGGCGATCACCTCTACTTCTATGACGCGATCAGCCCCATCGTTCTGTCCGAGACCATTGACCGGACGAAGGTCTTTCGCGCGTCTCGCTGGGGCCGGAGTCTTCGTGGCGTGTCCGACAGCAGTAGGGCACCCCTTTTAGGGGTGCCTGGAGTGCCTGGAGTGCCTGGAGTGCCTGACGTCGCCTGCGGCGTTGACGATGGCGAAGGCGACTATCTGAACTGCCCGATGACCGAATCGGAATACAACCGCTTCTACGACGCGGTCGTCTCGGCGGAATCAGCAACTGTTCACGACTTCGACAAGGAGAAGTTCTTCGAAGGCTGTCTGCCGATCGAGGTGATGGCGCACCGCGGCCGCGACACGTTGCGCTTCGGCCCGATGAAGCCGGTTGGCCTCGTCGATCCACGCACGGGCCGCACGCCGTTTGCCGTGGTGCAGCTGCGGCAGGACAATCTCGCGGGCGACCATTTCAGCCTGGTCGGCTTCCAGACGCAGTTGAAGTGGGGCGAGCAGGCGCGCGTGCTGGCGATGATTCCGGGCCTGGAGCATGCGGAGTTCGTCCGGTTCGGCATGGTGCATCGCAATACCTACATCAACGGCCCGACCGTGCTGCGCGAGACGTGGCAGACGCGCGCGCGTAGTGACCTGTTCTTCGCGGGACAGATCTCCGGCGTCGAGGGCTACGTGGAGTCAGCCGCGTCGGGACTGATTGCCGGCCGCAATGCTGCGGCGCTGGTGCTTGGCGAGGAGCCGTCGGCGCCGCCTCGCACCACCGCCATAGGTGCGCTCGGCTATTACGTGTCGCACGCAGATCCGCAAAACTATCAGCCGACGAACATCACCTTCGGCATCATGCCGGCGCCGGACCCTGTTGGGGCTCGGGGATCCGGGATCGGGGATCCGAAATTGGCTTCCGCCAGGCGGAAGACGAGCAAGAAAGGCGACCGCAAGGCCGCGACTTCTGAACGCGCGCTGGCTGCCCTCGAGGACTGGCTCGGTGAAAGAGCAGCTCCGATCCTTCCTTGAGTTCCTCCGTCTGAATCGCAACGCCTCGCCACACACCGTGGCGGCGTACGACAGCGACCTGTCGCAATTCCTCGCCTTCACGGCTGCGCAGCAGCGGAAGAAAGGCACCGAGCTGCGGCCGGTGGATATCGATCTGCCGGCGGTACGTGCGTTCATGGCGGACCTGTATCGGCAAGGCCAGGCACGTGCCTCTGTATCGCGGAAGCTGTCCGCGCTTCGGACGTTCACGCGATTCATGCGTCGCGAAGGCTGGATCGAGGGTGACCCCGTCGCGCTGGCGGCCGCTCCGAAACGCGAGCAGAAGGTGCCGGCGCATCTCTCCATGGACGAGATGTCCACGCTGCTGGCGACTCCAGACGCCAGCAATCCGCTCGGCTGCCGCGACCGCGCGATCCTCGAGCTGTTCTACGCGTCCGGCCTGCGCCTGAGCGAGCTTGTCGGCCTCGACGTTGAGGACGTCAACCTGAGCGCCCGGATGGTGCGGGTGATGGGGAAGGGCGCGAAGGAGCGGATTGTTCCATTCAACGACACGACGAAGAAGGCGCTCGCGGGGTGGCTGAAAGACAGGAATGCGCTGCTCGGCCAGCTGGGAACCGCGAAGGACGCGAAGAGCGCGAAGGGCGCGAAGACAAAGGGTGACGCGTTGTTCGTTAACTTCCGGGGTTCCCGCCTGACGGGCCGAAGCGTGCAGCGGCTGGTGGCCCGCTACGTCAGTCTGTGCAGTACGCGGTTCGGGATCAGCCCGCACGCGCTGCGGCACTCCTTTGCCACGCATCTGCTCGAGCGCGGTGCGGATTTGCGCGCGATCCAGGAACTGCTCGGCCACGTCGCGCTGTCGACGACGCAGCGGTATACGCATGTGAATTCGGCGCAGTTGCTCGACGTGTATCGGAGATCTCATCCTCGCGCGAAAGCGAGTTCGTAGTCGGTGCGAGTCGTCTGACGCTGTCGGTCCAACGGTTCTGACGTTATCGGTCCAAGAGGTGCAAGGTGCAATGACGCACGTCGCGTTTCTTCGAGCGGTCAATGTCGGTGGCAAGGGGTTGGTCAAGATGGCCGATCTGCAGAAGGCGTTCACCGCCGCCGGCGCGAAGAACGTCCGCACGGTCATTGCGAGCGGAAACGTCATTTTCGACGCGCCTGCATCGCTTGGACCGATGCGCGATCGAATTCTGAAGAAGGTCGGCGCTCTGCTCGGCGCGGAGCCGGTGATCGTGTTTCGAACGCTGCCCTACCTGGAGCGCCTGATAGAAGCGGCGCCGTTCGGCGCGATGGCCAACGACAAGACCGTCAAGCTGTACGTGCTGTTTCTCAGCGGGAAGCCGAAAGCGCTGCCGGCATTCCCGATCACGATCCCGAAAGAAGTCATTGAAGTTCCCGGCATGTACGAGCGTGACGCGCTGATTGTCAGCCGGAGGAAGCCAAACGGGATGTACGGGTTTCCGGGCCTGTGGACAGACAAGGAAATCGGCGTGGCCTCAACCGCGCGAAACTGGAATACGGTCGTGCGGATTACAGGGCTGAAAGAGCGTTAACCGCGAAGTTCGCGAAGCCCGCGAAGAGAATCAATCTGCGGTTCTTCTCTTCGCGACCTTCGTGTTCTTCGCGGTCTTCGTGGTTGAGATCAGTAGTCGCTGAGGAACTTTCGCGCCACCTCGACGTTGCACTTCTGGTTCGACTGCGGCATTCCAGGCCGGTACTCGAGTCTGCCCGACCACTGCGCCTGCTGTGTCAGGTAGACGGGATCGTCAATGGTCCCCGAATAGGTCAGCGACTTGCCGTCGTCGTTCAGCGCGAACCGCTCGATCAGCTTC
>DASROF010000090.1:0-26984 GCA_035647075.1 Vicinamibacterales bacterium | reverse complement strand
GTATTGACGCCCGGGCCACCGCCGCAGTGCGCCATGCCGGGCTCCATGAACAGTCGCATCCAGTCGCTCTGGTTCTTCCCCATCTTGTTGAGGACCGACTCGTAGTACAGCACCGTGTTTTCCGGCGTGATCCCGGTGTCTCCCCAACCGTGGTACAGCAGCAGCTTGCCGCCGCTCGACTTGAACTTGCTCAAATCGGGATTGACCGAATCCACGTAGCCGATCTTCTCGTCGAGGAATTTCATGTCGCGATCGAGTTCGAACTTCTCCCAGGGGAAGTCCTTGTCGTTATACGCGATACGCACGAGATCGAACGTGCCCGCGCCAGGATTTGGATTCGCCGGACTGGCACCGATCGGATTGCCAAGCGCCTGTCCCGAGAAGATCAGCTCGCCCTTCGAATTCTTCACACCGCCGTAAAACGTTTCGACGGTCTTCAACTGAGGATCGGTGAGGCAGGTGTTGTCGGCTTTGCCCGCCTGACACTTCAGCGATGAGAAGTCCACGTGGCAGGCGCGCGGGTTGTTGAGGAACCCTTCCTTCAGCGTGTCGCAGGTGTTCATCACCAGGTTGTTCACCAGCGCCGCGTGTGCCGCGGTAATCGCCTGGTCGGGATTGCGTGCGAGCTGGACAGCCCGTTCCACACCCGAGGTCCACATGTGAATGTGGCGGTTGGCCAGCGCGCCGGCGATGATCCCGTCGTAGTCGTCCGGATACCGCTGCGCCTCCATCATCGCCATACGGCCACCGGTCGAGCAGCTCTTGAAATACGAGAACTGCGGCCCGCGGTCGTAGAACGCCTTCACGAGCTGCTTCGACTTGACCGTCATCTCGTGCGTAGCGCGATAACCGAAGTCGATCATCTTTTCCGGATGACCGATCGCCCACTCGCCGCCTTCGTCCTGGTGACCGGTATCGGTGCCCGCGGTGGCATAGCCAAGGCGCAACGCGGCCGGCATGTCATTCGTCATGCCCTGAATCGAGCCGGCGAAGCCGCCGTTGCCCGCGCCCATGAACTTGCCGTTCCACTTCTCCGCGGGCGGCAGCCAGAGCTCCATGTTGATCAGGGAATCAGACGATGGCTTGAGCACGAGCTGGACACGGCAGTGCTCCGGGATGGTCCGTGGCGCCGGCGGCGCGCCACCTCCACGCGGGCCGGCCGCGGCCTGACGTCCGCCTGCGTCCGCGGCACCTCGACCACGTCCCGCCGCCGCGTCGCCGCGGCCGCCGCCACCGGCGCCCCTGCCGCGAGCACTGCGCGCAGGCGTGGGTGTCGGCACTGGTCCCTCGGGAACCAATACCGAGCTGGTGATTGTGGCCTTGTCCAGTTTGACGCTGGCAAGAGCGTCGCATGGCGTTGGTGACGCCGCCGCGCCAAGGAGCATGAGAGCGATGCTGCCGACCATGAGCATTCCTCCTCCGCGAGCTCGTCGAGGAGCCCGGGCAGCGGTAGGATGGGCGGTCTCGCGGGTGGTTGCAACAGAAAAGTTCTAAGCTGACCACATGCCGCAGGGTCAAACGCCATCCGTCGGTGACAACGCCCAGACCAGCCGTTTCGAGTTAACGACGGACGGGCACACAGCCATCCTCATCTACAAGCGGACTCCGGAGACGCTGGAGTTGATTCATACCGAAGTGCCTGAGGAGCTTCGAGGGCGACATCTCGGCGACGCGCTCGTCGAATTCGCCCTCGAGCGCGCGCACGCCGAGCATCTGCGGGTCGTGGCGATCTGCCCGTTCGTCCGCGCATATCTGAAGAAGCGCCGAACCACGGGATAACACGGCGGCGAACTGATTCGGTCACGTCCATCGATCGTTTGATCCGGGTTGGACAAGGTGGTCGACAAGCTCCGCGAGGACATGGAGCGCGCGGCCGGCGGACGCAAGTGACTGCATTCCGTCGCCTTCGACGGAAGCGACTTCTCATGCTCGGGAGAAGGTCGTCGGGCTACCATTGGCGCCATGAGGACCGCATTCGTCGTCACGAGTCTGCTGCTTCTGAGCGGGGCAACGGCCCTGACACAAACAGCCGCGAAGACAACCCCCACCGCATGCGCTGCCCTGCAGCAGCTGCAGGTCGCAGGCGTTGCGCTATCGGTGACGAAAGCAGAATGGTTTGCGGCCGGAGCACCGACGCCGGGCGGCCGCGGCGGCGCTGCGACGCCGGCGAATCTCCCGGCGTACTGCCGACTCGACGGCGTCATCGATCGCCGTGTCGGAGCCGCAGGCGTGACCTACGGGATCGGGTTCGCCCTCGCGCTCCCGGAAAACTGGAACGGACGCTTCCTGTTTCAGGGCGGCGGCGGTCTCAACGGATCCGTTGGCGCGCCGCTCGGCGCCACCGCCGCGGGCACCACTCCCGGACTCGCACGCGGCTTCGCCGTCGTCAGCACCGACACCGGACACCAGGGCCGCGGCGCCTTCGATGGCGGCTTCATGCAGGACCAGCAGGCGAACCTCGATTTCGCCTATGCCGCGATCGGCCGCGTCGCGGAGATCGCGAAGCGCATCATCGCGCAGCACTACGGCAAGGCCCCCGACAAGTCGTACTTCGCGGGCTGTTCCACCGGCGGCCGCGAGGCGATGCTGATGACGCAGCGTTACCCGTTGCAGTTTGACGGCGTCATCGCTGGCGCACCCGCAATGCGCACGAACATGTCAGGCATCGGCGATCGTTGGGTGGCTGCAACCCTGAACGAGATCGCGCCGAAGAACGCGCAGGGCCAGCCCGTGACGCGTGATGCACTATCGGAGAGCGACAAGAAAGTCGTCATCAGCGGCATCATCAACGCCTGCGACGCGGGCGACGGCGTCAAGGACGGGATGATCTTCAACGTCAACGCCTGCAAGTTCGATCCGAAGGTGCTTGTCTGCAAAGGTGCCAAGGCCGAGGGCTGCCTCTCGATGGCGCAGGCAACCGCGCTCGAGAAAGCCTTTGCCGGGCCGAAGGATTCCAAGGGCCGCCAGGTCTATCCGGGATTCTTCTTCGACACCGGTCTCGCCGAGACTCAGGGCATCGCCGGGCTCCTCCATGGCGGGCAGCTGGTCGGCGGGGGCGGCGCCGGCGTCGGGATGAACGTCGACGAAGCGGTCGAGCGGGCGATGGCCGATCCAGCGGCCGCCATTTCAACGAGCTCGCAGTGGACCAGCCTCAATACATTTTCAGGACGCGGCGGAAAGTTGATCTTCTTCCACGGCGTCAGCGATCCGTGGTTCTCAGCGCAGGACACGATCGACTACTACGAGCGGATGACGAAGGCGAACGGCGGTCCCGAGCCGGTGCGCAACTTCAGCCGCCTGTATCTGTCGCCCGGCATGGGTCACTGCGGTGGCGGGCCGTCGCTCGACAGCTTCGACGCGCTGACGGCGATCATGCAATGGGTCGAGAAAGGCGTCGCGCCGGAGAGCCTCACTGCCACCGGTCGCGCCTTTCCCGGACGCAGCCGGCCGCTTTGCGCCTACCCGCTGCACGCGCACTACAACGGTCAGGGCAACCCGGAGGACGCGTCGAGCTTCGAGTGTCGTCCCTGACTAAGGGGCGGCACAGCTGAAGTTCGCGGCGTCGTTTGAGCTTCCCGAGCCCTTGTAACGAGCCACCTGCGGGAACGGACACAACGGCCGTGACATGGGTGTCGATACGCCCCTGCCCGCTGGCCGTGAGGCATTGATCTGAGATGGCGCAACACCTTTCTCACGCCACTGTTCGAGCGCGCCAAGGAAGTCGGCCTGATCGGGTCCGACGCCGCCGCCGCAGTGGCCAACGCCCGGCATCAGGAACAGGCGCATCCAGTCGTCCTGCTTCCCACCAAGCTTCTTGTTGACCGCGTCGTAGTAGTTGATCGTGTTCTCCGGCGCCGGACCGGGATCGGCCCAGCCGTGGTACAGGAGCAGCTTGCCGCCACGCGCCTTGAACTTCGCGAGGTTCGCGTCGTTCGCTTCGACGAAACCCGCGTTCTTCAGCGCGAGGGCGAGATCTTTCTCGAGATCGAACGTCATCGGATCCCAGTTCGCGTCCTGGCGACCGATAAAGCGCGGCATGTCCGTGAAGAGCGGATTGAGCGGCGTCCCTGGCACCGGTACGCGCCAGCCCGACTCGAAGCCGGGCGATCGTCCGGGATAGACGAGCTCGCCGCTCTTCGTCTTCACCGCCGCCCAGACGCTCCGCGCGCTCTCGACCTGCGCGCCGGTCAGACAATCAGCGCGGTCGCCTTCCTTGCACGCAAGCACCGCGGGATCGAACGTGCAGGCCCGCGGATTGTTGACGATGCCGTCCTTCACACCGTCGCGTTCATCGCACGCCGCCACGACGGCGTTCGCGAACATCGTCTTCTTCTCCGCTGGAACGAGGCGCTCCGGGTTCTTCAGCATCTCGACCTGCAGGCCCACCTGCGACACGTTGAGATGCACCATGTTGTAGACCGGGGCCCCCGCAATGATGGCGTCGAAGTCCTCGGGATAGCGCTGCGCCTCCATCATTCCCTGACGGCCGCCGGTGGAACATCCCTGGTAGTACGAGAGCTGCGGAGCGCGACCGTAGAACGCACGGATGATCGTTTTCGACTGCACCGCCATCTCGTGCATGGCGCGATAGGCGAAGTCGACGAGCTTCTCAGGATGGCCGACGGCAAACGACGCACTGCCACCGGTGTGGCCAGTGTCGTTTGAGGCGGTGGCATACCCCCGGCGCAATCCGACAGCAATCGCGTCAAGCGAGATGTTGCCCGCCCATGCGCCGTTGCCCATCGCCAGGAATTTGCCGTTCCAGCCTTCGGCCGGCAGCCATAGCTCCATTTCGATCTGTGAGTCGGCTGATGGCGTCAGCGTCGCCGCGACCTTGCAATGCGCGGGCAGCGGCTCGCTCGATCCACCGCGCCCGGCCCGACCGGTCGAGGCTGCGCCCGTGGCGACGAACTCCGCGGAGGTAATCGTCGCATTCGGCAACGAGAGCGTCTTGAGTGCCGCACATGCCGGGGGCTGCAGGAACGCCGCCGCGGCCATCACGATGAGGGAACTGATCATTGCGGTCTCCTGGAGGGAGAGAATACGACATGTTCACGTTGGACCAGGTCGTTCCGTGGGGCCGATCGTTTGACGAGTACCTGGCGATGTTCGGAATGAACGAGGCGGATCTCGCTGGCCGAATCCTCGGGTGCGGGGATGGGCCGGCCTGTTTCAACGCGCGCGCCACCCGTCTGGGAGCGTCAGTCGTCTCGTGCGACCCGATCTACCGGTGGAGCACGGACGAGATTCGTGGACGCATTGACCAGACCTACGAGCAGGTCCTGGAACAGACCCGGCGGAACGAAGGGGAGTTCGTGTGGGAGACGATCTCGTCGGTCGAGGAGCTTGGCCGCGTGCGAATGGCCGCGATGCGCGAGTTCCTGACGGACTATCCCGAAGGCGGCCGCCAGGGACGATACGTCGCAGCGCAACTTCCGTCATTGCCGTTTGCCGACCGGGAGTTCGACCTGGCGTTATGCTCGCACCTGCTGTTCCTGTACAGCGACCAGCTCGGTGAGACTCTTCATCGCGCCTCAGTCCTCGAGCTGGGACGCGTCGCGACAGAAGTGCGGGTGTTTCCGTTGCTCGCACTCGGCGGCGCACGTTCGCCGCTTCTCGACGGTTGTGCGGATCTCCTGCGCGGGAGCGGTTACGACGTCTCAATCGAACGCGTGGCGTACGAGTTCCAGCGTGGCGGCAACCAGATGCTGCGCTTTCGACGACGGGATTGACCAGCGGTCACACGTTTCAAGATGCTCAGGCCCTGCGACACTCTTTCAGCCCAACCGACTCGAACGACACTTCCATCGGCAACCCGACGTATTGCTCGGCCAGGCTTGTCATCGCGGCCGGTGAGCTGGTGAGGTAATCGAGGTCCGCGATCTGACGCTGATGGTCGAAGGCCGTTTCGTCGGGCGAACGGTGCAGCGTTGACGTCATCCACCACGAGAACCGCTGCGCCTTCCACACGCGGCGCAGACACGTGTCTGAGTATTCGTTCAGCCAGTCGCTGCTTCCGCGTTCGTAGAATGCCTTGAGCGCCCGCGCGAGGACCACGACGTCCGACGCTGCCAGGTTCAACCCCTTCGCGCCCGTCGGCGGGACGATGTGCGCGGCGTCCCCGGCCAGAAACAGGTTCCCGTATCGCATCGGCGCCGCGACGAAGCTCCGCATCGGCGTCACGCTCTTCTGAGTGATCCGGCCAATGTTCGGCGTCCACCCGTCGCGCGTCGTCATGCGCCGCAGCAGCTCGTCCCAGATCGCCTGATCCGACCAGTTCTCGATCGATTCGCTCGGAGGCACCTGGAGATATAGGCGCGTGACTTTCGGCGAACGCATGCTGAAGAGCGCGAAGCCGCGCTCGTGCAACGTGTAGACGAGTTCCTCAGAGGAGGGTGCGGCGTCCGCGAGAATCCCGAGCCAGCCGAATGGATACTCGCGCTCATAGACGGTGAGCGCCCCAGCCGGAACAGACGGCCGGCAGACGCCATGAAAGCCGTCGCAGCCGGCAATGAAGTCGCACCGCAGTTCGTGGTCCGTACCCTCATGCCGGAATCGGATCAGCGGCTGCGACGAATCGAGATCGTCCACGGCGACGTGCTCTGCTTCGAAATACAACGGCCGCCGCGTCACGGTTCTCGCCTCGATCAGGTCGCGAACGACCTCGTTCTGTCCGTAGACCGTGATCGCCTTTCCGCCGGTGAGCTCCGTCAGATTGATGCGATGCCGCTGACCCAGAAAGCTGATGTACAGCCCCTCGTGCCGAAGCCCGGCCTCCTGCACTCCAGCGCCGACACCCATCGCGTGCATCAGATCGACGGTTCCCTGCTCGAGCACGCCGGCGCGCACACGGTCGATGACGTGCTCACGGCTGCGGTCTTCGACGATGACCGAGTCGATGCCGTTCAGATGAAGCAACTGGCCGAGCAGCAGCCCCGCCGGACCGGCGCCGACGATGCCTACCTGGGTTCTCTGTGTCACGCGTTGATCAGAATCCTGTACTGCAAGAGAAGTTCGAGGCGTCGTCCGTGCTGCCACTACCTTTGTACTTCGCGACGAGCGGATAGGCGCAGACCGGACGCGTCCGCGCCGGACCGTTCTGAGCCGGCCGCGTCGCGAGCAGCGATTCGGGCGCCTTGTTTTCCTCGACCCAGGCCGTCAGCGCCTCGAGCTGACCCGCTGGCGTCGGGCCTGCGCCACCGCCGCAATGCTGGACGCCCGGCGCCATGAACAGTCGGATGAATTCCGCCGTCTTCTTCGCGCCACCCATCTGCTGCTGCACGCGGTGGTAGTAATCGACCGTTCCTTCGGCGGTGATGAGCTGATCGGCCCATCCGTGCCAGACGATCGCCTTGCCGCCGCGATCGCGGAACGTCGTGAGGTCCGCGTTGTCGGTTGCGAAGACACTCCCGTACTGCTCGAGCGACTGTTCCCATAACCGCTCGAAGCCCGCGGGCGTCAGTGTGTTGCCATCGAACTTCGGATCCTGTGTCAGGAAATACCGGAACCAGTCCATCGAGATGCCGAATGGCACCGGCCGAAGCGGCGTGCCCCGACTGGTCCACAGAGCGTTCATGTCGGCGCCGCGCGGTAGTCCGTACCAGAGGAAGGTGCCGTCGCCCTTGCGCGGGCCTTCCCAGAGCTTCCGGATGACGTTCACATCGCCTTCCGTAAACGCACCGCAGTCTCCAGCCGAGGTCCCGATCAGCGGTTTCGGATCGTAGTTGCAGCGCTTCGGGTCTTCGATGACTCCGTCCGTCACGCCGTCGATGGCGTCGCAGGCGACCACCGCGGCGGCCACAGCCGCTGTGAGCTTGCACGCCGCGACCGGGTTGTTCGCGGCGTTCATGACAACGGGGCCCCACAGATGCGCGTTCGTGAAGCGGTCCCAGTTAATCGCAGGCGCTCCGGAGACCACCCCGTTGTAGTCCTGCGGATAACGTTGCACCTCGCTGAGTCCCTGTCGTCCGCCGGTGGAACAGCCGCTGAAGTAGGAATATTTCGGGGCGACGCCGTACATCGCCTGTGTGAGGGCCTTACCGGTGACGGTCATCTCGTGAATCCCGGTGTGGGCGTTGTCACGAATGAGCTGCCAGTTCAGCCGCCCGTTGGCGTCGAGAGCGAAGCTGCCGCTCGCCCCTTCGTGTCCGGTGTCGGTTGCGCCCGCGGCATAGCCCGCGGCTGCAGGCGCATTGACGGCTCCCGCGTTGCCGCCGGAAAACCCGCCTCCGCCGTTCCCAAGAAAACGGCCGTTCCAGTTCGACGTGGGTATCGCAACCCATATCCGCACCCTGTCTCCAGCCGGTGGATGCGTCGTCACCGCGACGATGCGGCAGACGTCGGGAGTGCCTGGATCGATCACAGCGGACTCGATCGTGGTGTTCGGGAGCACGACGGACGCGAGGCTTTCGCACGACCGCACCGGCTTGGCGTTCGGGATCGCCGCCTTCGGTGTGGTCATTGCCGGTCCACGTCCTCCAGGGCCCGGGCCACCGCCTGGTGGTACGCCTCGTCCACCGGCACGTCCGCCCTGCGGCGCCTGGCCGTCTGCAGCAGTGACCATCAGCGCCACGACGGACGCCACGAGAAACAGGGTTGGCTTCGTTCGGTTCATCGTGATCCCTCGTCACAGGTCCGGCTAAAGCCGGACACTACAGCTTGCTCGCTTCAACACGTCCGGCTACAGCCGGACACTACGACTCGAGAAACGGCGCCGGCCCGGATGGCGGCGGCAACCATTCCAGATCTTTGAACACCGCGGCAAGCTGCTCCCGCAGCCAGATGCTGCGCGGTTCCTTGTCGAACCGGCGGTGCCAATGCAGCTTCAGGTCATACGTGAGGTCGAACGGCGCCAGTGCCGCGGCCACTCGATCCGTCAGCGACGCGAATCGCGTCACGACGGCATACGGCAGCGTGGCGATCAACTGCGAGTCCATCACGATGAAGGGCACGCTGAGCACGTTCGACGTATACATCGCGATCTTCCGCTTCATCTTCCGCCGTTCGATGAACCGCTCGAGCACTTCCTGGCTGCGATGCTCAGGACGGACGACGATATGTTCGGCGGCGAGGAACGCGGACACCGTGAGGCGGCTTTTCCACAACGGGTGCCCGGTCCGCATGAGACAGGCGAAGCCATGTCTCGAGAGCCGGCGCTGGCGGAAGTTGCGCAGGCTGAGCGCAGGGTAATATCCGACCGCCAGGTCGATGTCTCCCTTTTCGAGGTCCTCGACCAGCTGCGCATCAGATACCGACACCGTACTGACGGGACTCTTCGGCGCATGGCTTCGCAGATGCTCCAGCACGGCTGGGAGGAACGCCATCTCGGCGATGTCGGACAAGGCGAGCGTGATCGGCCGCGTGCTGGTGTCGGCGTCGAAATGTTCGTCCTTGACGAGATCTTCCCGGAGGTGACGCAGGTGTGACCGCGCCGCGCGCACAATCGCGTGCGCGCGCGGGGTCGGCACGATGCCGCTCGGCCCGCGAACGAAGAGCGGGTCGTCGAACGTATCGCGGAGCCGGCGCAGCGCTTTGCTGACCGCCGGCTGACTCATGCCCAGTTGCCGCGCCGCGCGGCTGACACTCAGCTCGTCGTACAGGGCGACAGCGATCGGCAGCAGATTGAGGTCTGGTGTCTTTTTCGCCAAGAGGAAATGGCGCCATGAGAGTGGCTGCTCGGGTCACGTGGTGTCAATCGCGAATAGTCGTTATGCGTGCCCGGCATAATCGCATGCGGGCATAATTCCGCACGGAGATCCTTGATGTTTGCTGTCCGATTCACCGCCCTGGCCGCCCTGACGCTCGGCGCCGTCTCGTTCCTCAGCGCCCAGAACGCGCCGCCGCTGTATCGCCAGCAGACCGCGTCCGTCGATGCGCGGGTCGCGGACCTTCTTGGCCGCATGACGATCGAGGAGAAGGCGGCGCAGCTCCAGGGCATCTGGAACAGGAAACGCGAGATTCAGAACGCGCGTGGCGAGTTCGATCCGTCAAAGGCGCAGGCGCTGCTCGGCCAGGGCATCGGCGAGGTAGCGCGACCCAGCGAGATTGCCGGAGCACCCGCCGACCGGAACGTGCGCACGGCGCGCGAGCAGGCGGTCTTCGTCAACGCCGTCCAGCGGTGGCTGATTGAGAACACGCGGCTCGGCATTCCTGCGATGTTTCACGAAGAGGCCCTGCACGGTCTCACAGCACCTGGCGGCACGCACTTCCCCGTGCCGATGGGCCTCGCCAGCACCTGGGATCCGTCGCTGATCGAACGCACGATGAGCGTGGCGGCCCTCGAAGGACGTGCCCGCGGGGCGCAGCACGTGCTCTCGCCGGTTGTCGATCTCGGACGCGATCCGCGCTGGGGTCGTATCGAGGAAACCTACGGCGAAGATCCGTACCTCGTTTCCCGGATGGGACTGGCAGCCGTGCGCGGCTACCAGGGAACGGCGCTGCCGCTGGCGGACGACAAGGTGTTCGCAACGTTGAAGCATTTCGCCGGTCATGGCTCGCACGAAGGCGGGATCAACACGGCCCCGCCGCTCGTCTCCGAGCGGCTGTTGCGAGCCGAACTGCTCGTGCCGTTCGAGGTCGCCGTGCGAGCGGGCGCATTCACGGTGATGCCAAGCTACAACGAAGTGGACGGCATCCCCTCGCACGCGAACCAGTGGCTCCTCACCGACATCCTGCGCCGCGAGTGGGGGTTCACCGGCCTGGTGGTCTCCGACTACTACGGCATCGAGCAGATGCAGACGCGTCATCGAGTCGCCGCGGACAAGGCCGACGCCGGAGCGCAGGCGCTCGAGGCGGGTGTCGATCTGGAACTGCCGGATCCGTACGGGTACCCGGAGCTTGCAGCGCTCGTGAAGCGCGGCCGCATTCCTCAAGCGATGATCGACCGGTCCGTCGCGCGCATCCTGCGGGCGAAATTTCTGGCAGGACTGTTCGAGCAGCCCTACGTCGATCCCGATCGCGCCGAACGGGTGACCAACACCGCCGCGCATCAGGCGGTGGCGCTGGACGCCGCGCGCAAGTCGATCGTGCTTCTCAAGAACCAGGGCGGCCTCCTGCCGCTCGATCGCAGCCGCATCAGGACGCTCGCCGTGATCGGCCCGAATGCGAAAGGCCTGCATCTGGGCGGCTACTCGCGTAATCCGGGACGCGGCGTGGACGTGCTGACCGGCATCACGAACGCGGCCCGCGCGGGCGTCAAGGTGATCACCGCCGAAGGCGTCCGCATCACCGAGCATGAGGCGAACTGGGGTGCCGACGCCGTCGTGCTCGGCGATCCGGCACTCAACAAGACGCGCATCCAGGAAGCAGTAGCCGTCGCCCGGCAGGCAGACGCGATCGTGCTCGCCATCGGCACGAACGAGTCGGTGTCGCGTGAGGCATGGGCCGACAACCATCTGGGCGACGTCGCAGACCTGACCTTGATGAGCAATCAACAGGAACTGGTGGACGCAATGCTGGGGACGGGCAAACCGGTGGTCGCGCTGCTGATCAATGGGCGGCCGCTCGCGCTGTCATCTGTTGCGGCACGCGTGCCCGCGATTCTTGAAGCGTGGTATCCCGGTCAGGAAGGCGGCACCGCGATCGGCGAGGTACTGTTTGGCGACGTGAACCCCGGCGGCAAGCTGCCCATCACCTTTCCCCGCGCTACGGGCCAGCTGCCGGTCTACTACGACCGCCGGCCTACCTCGTTCCGCAGCCATCTCGATCTCACCCGCGAGCCGCTGTGGGCGTTCGGCGTCGGCCTGAGCTACACGACGTTCGCTCTGGCCGACCTGCAAGTCGCCTCACCGTCGATTTTGCCAACCGGGCGAACCGACGTGAGCGTACGCGTGACGAATACCGGCACGCGGGCTGGTGACGAAGTGGTGCAGCTGTATATCCGTGATCAGGTCAGCTCGGTGACGCGGCCCGTGAAGGAGCTGCGTGGATTCGAGCGCGTGACCCTGAAGCCCGGCGAGTCAAAGCGCGTCACCTTCACCCTCGGCCCGGACGAGCTGTCCTTGATCGATCGAAAGATGCAGCGCATCGTCGAAGCAGGGCGTTTCGATGTGATGGTCGGGACGAGCTCGGCGACAACGCTGACTGCGACGCTGGACGTGGTTGCTCGCTAGAGGCAACGGAGGAGACGGAGGGAACGGTCTTCACAGGAGGAACGGAGAAACAGAGACGAACAGAGGGCCGTTCGATTGCGCCGCCGAAGGCTCCGTTCCCTGAAACCGGCGTCCGACCTATGCGCTTGCCAGCTGCGCGCGGCCGGCGAACTGGCTGTGGTAGAGCGCGGCGTAGGCCCCATTCGCCGCCAATAGATCCTGATGACGGCCGTGCTCCACAATGCGTCCGCCCTCCATCACCAGGATGGTGTCCGCATTACGAACCGTTGACAGCCGGTGTGCGATGACGAACGTCGTGCGGCCGCGCATCAGTTCGGCCATCGCCTGCTGGATCAGGATCTCCGTCCGCGTGTCGACGCTGCTCGTGGCCTCGTCCAGGATCAGGATGGCCGGATCGGCGAGGAACGCGCGCGCGATGGTCAGCAGCTGCTTCTGACCCTGCGACAGATTGCTGGCTTCCTCGTTGATCGGTGTCTGATAGTTCTCCGGCAGCGTGCGAATGAAGTGATCCGCCTGCGCCATCTGCGCGGCGTGCACGATGGCCGCGTCGTCCGCGCCCTCGCGGCCGTAAGCGATGTTCTCGCGGATGGTGCCCGAAAACAGCCAGGTGTCCTGCAGCACCATGCCGAACATTCGCCGCAACCGTCCGCGCGCCACCTGCCGGATGTCCACGCCGTCGATCCGGATCGCGCCGCCGTCCACGTCGTAGAACCGCATCAGCAGGTTGACCAGCGTCGTCTTGCCGGCGCCTGTGGGGCCGACGATCGCAATCATGCTGCCGGGCGCGACGTCGAGGGAGAGATTGTCGATCAGCGGCACGTCCGCCTTGTAGCGGAAGCTCACCGCGTCGAACTGCACCGCGCCGCGCGGGCGGTCGAGTGCCACGGCGTTGCTCACGTCGGGCGTTTCCTCGGGCTCGTCAAGCAGCTCGAACACGCGCTCGGCCGCCACGACGGTCAGCTGGATCATGTTGGCGATCCCGCTCAACTGCGTGATCGGCATCGAAAACTGCCGGCCGTACTGAATGAAGGCCTGCACGTCGCCGATCGGGAGCGTGCGCCGCGCCACGAGCATGCCGCCGATCACCGCAATCAGCACGAACCCGACATTGCCGACGAACATCATGATCGGGAAGATGAACCCGGTGACGAACTGCGCGCGCCAGGCGCCTTCGTAGTAGTCGGCGTTGAGCCCGTCGAACTGCGCGATCGATTTCTGCTCGTGGCCAAAGGCGGTGACGATCGCGTGGCCGGCATACATCTCGGCGACGTGGCCATTCAGCTTGCCAAGCGCCATCTGCTGCTGCATGAAGAACTTCTGCGATCGCTTGGCGATGCGCGCCACGATCACGATGCTCAGCGGCAGCGTCAACACGATCGTCACCGTCAGAATCCAGCTGATCGTCAGCATCATGACGACAACGCCGATCAGGGTGAGGGCCGAGGTCAGGAGCTGCGTGAGGTTCCCCTGCAGCGTGCCGCTGATGCTGTCGAGATCGTTGACAGCGCGGCTCATCAACTCGCCGTGGGTGCGCGAGTCGAAGAACTTGAGCGGCAGCCGGTCGAACTTGGCTTCGACCTCCTGGCGCAGGGCGTACACGGTCTTCTGCGCGACCCCGGCCATCAGGTACTGCATCAAATACTGGAACGCATTGGCGACCAGATAAAGCCCGATCAGGGTCGTGAGAATCCGACCAATATAGGAGAAATCGATCCCCGCGCCCGGCACGCCCGCCTGCCGCGCGAGGTACCCCTCGAAGATCTTCGTCGTCGCGAGCCCGAGGACCTTCGGCCCCACCACGCTGAACACTGTGCCGATCGCGCCGGCCACGACGATGACCACCATCTGATTGCGGTGCGGACGGAGGTAGCCGGCGAGGCGCCGCAACGTGCCCTTGAAGTCCTTGGCCTTTTGCGTCGGCACGCCCAGGCCGCCGATCGGCCGCGGGGGACCAAACATCGGAGGCGGCGTCCGCGGCGGCACGCCTGGCGGCATCGACGATCCGGCTCCGCCGGGAGCGGCGCCAGCGGGTGGACGGGGCGGGGTGCTCATGCGACCTCTTCGAGGGAGACCTGTGATTCCACGATCTCGCGATAGACCGGGCTCGCTGTGAGCAGCTCGGCGTGGGTGCCAACGCCGACCACCTGGCCGTTGTCGAGCACGATGATCCGGTCCGCATTGATCACCGTGCTGATCCGCTGCGCCACGATCACAACCGTGGCGTGGGCGGTTTCGTTCCGAAGTGCGGCGCGCAGCCGCGCGTCGGTGGCGGCGTCGAGTGCCGAGAAGCTGTCGTCGAACACGTAGACGTCCGGCCGCCGCACGATGGCGCGCGCGATCGCCAGCCGCTGCTTCTGGCCGCCCGAGAGGTTGATGCCGCCCTGGGCGATCGGCGCCGAGAACCCGCCCGTCATCGCGTCGATGAAGTCCGCCGCCTGCGCGACGGTCGCCGCCCGTCGCACTTCGTCATCCGTAGCGTCCTCGCGACCGTAGCGGATGTTCGCGGCCACAGTCCCGCTGAACAGGACGGCCCGTTGCGGCACGAACCCGATTCGCGCGCGGAGGTCGGCCTGAGTGCATTCGCGCACGTCGACGCCATCGAGCAGCACCCGTCCGGCGTTGACGTCGTAGAAGCGCGGGATCAGACCGGCGACGGTGGACTTGCCGGAGCCGGTGCCGCCGATGATCGCCGTGACCTCGCCGGGATGAGCGGTGAACGAGACACCCGACAGCGCCGGCTCCTCCGCTCCCGGATACTGGAATGTGACGTTCTGGAATTCGATGTGTCCGCGGCTCGCCTGCCCGGCGCTGCCGCCCTCGGTGGACCGGATGTCAGCCGGGTCCTCCACGTCGGGCGTGAGGTCGAGCAGTTCGTTGAGGCGAGCGGCCGCTGCCGATGCGCGAGGCAGCATCACGAAGACGGCCGTCACCATGAACACCGAGAACAGAATCTGCATCGCATACTGCAGCGACGAGATCATCGCGCCGACCGGCATCAGGCCCTGGTCGATGCGGTGACTCGCGATCCAGATGATGGCGAGGCTGGTGAAATTCAGCATCAGGAACAGCGCCGGCATCAGGATGGCCATCAGCCGGTTGACGGTGACAGCGGTGTTCGTCGCATCGAGGTTCGCGGCGTCGAACCGTTCGCGCTGACGGGCGCCGCGATCGAACGCCCGGATCACGCGGACACCGCTCAGCCCCTCTCCAAGTACCAGATTCAGACGATCGACCTTGCCCTGCATCGCCGTGGACAGCGGCACCGCGGCCCGCATGATCGCGCCGAAAATCACCGCCATCACCGGCATCACCGCCACCAGCACCCAGGCGAGCTGGGTATCCTGCGAGAGCGCCAGGATGATGCCGCCCGCCGCCATCATCGGCGCCGCGATGAACATCGTCAGCAGCATGATGAGCATCTGCTGCACCTGCGTCGTGTCATTGGTCGTGCGGGTGACGAGCGAGGCCGCGCCGAACCGGTCGAACTGATGCAGCGACAGCCGCGAGGCACGGGCGAAGACGGCGCCACGCAGCGACCGACCGAAGCCGGTGGCGACCTTGGACGAGAAGAAGCTGGCAGCGATGGCGCAGAGCGTGGCGATGATCGACATCAGCAGCATCAGGCCGCCGACCTTGAGGATCACGTTCTGATCGCCGCGGACGATGCCACGGTCAACGATGTCGGCCATCAGGCGCGGCGGCAGCAGCCCGCCGACGGACTGCGCGAGTGCAAGGACGAGCACGATCGCCACGTGCCCGCGGTACGGCCTCAGGAAACGGGACAGCTTCAGCATGGATCTCTCGGGAAAGGATAAAGCCTGTCGGTCGAGCCCTCAGGGATGCGCATCCAGAAATTTGCGAACGTCCGCGTTGTCCGGGAAGTCGGCGATGAGCCGCCGCGCTGTCACCGCCGCGCCGCTAAAGTTCTTCTCCCGCACCTGCATATCCCATAGAGCAAAGACGGCCTCGGCCCGTATGAACAGGTCCGCTTCGGCATCCGCCGCTTCGCGCACGGACTGCAGGCCCTTCTTCTTGTTGCCGCCTCCCAGCAGCCACTTCGTGCCGAACGGCATCTTCGTGTCGACGATGTAGTCGATCCACGCGCGGGCCACTTTCGCGCGCACGTTGGCCGGATTCCGCTTCAGCACCGCGTCCAGTGATCGGCGCGCTTCCCGGTATTCCTCCAACCCGGTCCTCCGCCCCAGCGTGCCGAGCTGCAGCCAGACGTAGTTCAGGTCCAACTTGCCAAGGAAGAACAGCGCCTGCTCGTCTCCCGGATTCGTCTTGAGATGCGCGCGCGCGACACCCTGCGCCTGGCGTATTTCCGTAATGAACGTCGTGAACAGACCGTCGCACACTGCGCACTGCTTGAACGCTTTGTCCTTGTCGGGCGCTTCGCCGATCGCCCGGCGAATCTGAAACAGAATTGCGGACGACCGGAGCTCGCAGGCCGGAAGCGCTTCGACAGCGGCCTTGCACAGGTCGGCGGTCGCCGCCGCGGCCTCCGCGTAACGGCCGTTGTAGAACTGCGTCTGCGCGGCTGACAGCTGCGCCGACGACTCTGTGCCGTCGGCCTGAACCGGGGTGGGCATCGCCGACACCACAATGGCCGCAACGGCACCCACGATAATCCACCCGCGCCACCTGCTCGTCATGAGTTCCACTCTACTCGCTCAGCTGGGCTGCGTGGCGGCGACGAGATCACGTGAAGGACGGCGCCGAGCACAGGATCGAACAGGCGCCAGAGCGCGCTACTTCTCCTTCTTCACGACGAGTTCAAACGGCATGTCAAAAACCGACATATCGAGCTTGATCTCGGTGGGCGTGACGACTCCCTTGTAGATCATCTCCAGGGCCATCCCGCCGAAATCGACCGTCACGGTGTAGGAAATCTTGTCGCCTTCGATCTTGCCGTTGGTGATCGGGATCTCCATGCCGTCCATGCCGAGCATCGTCCCGGTCAGCTTGTCGCCCGCAGCCTTGAAGACGAACGTAATCGGGAAGTCGCCGCCCGGTGTGCTCATCGAACCGGTCCACTTGCCGTCAACGTCTCCCGCGAATGCCGGGGCCGCCAACAACGTCATCGTCAGGATCATTGCGAGAACTCGCATATTCATCTCCAGTGTTCATCAGCTGCAGAGGTGCAGCTTCGGTTCCCCAGTATAAGACCGCGGGGCGCTTCCGTCCTGCTACCGCGCGTTGTCGATCCTTGCCGTCGGCCGCAATCAGTCCGCCTTCGCTGCGACGCAGCCTCGACGGGACAGGCGCACGATCCGCCGAGACGACCAGCCGCGAGGCATCGCCAGCGGGGCGACAGAATCCGTCGCCCACTTCCTACCAGTTGTGGGCGCATCGAGCGTAGATACCACTGAAAGAACGGAGGACGACGGAGGAAACGGTTTCACAGGAGTCACGGAGACACGGAGACGCGGAGACGCACGGAGAGAATCCGGCGGGCCATTCGATTGGGCGGCGTGCGAAGCACGCCGACAGCCGCGACGTGGTCAACAAAGACTCCGTTCGTCTTCGTTGCCTTCGTTCCTCCTGTAAAACCGTTTCCTCCGTCTCCTCCGTTTCCTCCGCTGCGTCTTACGCTAATCAGTGAACACGGTCAGCTTCCGGAACTGAATCAGCCACTTGCCATTGCGCCTGACGAGATGGTCCTCAGAGCGGCCCATGGCCGCGGCGATCATCCTGCCGTCGGCGTCGCGGCGCACGGTCTGCCAGTACGACTGGTGCAGCGCCTCGCCAGGCTTCGGGAACGTGATGCGGACGTTGCTGATTACGTGGTACAGACGCGCCGGCGCGGGCAATCCCTTCGCCCTGGCCTCATCTTGGCGTTGCAGCATGCCGGTGACGACCTTGCGAATTTCCGCGTGCCCCTTGCTGAAGCTGCCGTTCGAATCGATGACAGCATCTTCCGTGAACACAGCGACGTAGCCGTCCGCATCGAGCGAATCGACCGCCCACACATAGCGGTTCATCACGTCCTCGACCGCGATGCGGTCCTCGTAGGTGCCGAGATTGCCCTGCGCTGCGACAAGTGCGGGCGCGATGAGCAACACGAACAGAACGGCTTTGTGCAGTCGTGCAGAGGCTGGAGTCATCGGGCCAGATTGTAGCTCCCGAAGAAGGCGCCCTACGTCGGATCGGTTGCGTCAGTCCTCGACCGGACGTTCGACGCGGTCAACCACCATCACCGGCATCGGGAGCCGGGTCGATTCGAGCTTCAGCCCCAGCTGCTCCTGCAGCACCGTAAAGAGCGACGGCGCATCCAGGTTCGCCGGTGGCACGTCGATGCCGGATGGTGGCGCGGGCGGGTTGAACGAGATGTCGAACTCCCACTCTCCGGTGAGTCCTGTTTCATCGACCACCCGCCGCTGGGTCATCGCGGTCAGGGTATTGAGCAGCGTCGCGATCGGTCGGCCGCCAGACTGGATTCGCCCCACGCTGACCCGCATACCGCACACCATGTGGTCCGCCGTGTTCGGGTCCGGCGGGGGTGACCCGCCCTTCACCGCTTGATCCTGCGCCAGAAGCAAACCCGCGCAGTCGTACGTGGATCGCCGCAATCCCGATCCCGGGCGCCGATCGTCCCTCGCCATCACGAGTCGATAGACCTCGAGGTCCTGTGTGTCGCGGTGCATCGACAGCTTGAACCGGTCAGCCAGCAGCGCGCGGGTCGCCAGCATCATCGCGTCGGGCCGCGGGTCGCCAGGTGGCCGCGGCGGCGGATCCCCGTCGATCTTTGCGAGAACGTCCCACCGGTCCGTCGTCAGCCACGGCGGACCACCCTGAAGCTCGTACGGCTGCAGTTGGTGGGCGAAGCTGATGAGCGCGTCGAGCTGGATGTTTGTCGCCTCGAATCTGCCGCCTGGAATCCGACGAAGGCCCGCGACAGATCCACCATCCTTGTTCAACTTGATGGAGGCAACCTCGAAGGTGGTTGGAACGGGCCGCGGCGGACCGTCCTGGGCGGTCACCCTCAGCGCCGCCGAAACGACGAATAGAGCTGTCGCAATCCTCATAGCCGTTCGACGCCGCTGGCGCATCAGCGGTTGGCCGCGTACATGAAAAAGGCACCAAGACTCAGTATCTCGGTGCCTCGGGGTGTCTCGTCGGTTTCTTCCGGCTATTCCATGACGACGAACGTGAGGCGTGGGAACGCCACGGTGCTGGCAATCGCGTCAACGATGTTGATCTGGCACGTGTAAGTGCCCGGCTTGAACTGTTCCGCGGGAACCTCGAACTGGAAGACGACGGCCTTCCGCGCCTCCTCGTCCATCATCGTGCGCTGCACCATCGGCGTCTCGAACACCTTCACGCCGCCGCGGTAGAACGCGAGGCTCGTTCGCAGGTCGGGACTCTGCGCGGTCAGGGCGGGGTCGTAGACCTCGTAGTAGAAGTAGACCTTCTGATTGCGGCCGACGGCGCGCGTCAGGTTCGGCAGCAGTTGCACGCCGTCGCGGACCAGCGGATTGTCCGAGCGTCCGGCCGCGGCCTTCTGCACCTGCGTGCTCATCACGACCGAGCTCACCTTCATGACTTTGTTGTCGTTCAGCTGCGGCACGAAAATCGGTGCTTCGAACGAGCCGACAGCGCCGCCCGTGTTCTCACGCAGCACCACCTTCACCACAAAGCGGCCAGGCGGCAGCGACAGACCGGACTGATAGAAGACCTGCCGGCCGGCGAGCGTTTCGGCGCCGCCGGAGGGCACCTTGATCGTTTCGCGCAAGCGGCCGATGACGCGTCCCTGCTCGTCGCGCACCTCGCCTTTGACGTCGATCTGCACCTCGGTGGCGTTGGCCGCCACCGGCACGGCAAATCCAGGAACGGCTACGGCGATCGGAACATAGAACCGTTCGAACCCGCGGTTGTTGGCGCGGGGATCGCGCGGGTCCTGGCCCTGACCGCCGCCCTGCTGGCGGAAGTACCCCGTGCCGACCACCATCGGCACGTCAGTCGACGACACGGCTGCCTGCAGTTGATCGTCGAGCTGCGCTTCGCGGTCGCGATTATTGGTATTCGAAAAGCTGCGCCCCGCGTAGTAGCCCAGGCGTGCCTCGACGCTGAGGCCCTTCAGTTCCGGACGATTGGCGTTCACGCGAACCGTGATGCGGCGGAACCTGCCGTCGCGCGCCGGGTTGGTGCTCGAATAGCCAAGCAGGTAGTAGGCCGCAAGATCGCGCTGCACTCGTGCGAACGCATCGCCAAAATCGTTCGTGTCGGTGAAGGCGCGCCCACCGGTATCGGCTGCCAGCGTGGTGAGCGTCTCCTGCGACTGGTTGATTTGCTGGAACCCACGCATGCCGCTGCCGGTCAGGAGCGAGCGTCCGTTCCCGCGGCTCGTCGCCGAGCCGCCGGCGGCGACCGCCTGCAGACCCCGTGTATCGACCGGATAAATCGACACGTTGCCGCGGTTGCACGTGCTGGTCGCATTGCGCAGCTCGATCTGGTTGTCTTCACCGCTGCGGTTCATCCCCGCGCTGAAGTACAGGAGCGCCTTCTTCTGCTGGATCGGCGCCAGCTCCTGGCACACGGTCTTCAATGCCCGCAGGCGTACGTCGTTGTTGAACTCCTGGAACGCATCGGCCTCGGTCGTCGTTGTTGACGAATCGGCGGCGTCCGCTTCCGTGGCGGCAGTCGCGGACGACTGCGGATCGACCTCGGTTCCCTCGTTGTAGGCGAGTTTCTGCAGCGCGGCGAGCGCCTCCTCTTTGCTTGACGTGAAGTCGGTCAGCACGTTGAGCCTGGTGCCGACCGTGATGAGCGCAACCAGGTCGGCTGCAGTCATCTTCTCGGCGACCCAGTCGCGCGCGTCTTCCACCGCGCGCTGCACGTCGTCGGGCTGCATCGAGCTGACGTCGAACATGATCGTGAGCATCCGGCGGTTCATCGTGCCCGCCGGGTCACCCGCCGGAGCGACCACCTCTGGCGTCGGCGTGGTGGCGCTTGCCGCACGCGCCGCTTCAGCGCGGACTTTCTCTTCCAGGCCGTCCAGCAACTGGACGTCCAGCGCGCCCGCCGGCGCCGAAGTGGCGATCTCCTGGAAGGAGAAGTTGTCGATCTTCTGCGGCTTGCCGTCTTCGAGGACAGTGAAGTCCTTCGCCGTCAGGCCGCGAACAACCTCCCCCTTGGAATCGCGAACCACGACGTCGACCGAGACGAGGGTGATGCTCGTCGCGCCTTCGAACCGCGGTTGGTCGGCTGGTTTCTGCCCTTGTTGCGCCGATGGGCCAGCGGCGCCCGCGAGAGCCAGAACCAGCGCCGTCGCGATGAACCGTGGCACCCTAGGCACTCCAGCCACTCTCTGAATCATGGACACCTTGGCCATTTCCTTTAGAACCGGAATTGCAGATTCAGCGTGGCCCGGCGTTGACCGGACACGCCGCGGATCTGCCCGAATGTCGGCGAGTTGACGTTGGTATCCACACCCTGGTAGTTGGCCATGTTCAGGATGTTGTTCACATTCATCCTGATGCTCATCGTCCGGTTGCCGCCGAGCTGAACATTGCGATTGAAGTTCATGTTCAGATTCTTCGAGCCCGGGCCGGTGAGAATGTTGCGCGGCGAGGAGCCGAACGCGCCGGACACCGGCACCGCGAAGGCCGCCGTGTTGAACCATTGATCGATCGTCGGATTGGCAATCGCTATCGGTTCGCCGTTGTAGTCCGCGCGCAACGCGCCGTTGATGCCGCTGGCGATGTCCCGCGCCGCACCGCTGACCGTGACCGTGAGCGGCGACCCGGAGTTGGCACTGAAATTCGCGTTGACGCTCCAGCCACCCGCGATACCGCCAAACAGGCCGCCATTCCGAAGCCACTTTTCGTTTGGACCGAACGGGAAGCGATAGCTTCCTTGCACGGTGAACCGATGGCGCTGTTCGAAGCTGGACCTCGCCCATTCGGCGTCGATGTTCTGATCGTCCTGCGCGACGTTGCCGTTGGCGCCACCGCCGCCGCCGCTGAGCGACGGAGAGTTGTCGCGCGATCTGGCGTACGTGTACTGAAGCTGGTAGCCAAATCCCCGCGACTCGTTCTTTCGCAGATCGAGGGATACGGAATCAAGGACCGAGCGCCCTTCGGACGTCGTCCAGGTGAAGGGTTGGGCATCCGCGATGCGGAGACTGCCATCAGCATTGCGATTGGGCGCCCGCACGATCTCGAGGTTTGAACCGATCGTGTGCCCGTACTGTGCGCCGACCTGATAAGTGCGGAACAGCTGACGCTGGACTCCGACCACCGCCTGCTCGGCGGTACCGACGACGTAGTCGCGGTCGATGCCATAGTTGTTGCGGGTTTCGTTGATGTCGATGCCGGTCAGGGCGTTCTCCATCAACAGCGCACGACTCAATCCTCCGATGTTCGTGCCCGTGGTCGCGAACGGCGGCTGCTGGGCAAGCCGGCGCGCGATCCCCGAGTAGGTACTGTCGTTGTACTGAATCTCCCAGCTGCCGCGTAACTGGAACTGGCCCGGAGCGCGCCACGCCGCGGACAGCCGTGGAGACACGTTGTTGGTGTCCTTGTCGACCAGCGCTCGCGGGAAGGATCCGGTGAACTCGCCCGTACTGCCGGACTCCACCGGCTCCGCGGCGGTGAAATCCGAATTGACGTCGAGGTTGACCAGATGACCGTGCTCCTCGACGAACGGATAGCGGAGATCCCACCGCACGCCGAGATTGAAGGTCAGGTTACTGCGGGCCCGCCATTCGTCCTGAAAGAAGAACCCCAAATCCCGTCCGGTCAGCGTCGTCTCACCAGGGCCGTAGGCGATCGTCGCCTGCTGCGGCATCCCGAGGAGGAAATCGGCAAAGTCGAGGCCGTTCCTTCCACCGAGCGCGCTGCCGCCACCGGTGTAGATTCCGGTGAACACGAACTGCCCGTTCGCGTTGCTCTCGTTATTGGTCGTCGTCCTGTCGTGGTTGAACAGACCGCCGGCCTGGATCTGGTGTCTGCCGAACGGGTGGCTCCAGTTGACATTGGTGCCGAAGCGGTCGCCGATTGAACTCGAGGGGTTCACATCGCTGAGGCCGGTGATGCTGGAGAAGCTCAGACGTGGCAGGCCCCAGGCGAACGGGCTGTCGGACACCCCCAGGATTCCAATCTCGTTGGCGACGTTGTTGACGCCGCTGAAGTTGTTGTTCGACCCCGACTGCGAATGGTTCAAGTTGGCCGACACGCGGAACTGGTTGCGGCCCTTCTGAATGTTGAACTGATCCGACACGCTCCAGTTGCGGGTCTGGCGGGCTCCTCCCAGCGTGGTGAAGACGTTCAGCTGATCGTTGTCGGACTCCTGATACTGGAAGTTCAGGTTCATGTTGACGCTGAGGCGCGTGTTGAACGCCCCTCGTCCGCGATTGCCCTGCTGACCGCCTTGCTGGCCGCCGCGACCGGCGAATCCCTGCTGACCACCACGGCCGCCGCGCCCACCGGCGTTCGGCGTGAAGTTGTGATTGAGACGGAACTGCACCTGATTCTGGCGGGAGAAATTCGTCGTCGCGCGGTGATAGTTGCGCGTCGTGCCATCCAGCGTCGGTGCCGGGTAGTACTGCAGCAGCGCCAGTGCCTGCGGGCTGATACGTTCGAACGGAATCTGATTGCCCTGGAACGGCTGGCCGGTCAGGGGATCGATGATCGGTGTACTGACGGAAGAAAAGTCGCCGAGGCGCATCGCGTCGGTTGGCACCGTCGCGTACTGATCGAACGGGTTTGTGCCCGTGCTACCCGAGTATGAGACCTGGAACGTCGTCCTGTTGTTCGTATCTTTATAAACGCCGGGGATCTTGAGCGGAACCTGGGTGGTGAAACTGTAGTTGTGATTCGCGTTCCTCGGTTCGACACCCTTCACTTCCGAGCGCAGCTGAATCGGCGCGCTGTTCAGCGCGGAACCGGTGAACGTGTAGTTTGAAGTGACCTGAATTCGCTGACCGCCGCGGAAGTTCGGGTTACCGCGGCCGCCGCGGCCGCCGCCGTCGGGTGGAAACCCGCCGCGACCCTGGAAGTCACCACCGCGGCCGCCCTGAAAGTTCGGATTGCCGCCGCCGGCGCGTCCCTGAATGAGGTTCTGGATTGCCTCGGCGCCGCCGAATTGGGCCAACAGGCGTGGATCGATGTTGTCCAGATTGAAGTCGCCGCGGTTGAACGCGTCGCGCCGCTGGTTCAACTGGCCCTGGTCGATCCGTGTCGCTTGCCCCGTGACGGCGAAAGCGTCGGCCAGTGCTTCCGAGCCGAAGCCGAGTGGCGTCACGCTCGAGGGATCAGTCTGCGCCGACTCGAATACGCTGGGATCCAGAGACCGGGTATCCGCGTTCTCGTTGACCGCCAGCGATTCGAACCGGCGCTGCGCGGCCGCTTGCGCCGTTTCATTCGCCGCGGCCGGGCCGCCGCGAGGGCCGGCCCCGCGTCCGCCACGGCCCGTCACTGGCGCACTCGATGGGCCAGCGTTGGGTACCGAGTTCGCGACTCGCGGCGTGAGTGTCATCGTCAGATCGACGGTCTGCGCGCACGCGTCTTTGCTGACAGTGACGTCCTTCTGAGTCTTGTCGAATCCGAAGAGCTCCGCCGTCAGTTGATACGACGCGTCTGGAAGTGTCAGCTTGAAGGTCCCATCGACGCCGGTCGACGCCGCGGACTGGACCGTGTCGCCACGGCGCAGGGTAAGGGCCACGCCCGGCAATGGGCCGCCGACCCCGGTGATCGTCCCGTGGATGGTGCATGTCGCCGCTGCGGGCGGTGCTTGCTGAGCGCTCAATACGGCGCCGGCCATCACACAAACGGCTGACGCCACTTTGACCGCAGTTGTCGGTATCCGGATCATGTCCCTCCCGCCTGAACGTGTGGGTCAAAGGAGAGTACGTCGCCTAGAAGACCGCGCCAATGACAAAACGAAGTCAGCAACTGCCCGGCGCGTCTTTTTACTTTCTTTACATGTACTTAACGGCGATCCGGCAGGAAGGCAAATGAGCTGGACCGTTGCCCCTTCGATATCCTTCGTGACCCTCGTGGCTAGGGTCGGCCGACGACCACCTCGCTGATCTGAACGATCGGCGTCTGGTCTGTGTAGTTCGCGATGTCGGCCATGATTTCCTGCGCGTGAGGACCAAAGCCGGCCTCAAAGGCCCCTACGGAGTCACAGAAGATGTGACACATCGCCACGTAGGTGGCGGGCTGGCCGGGAGAGCCTCCCTCGAGGCCTTTGTCCACCGTGTAGAACTTGCAGTGCTCTCCCATCCGGGCCTGCACCAGCGGCATGTGCGTGTCGCGGTAGTACGTATGGTCGAACCGGGCGCCCGGCGTGTTGGGGTACATCACGCTCACCTTGATCATGCGATTCCTCTCAACGTTTTTCGCGCCCTTCGTGGCTACGTCGTCGCCAGCTGCACGACGGAGTACGAGCGCGGCGGCAGCTTGAATGTCATCCGGGACCCTGGCGCTGGCGCCTCCAGCTTCTGCGGCACCACGCGTTTGGGTTGCTCGAACGTGTTGAATGCCTTCAAGTCCGTCCCGGTCAACGTCTCGCAGGCGATCACGCGCGCCGGCGTCACGTCACCCCATTCGAGCACGACCTCGCGCTCTCCATCGACGTCGCGGTTGAGCATCAGCACACTCGCCTGCCGGTTCGGCGTGTCCAGGGTTGCTACGACGTCGACGAAGGGCACCTGTTCGTTGCGGGCAAAGTCGGCCTGCAGGCCGGCGCCGGTAATCGGGTAGGTCTCCGTCTCCACGTGAACATCGAGCACCCGGCCGCGGGCGTACTTGATGCCCCAGGCGTACGGATAGTAAATGCTTTGCCGCAGCACACCGGTGTCGTTCGTGACCAACGGGGCGATCACGTTGACGAGCTGAGCAAGGCATGCCACGCGGACGCGATCGGTGTTCCGCAGCAGCGTGTTGACGAAGCCGCCCACCAGCAGCGCGTCCTCGAGGTTGTAGACCTCCTCGAGCAGCTTTGGCGCGAACGTCTTGCGGCCGTCAGTGGCGTTGCCGGAACGGGCGCGGTACCAGACATTCCATTCATCGAACGACAGCCACAGGCGCTTGTTCGACTTCCGCAGGGCCTGCACGTAGTCACAGACCGCCGCGATCTCGTGGATCTGGCGATCCATGTCGAGGTTCATCGCGAGGAAGCGCTGCGGCCGGTTACCGGTGAGCGGCTGGGTGTTGCCGTAGTAGGCGTGGAGCGAGATGCCGTCGACCTGGTCGTAGCACTCCTCGAGCACCTCACGGTCCCAGGTCATGTAGGTGGACATGCCGGTGCCGCTCGAGCCGCAGGCGATCAACTGCACGCCGCGATCGATGACGCGCATCTGCTTGGCGACGTCGCGAGCCTTGCGCCCGTACTCGCGCGCCTGCAGCTGGCCGATCTGCCAGTTGCCGTCCATCTCATTACCGAGGCACCAGTAGCGCACGTTGTGCGGCTGCTCGTACCCGTGCGAGCGCCGGAGCTCGCTCCATTTCGACCCGCGCTCGAGGTTGCAGTACTCGGCATACGCGACCGCCATCTCGACGGACCCAGTGCCGAAATTCATCCCGAGCAGCGGTTCGGTCCCGACTGCCCGGCACCAGTCGATGAAGTCGTTGGTGCCGAATTGATTGGTCTCGATCGAATTCCACGCCCGCTCGAGCACGGTCGGGCGCTGCCCCTTCGGTCCCACGCCATCGAGCCAGTTGTAGCCGGAGACGAAGTTGCCTCCCGGATAACGGACGATGGGAACCGCGAGTTCCTTGATGTCGCGCACAACATCGGTCCGGAAGCCTTTTGCGTCGGCGAGCTTCGAGCCGGGTTCGTAGACGCCGGTGTAAATCGCCCGGCCAAGATGCTCGAGGAACGAGCCGAGCACGCGCCGATCGAAATCGCCGCGCCCTGGCATCTGCC
>DASROF010000089.1:0-11406 GCA_035647075.1 Vicinamibacterales bacterium | reverse complement strand
CGGCGGCAACACGCTGCTGGCCGCCGTGGACTGGGCGATCGCCCAGAACGGCGACAATGACAGCGCCTACAAAGGCAAGCTTGACGTGTCGAAAATCGCTGTCTTCGGGCACTCGTGCGGCGGCCTCCAGGCGCTGGAGGTGTCGGGCGATCGCCGCGTCTCGACGACGCTCGTGGTGGACAGCGGAATCCTGAATGCCGGCGCAACTCCGGGCGGTGGCGGGAACCCGGGAGCCGCGCCTGGTGCGCAGGCTGGTGGTGGGGCACGAGGCGGCGGGCTGCCGGGCATGCCTCCGCTCACCAAGGAGCACCTCACCAAGCTGCACGCGCCCGTCTTCTATCTGCTGGGGGGCGAGAAGGACATCGCGTACGCCAACGGCATGGACGATTTCAAGCGTATCGACAACGTGCCCGTCTTCGTCGCCAACAAGGATGTGGGGCACGGCGGAACCTTCAGCCAGCCGCACGGCAGCGACTGGGCCATGGTCTCGGTCGCCTGGTTGAAGTGGCAGCTCAAGGGCGACTCCGACGCCGGCAAGCTGTTCACCGGGAACCCCCCGGGCCTCTCCACAATTGCGGGCTGGACGGTGGACAAGAAGAACATTCGCTGAGGCGAACCGGACATCGAGTCCGACATCGAACACAAACAGCAGCGAGGGCGAGCTATGAGATCAGGAGTACGGACCAGGGCGGTGCTGCCGTGGATTCTGGCAACGTGTGTCACGGCTGTCGTCGCTGCGCATCACTCCACGAGTGAATTCGACTACACCCAGCAGGTCACCATCAAGGGCACCGTCAAGGAAGTCCAGTGGACCAATCCGCACTCGTACATCCAGCTGATGGTGGATGGCGATGGCGGCAAAAGGATCCAGTGGTCGGTTGAGATTGGCTCGCCGAGCCTGAACATCAACATGGGCTGGCGCAAGAGCAGCGTCAAGGTCGGTGATGTGGTCACGATGAACCTTGCGCCTGCACGCAGCGGCAAGCCGTACGGCACTCTGCGCGTACTCACCTTCGCCAATGGGCAGAAACTCGAAGGTGTGGCGGCGAGGGTGGGTGGTGGGCAAAGAGGTGCCGCCCCCGCGCCATCAGCGCCTGCGGCCCCGTCGGCACGGAAGGAGCCGTGATCGTGTACCACCACCGCGTTGCGCTACTGCTCTGTGCCGCCGCACTTCTTGCGGGTGTTTCGGCCAGGGCGGGCCAGATTGGCGCAGCGACCGCAGGTCGGCAGGCGCTGCTCGGTATCTGGGTTCCCGACGCTGCACCGCGAGCCCTGCTGACCTCGACGGGCAAGACACCGCCGCTCACGCGCGAGGCCTCGAAGCTCTATACCGAACGGCGCCAACGCCTCGGGAAGGGCGATGCCTCCTTCGATCCGACGAGCTGGTGTGCGGGCCCCGGAATGCCCCGCATACTCACGATGCCATATCCGCTGGAGATCCGCGCCGACGCCGACCGGATCGCGTTCATCCACGGCTGGTATCGCTGGTTCCGCATCGTCGATCTGGGAGCTGGTACCGTGGATCCGCCTTTGCCACTCACGATGGGGTTTCCCGTGGGCCGCTGGGAGGGCAGCACGCTCGTCATACGCACCGCCGGATTGATCGACACGACGGTAATGGATGCGTCAGGCCTTCCCCATTCCGAGCAACTGACGCTCATCGAGCGTCTGCGCGTCCTGCCCGACGGCCGCCTCGAGGATCGCATAACCATCAATGATCCGGAGAACTACACGGGGACCTGGGACACCACGCTCACGTTTCATCGCGATGCCTCGGCGGCGGTGACCGACGATGTCTGCCCCGATCGGATGGCAGGCGGCGAGCCGGCGGAACGGGCCGCGGTTGGGCGAAGGACGGCGTCGGGGACGCCGGCCGTTTCAGCCCGGACGCCGGCAGTGGCCGCGAACGCCGTTGCACCAGCGCCGCGGCTGACAGGCGTATGGGAGCCGAAGACCTTCGGCATCATGGTTCCCAACGCCCCGTTATCCGTCGCCGGTCAGGAGATCGTGACTCGCAACGCAGCAGCGATGCAGGCGGGCAGAATCATGCAGACGGCATGGGTGTCCTGTCGCCCTGGTGCTGTGTCGACGATGACAATGCCGCGCGAGAAGATCGTCATCCTCGAATCCGCCGGCGAGGTCACGATGCTGTTCGAGATGCCGCGGATGGTCCGTCGCGTCCGCATGAACGCCTCGCATCCGCAAACCCTGGAGCCCGGATACGTAGGCGACTCGGTCGGACGCTGGGAGGGCAACACCCTGGTGGTTGACACGCTGGGCTTCAATGGCTATGCCGAGCTCGACGCACGTGGCCAGCCGACCAGTCCGCGCCTGCACACAGTCGAACGGTTCACGCCGTCCGCCGACCGCGGCAGCATCGACATCGCAACGACGATCGACGATCCCGAGTACTACTCGCAGCCCTTCACCATCCAGCGTTCCTGGAAGAAGAGCCCGGCACGCCATCCGTTCGAGTACGACTGCATGGAGAATCCCCGGCAGGAGGACTTCGAGAACGCGTACTACGTGCGCGAGCGCTATCGCCCCGTCTGCATGCGGGTGGAAGGAGAAGGGATGGCGCCATCAAAGATGGTGTGCCGCCTTTGACGGGGTCGTTCTCCGGGCTTACGGCACCACTTTCTGCAACGTGGCCGTCAGCACCCGCGTCATGATTGCGTAGCCGTCGGCGTTCGGATGCAGGCCGTCGGCGGAGATCCCGTCTTTCAGCCATCCCTTCTCATCGACCATCGCACTGAAATAGTCGACATACGTCGCGTTCACCCGCGCGGCGTAATCCTTGATCCATGCGTTGAGCTTCAGGATGTCTGAGGGGGGGCGGCCGTCGGTCATCTTCTGGCGAGGCGCCGCACCGCGGCCGCCGGGAACGACAGGAGCCGGCGGGGCGCTCTGCTGCCGCAGGTAGGGATAGTCGCTGATCGGCATCACCGACGAGAGCAGCACCTTGATCCCGTGCCCTTGGGCCAGCTCTGTCATTGCCATGATGTTCTCTTCGATCATCGTCAGCGTCATCGGACCGTTGTTGCGAGCGATGTCGTTGGTGCCGGCGAGCACGACCATGGCGGCAGGCTTCAAGTCGACGACATCGGGATATAGCCGCACCAGCATCTGAGCCGTCACTTGCCCGCTGATCCCACGGTTCACGAACGGCTTGCCTGGGAACGACTCGGCCAGATTCCAGCCATCGGTAATCGAATCGCCCATGAAGACGACGCGCCCGGCAGGCACGGGTTGTTCTTTCAGCTGCTGGTTGGCCTGGTGATAGCGTCCGAGCTGATTCCAGTCCTGCAGCTGGTCGGCCAGCGTGCGCGCGGTGTTGACCAGACAGCAGTTCGCACGGGGCGGATTGAATTCATCGACCACCTGCGCGGTTGCGGGTCCGGCCGCAAGCAGACCGATAATCGCCACGACGGTTGACCAGGCTAGCCTGGACGCGAAGACACACACCGCCGATCGTCGAACGCTCATGGTAAAAACTCCGAAAGGGTGCGGCGCATAGGCCGTCAGTTAACGAACACGATCTCTCCAAATCGTGACGGAACGTGGGGCCACGACTCGTTGTTCTGCGGATCGGACCAGATACTCATCCGACGATTCGGCTCGACGCCGTCCCAGCGATTGAAATTGACTTTCCACGTCGCGCCGACGACGGGCGGACGACGCGAGAGTTCCTCGAAATTCGGCCACGGGATCATCGCCTCGAGGCTCCACCCGCTATCGGTGTCGGTGCGAACATTCAGCGTTCCCCTCAGGGACGTCGCGATCTTGACTCCGGTTGCGTCGAAGCGCTTGAACAGCGTGCGGCTGTTGTAATTCAGATAGTCGTAGAGCACGCCGCGTGCGTTCATCTCGAAGCCGTAGTACACGACTTCCTGCTGCGGGTTCGGATTGATGAAAATCTCGACCGCATCATCGCGGTACGTCGGATCGTCGCGCTGCTGAAACTGGGCAGTGATGTCCGCGTCGTCGGCATCGAAGCCGACATACAGCGCCTGCGCGTCCCAGAGCAGGCGCGCCCGCGTCATCTGCTTGGCGCCGGTCTGCGACTCCCACAGGAACTGCAGTGTCACCGCCGGCGCCGCCGTCCACGCAGCCTCGTCCAGCTTGCCATCAATCGTCAGCGCCGCGGAAGCGCGCTTCACTTCGTACCGCGGCACCGGCGATTGTGCGGCGACCAGTGGAACAGCCATGCTCAGTGCAATCAGGATGCGCATCGGCGTGACCTCACGGAATGAGCGACGGGAACACATAGGCATACGCCAGCACAATCAATCCAACAAGGCACGCGAGCGTGATGCTGTGGACAAACACAGCCTTGAAGATGCTGGCTTCCTGCCCCTGTTGATGCGTGGCCGTGCTGGCCACGACGATCGACTGCGCGTCGATCATCTTGCCCATCACCCCGCCCGTTGAATTCGCGGCGCCCATCAGGATCGGACTCAATCCGAGCTGCGTCGCCGTCACCTTCTGAAGATTACCGAAGAGGGCATTGGATCCCGCGTCGGTGCCGGTGAGCGCGACACCCAGCCAGCCAAGCAGGGTGCCGAAAAACGGAAACAGCACGCCGGTACCGGTGAGGCTGAGGCCCAGCACGGTATCCATGCCCGAATAGCGCGTCACATAGGCGAGTCCGACCATGAAGGTGATCGCGAGCGTCGAGGGCAGCGTCTGAACCAGTGTGCGTCTGAACAACTGAAGTGTGCGCGCGATCGGCAGCCGCGCCAGCGACGCCGCCATCAGGCCTGCAATGAATACAACGCTGCCCGGAATCGCAATGAAGTTCAGATTCACGATCGCGTCTTCAGGTGTGGGCTGCGGCACGACTGGCGGCATCTTCAGCACCGCCCGATGCAGCAGCGGCATCGGGATGCTGAGCGCCGGAAAGTTGAGATACCTGGCGATGGCCGGCAGAGCGGTGACGAAGATGAGGACGGACGCGATGATGAACGGCGACCATCCCTTCAGCACGGCCACGGCGGAGTGGCGCGTCACGATCGGGCCGGACATGGTGGTCGTGGCCACGTTCGATGGCACGTGCGCCATCGGCGGACTCGATGTGGCTGATCCTCCGTCGACCAGCAACACCACCGGCGGCTGCCAGATTTTGAGAAACGCGACCATCATCAGCAGCGAGAACACCGCCGCCACGATGTCGACCAGTCCCGGTTCCTGGAAGTTGGACCAATAGAACTGCATCGCGGCGAAGGAGCCGCCACTCACGAGCAGCGCTGGCCACACCTGCAGCGTCTCGCGCCAGCCCACCATGCTGCGCACGAGCCAGAACGGCAGGATCAGCGAGATCGGCGGCAGAATGCGTCCCGCCATCGCGCTGAAGGCTGCCTCTGGTAATCCTGTCACGCCGGCAAGGGTACGTATGGGGTTGCCCACGCCGCCCCAGGCGACGGGCGCCGTATTGGCCACAAGACACAGCGTCGCCGCCTGAAAGGGGTTGAACCCGAGACCGATGAGAAAGGCGCCAGCTATCGCGACCGGCGCACCTCCTCCACCGGCGCCCTCGAGGAACGCTCCGAAGCAGAAGGCGATGAGCACAAGCTGCAGTCGCTTGTCCGACGACAGTCCGGCGATCGAGTCCTTCATCACGTCGAACTGCCCGGTCTCGCACGCGACGTTATAGAGAAAGATCGACCCGACGACGATCCAGGCGATGCGCATCAGCCCGAAGATCACGCCGTGCACGGCGGCCGCGCCTACCAGAAGCCCTGGCATGCCGAACACGAACAGCGCCAGGGCGACGGCGACAACGAATCCGCTGAGCGCCGAGATCCAGACACGCCTCTTCAGAGCGACGAGGACGAAGAACAACGTGAGGACTGGCAGCGCCGACACGGCCGTCGACAACACACGGTTGCTGAACGGGTCGTACAGTTGCGACCAGGACATGACGGGCTTCGCTTACGGCCTTGGGCGGTACGTTTTGCTGAAGCCGTTGCGGGTGTTGGTGACGGTGAACGTCCCGTCCTGCTGGGCAGTCACCTTGATCAGGTACGCCGGCGTATGCCCTGCGGCTCCGGGTCCGCCCGGTCCGCGGCCGGGGCCTCCGCCGGGCGCGCCAGCACGCGGCGCAGGCGGGGCACCCGGTGTCGGAGCGGCCGCTGTGAGCACGGTCGCGATCGTCGCGGGCTCGTCGACGTTGGCGATGAATCGCGCGGGCGCATTTTCCAGGCCGACGTTGTACGACCAGTGCAATTGCCAGAGATCTTCGATCCCGACAGTCTCCTGCAATCCTGCGAACGCCTCGGGCGTCCCTCCCTTGCGCGTGCCGTTGTTCATGACGACTACCCGCGGGCGCAGCGCCTGAACGAGTGCCGGCGAGCCTGACTTCTCGAGCCCATGATGCGAGGTCAGGTAAAGATCCACCGTACCGATCCGGTTGGTCGGGCACATCAAATCGAGCTCGCCATTCCAGGTGAGGTCGCCAAGATCGACGGTGCGAAACTTCCCGTACGTCAGCACGAATCCGGCCGACTCTCCGTTGTCCGGATCCGCGTATGCGCTCTCGTCCTTCGGCTTGACCCCGGCGCACGATGCGTTCTGACCGCCGCCGCCCGGCAGGTTCGTCCGTATGAACTGGTTCGCCGATGCGACGGCGGTGATGTCCAGACTGCTCATCTTCACCTTCTCGCCCGGCTTGACCACCGTGCGCTTCCCTGCGCTCAGCGCTTCGTAGGCGGAGAAGAACTGAGCGGAGACGATGCGATCGTTGGGATGCGGTTTGCCGTGATCGTAGAAGTGTCCGACCGGGAACTGTTTGGCAAGTTCGAGCAGCGCGCCGACGTGATCACCGTGGTAATGCGTGGTCCACAGGTGATCGATCTTCGTGACGCCCGCGGTCCGCAGCGTATCCGCGATGCGCCCGAAATCCCGGTCGCCCGCGTTACCAGTGTCCACCAGCAGCGACTCACCGGCGGCGCCGACGAACAGTGTCGACTGCCCACCCTCGGTGTCGATGTAATAGATCGTCAGCGTTCCGGTCCGCGTCTGTGCGGCAGCCCCCAGAACGGCGCCGACCACACAGCAGACCGCGATTACGACAGCGCGCATGCGTGCACTCCTCGCTGCTATCCACATTTCATCTAATTCACAGGCGAGTGCGCATTATGCAACACATCCGGACATATAATGCGCCACTCAGTCGGGCCGAACGCCTCCCGGAGGCGCCGGCGATTTCGTGAGACCAACTATGCACGCAACACGACAGCTAATCGGTGTGTTCGCAGCTGCGCTTGTGGGCTCTACGCTCTCGGCGCAGGCGCCCACGAGCGAGGTCGATGCGCACGTCAACGCGGCCAGAACCGCAGCGGGACTCGACTATCGCGCCACCTTCGTGAACCTGTGCTTCGCCGGCGCGAATCCAGGTCTTGCCAACCCGGCGGCCGCGCGCGCCGGCGGTGCCGCGGCCGCAGGTGGACGGGGCGCGGCCGACGGACGAGGCGCCGGCGGCGGAAGAGGCCCCGGCGCGACGCCGGATCGCGCGACGTGGTACGCGTCGCCGTACAAGGTCTTCGACAACTTCTACTGGCTCGGCACGCGGCAGCATTCGTCCTGGGCGCTGCGCACCAGCGAAGGCCTCATCATTATCGATACCAACTTCGCCTGGGCCACTGAACCCGAGATTATCAACGGCCTGACAACGCTCGGGCTCGATCCCAAACAGATCAAATACGTCGTCATCAGCCATGCGCACGGCGATCACGATCAGGGCGCCGCAGAACTGCAGAAGCGGTTCGGGGCCAAGGTCGTGATGGGAGCGCCTGACTGGGAATCGACGCTGCAGCGACCTCCAACAGCCGCCGGCGGCGTGCCGACGCGGGACGTATCCGTCGGCCCGTCAGGTATGAAGCTCACGCTCGGCGATACAACCATCGACATCGTCCCGACGCCTGGACATACGCCGGGCACGTTGTCCTACGTGTTTCCGGTGAAGGATCAGGGACGAACGGTGACGGTGGCGTATTCTGGCGGCACATTGACGGGCGCGTTCGGCACCAATGCCGCGCGATGGGACGAATACGTCGAGTCGCAGAAGCGAATTGCGAAGGCCGCCGCCGATGCGGGTGCCACGGTCATCCTGTCGAACCACAGCGAGTACGACAACGCCTACACGAAGGCACGTCTGATGGCCGCCAAGCGCGAAGTCGGTGAGGAGCATCCGTTCGTCGTCGGCGCCGCCGGAGTGCAGCGCTACTTCACCGTCATGACCGAATGCGCGACGGCGTCCAAGCTGAGGGTCGGAGCGAAGTAGCAGTCAGAGGAGTTTCATCATGCGCATGATGCGTTTCGTGGTTGCCACGTGTCTCACGTTCTGGATTGCTTACGGTGTGCACGCACAGCAGGCCGCGCAGCCGCCGAACGGCGCGGGCGCTCAGGGCGGCGGCCGTGCGGCCGGACCGCGAGGCGGTGGAACACCGGGCCAGTTGATCGGCGGTTCGGGCACGGTGGCGATGACACCCGTCGATGCGCGGGGCTGGGGCTGGCAGGTTAAGGCTTCCGTGAGCCCGACGACCCCGCGGCCGTTCTACAACAGGGCCAAGGAGCTGCTGTTTCAGGACAAGCAAGTCACCAGCTACACGGTCTCGGCCTTCAACCCTGAGCTGTACTGCGAAGTTCGCAAGCACTTCGATTTCGTCTGGTTCGAGATGCAGCACAGCACGATGTCGTGGGACGAAGTCCGTCGGATGATGCTGACCTGCCCCGGGGTGGACGGTGCGGCGCCGATGGTCCGCATGCCCGACGCCCTGGAGTCGAGCATTCAGAAAGCCACTGATATCGGCGCGATCGGCATCATCGTGCCGACGGTGGACGATGCGCTGGAGGCAAGGGACGCAGCGCGCTTCTCACGGTATCCGCCGATCGGTCGACGCAGCTCGGGCGGCGGATCGTTCGGCCAGATGTGGCCCGGCGTGAACTATCGCGCCACCGTGAACGACAACATGCTCGTGACCGTCATGATCGAAACGCTGGAAGGCGTTGCCAACGCCGAAGAGATTGCCGCCACCGCCGGCATCGACGTGATCATCCTCGGGAACAACGACCTCTCTTCCTTCTCCGGTTGGCAGCAGAACGACCCTCGTTACCAGGATGCGTTGATCAAGGTCCGGAATGCGGCACTCAAGTACGGCAAGTACTACGGCAACGCCGGCCAGCAGTATCTGAACGGCTATGCCGTGAGCGCGGACACACACTTCGTTCAGGACGGCCCGGCACGGGATGGATGGCAGCGGCCCGCGCGCGGCGGCGGCCCTGGTCGCGGCGCAGCCCCTGCGCCCGGCGGGCGGGGGCGCGGCGACAGCGCACCCGAAGAAGCAGAGCCGGTGATCGGCCTGCCGGCGGGCGCTCCCACGACGACCGCCCCGGGCGGCCGTGGCCGATAAGCGGGAGACGATTCGATGAGCCCGACGCGCCGCGTCGTCGGCGCACTCGTCATAACCACGTGCGCCACGCTCGCCGCACAGCAGGCGCCTGCGCGATCCTCCGCGTCCGGCGTCTACAGCGCCGAACAGGCGTCGGCCGGCGAGAAGGTTTATTTCGAGAACTGCGCCAGTTGTCACGGTGCCGACCTTGGCGGCATCGAGCGCGCTCCCGCGCTCACCGGGAGTCAGTTCTTCGAGGCATGGCAGGGCAGGGATCTGCGACGGCTCCGCGAGCGCCTCGATGCGATGCCTCCCTCCGCACCGCGAAGCCTCTCGGATGCAGACGCGGTGGCCGTGATCGCATTCCTGCTACGTTCGTCCGAGATGCCTGCCGGTCGTGTGGCGCTGTCCACTGATCGCGGCCAGCTCGCCGGCATTACCTTCAGCCGCTCAACAACCGGCAGCCCGTCCGGCGCACCCAGCGCCGCTGCGGCGGCAGCGCCGGCACGTCCGGCCTCGACGACACCAACGACCGGCGTTTCGACTGAGTGGACGACCTACGGAGCCAATCTCGCGAGCCACCGCTACTCCCCCGCCGACCAGATCACGAGGGACAACTTCAACCGGCTCCAGATTGCGTGGCGGTTGAAGACCGACTTCCTCGGACCGACACGCGACACGTTGTATTCCGCGACGCCCCTCGTGGTCGGTCGCACCTTGTACATCACGGCCGGAATGCGCCGCGCCGCAATCGCGCTCAACGCAGCCACCGGGGAAATGCTGTGGATGCACTCGGAGGACGAAGGCAGACGCGGCACCAACGCCATCCGCAACGGTGCCGGTCGTGGGCTCTCGTACTGGGCCAGCGCTGACGGAGCCGACCGCCGCATCATCTATGTCACACCGGGGTATCGACTGCTGGCGCTCGACGCCAGCACCGGCGTTCCGGTTCCCACATTTGGACGCAACGGCGCCGTCGATCTGAAGCTCGAAAACGATCAGGAGCTCGACCTCGATACCGGCGAAATCGGGCTCAACGCCACTCCGCTCGTCGTCGGCGACGTCGTCGTCATCGGCGCCGCGCATAGACCCGGCGGATCGCCGCGAACGATGAAGAACGCCAAAGGCTACGTGCGCGGGTATGACGTTCGCACGGGCCGGCGCCTCTGGATTTTTCACACCATCCCGAAGCAGGGCGAGTACGGCTACGACACGTGGCTGGAGGGTTCGGCGGAATACAACGGCAACACCGGCGCGTGGGCGCAGATGAGCGCCGATCCAGAGCTCGGGCTCGTCTACGTGCCGACTGAAATGGCGACGGGCGACTACTACGGTGGCCACCGGCCCGGCAACACGCTGTTCGCCGACAGCATCGTCGCGCTCGACGTCAAGACCGGGCAGCGCAAGTGGCATTACCAGACGGTGCATCACGATGTGTGGGACTGGGATCTCCCGTGTGCGCCGATGCTGTTCGACCTGCGCGTGAACGGTCGAACCGTGAAGGCGCTCGCGCAGCCGACGAAGAGTGCGTTCCTGTTTGTGCTGAATCGCGAGACGGGTCAGCCGATCTGGCCGATCGAGGAGCGACCGGTGCCGCAGTCGGACGTGCCGAAAGAGAAAACCAGTCCGACGCAGCCGTTTCCGACCCGCCCCGTGCCGTTCGATCGCCAGGGGATCACAGACAACGACCTCATCGATCTCACGCCCGAGCTGAAGGCGGAGGCGCTCGAGGTCGTCAAACGCTACAAGATCGGGCCGATCTTCACGCCTCCTGTCGCCAGCAGCCTCGACGGTCCGCTGGCGACGTTGCAACTCCCGGCGGACGTCGGCGGCGCCAACTGGCCAGGCGGCTCGATGGATCCGGAGAGCAACTACCTCTATATCCACTCTCACACAGCCGTGTACGTCAACGGGCTGGTGCCTGGCAACGCCGCGCAGACCGACATGGCGTATGTCGCCGGTCAGGCGCGCGCGACTGGTCCGGGACCGCGGGCGGGCGGCGCGGGGGCGCCAGGTG
>DASROF010000088.1:0-12531 GCA_035647075.1 Vicinamibacterales bacterium | reverse complement strand
GCGTTCCAGAGTATCCCGGGCATCGAATACGCCGCATCGTATGCGGCGCCGAATACGGACCTCGCCAGGCCAGTCGCCGATGGCGGCCTCGGCAGACTGCCGACGAATGGAACGGCGACACAATCGACAAACGTCAACATTATTCCCGCGGGAACGCTGTTCGGTCCGCGGCTGAATCAGATTGACGTCCGACTCGGGAAGATCATTCGCGTCGCCAACACCAGGTCGACTGTGGGTGTGGACGTGTTCAACATCCTCAACAACGATACGGTCACGTCGGCGAGTTCGACGTACACGACCTGGCTTGCGCCGCAGGGCATCATCGCACCACGGCTGCTGAAAGTGTCGCTGACCTTCGACTTCTGATCCTTGTCCTGGTTTCCCCGGGCCCGTCTTCGTACGAAGGCGGGCCTTTTCACTGTTTACCTCGTCACCCTCGCGTCTGCGCCGTTCATCGGCGCGTGCACACGCCAACAGCGGCCGCCAGATGCGGCGGCTCAGTCGTCCGGCACCGACCGTCCAGCGTTGCCGCCGGCATCTCTGCCGGATCTGTCGCAGCTGGACCCAGCCGCCCGGCAGCAAATCACTGAGCGGTATCGATCGTTGACGTCCCTGGTGGCGGCGCCAGGAACGCGATCTGAGAACCTGGCCGAGGCGTACGGCTCGATGGGCAACCTGCTGCTGGCCGCCGAACTCTTCGAGGCCGCTGAACCGTTTTATAGACATGCCCAGGCGTTGCAGAGCAGTGAATTTCGCTGGCCCTATTACCTTGGCCACATCTACCAGGCGACGTCGCAACCGGACAAGGCCGTCGCTTCCTTCGCCCGCGCGGTCGAACTGCGGCCGAACGATGTTGCCGCGCTCATCTGGCTCGGCAACCTCTATCTGGCGGGTGGCACACCGGAACTGGCCGAGCCTCTCTTCACGCGGGCGTTGTCCGTGCAACCGGGCACGATCGCCGCGATGTACGGACTGGGCCAGACAGCGCTCGCGAAGCAGGACCACGCGCGCGCCGTTGAATACTTCGAGCGGGTGCTGGCCAGCGATGCGCGCGCGACGGTCGTCCACTATCCGTTGGCGCTCGCGTACCGCGCCCTCGGCGACACCGCGAGAGCCGAGCAGCATCTCCGGCTGCGCGGCACTGTTGAAGTCGGGCCGCCCGATCCACTGATGGTGGAGTTGCGCGGGTTGCTGCAGGGGGCCAACGCGGAAGAGGCCCGGGGGACCCGTGCGTTGAGCGCCCGCGATTTCCCCGCCGCCGTGAAGCATTTCCGGGCGGCAGTGGCGCTGGCGCCGGATGATCCGGCGCTGCACCACAAGCTCGGCACAGCACTCTCGCTCGCCGGCGACACGAAAGGCGCCCTTCAGCAATTCAAAGAAGCGGTTCACCTGTTGCCGACGTTTGCGGAGGCGCATTACAGCCTGGGTGTCCTGCTCGACTCGCTCGGGCAGCCAGGGCCGGCGATTGAGCACCTGTCCGCTGCAGTCCGCCTCGGGCCGAACTACATCAGTGCGCGACTGCAGCTGGCCGATGTGCTTGCACGGAACGGACAGCTCGAGCGCTCGCTGGCGCAGTATCGCCAGGCACTCGACGCCGATTCACAGTCAGCAGACGCGCGTTTCGGCTACGGACTGGCGTTCGCTCGGCTGGGACGTTACACAGAGGCGCGTGAGGTGCTCAGCGAAGGCGCCAGGTTGCACCCCGAACAATCCAGATTTGCAGAAATGGTGACGCGCGTCGATGCCGCCCGACGCGCGCGCCCCTGACGCGCGGGTGACAGGCGCGACTCAGCGCACGCCGACCCCTTCCCGTACGACGACCCGTCGATTACTCATCGTCAGCGGCCACTCCTCCTTCCGGCCACTCGGCCACCGCACCTGAAGGCGGGCCGGCTGGCCAGATGCGCCAAGACCGAAGACGAGCCGCGGATCGTTGGCGGACGCGTAGCTGCCGTCGGCGCGCACGCGTCGCCAGCGAACCGAACCATCAGAGAGGACCAGGCCAACCATCGCGCCGAGCATGTCGCGGCCCGAGTCGCCCACGGCGCGGACACCCAGCCAGTGGTTGCCGGAACTCTGGGTGTTCAAGAGGAGACGCATGCGCCCGTTGTTGTTCGCGACCACGACGTCAACGTCGCCATCATTGTCGACGTCGCCAAACGCCGCACCACGCCCGACCTCGGACGACGCAAACGACACTCCGGCTGCGGCCGACACATCCTCGAAGCGGCGCATGCCCGTGTTGCGGAACAGCTGCTTCCGCTGGTGAAGCGGAAAAGGATCTCCGACTGCGGCCAGCGCCTGGATCGTTGCCACTGCGCCGTTGACCGTCAGGATGTCGAGCCAGCCGTCGTTGTCGGCATCGAACCACGCCGTTCCAAACCCTGTGTTCGCGAGCGTCTGGGTTCGCAATCCAGTTGCGGCGGCGACATCCTGAAACGAGCCGGTGCCGTCATTCTCGTAGAGCGTCGAGCCTTCGCCCGTCAGATTCGCGATGATCAGGTCTTCATCGCCGTCATTGTCGAAGTCTCCGGCATCGACGCCCATGCTCCCTTCCGGCTTGCCCTGACTGTTGACGGCCACGCCGGCGACGACGGCAGTGTTCTCGAACCGACCGTTGTGACGATTCAGCCACAATTGATTGTCGGCGCCGTCGTTGGCGACGTAGAGGTCGAGCCAGCCGTCGCCGTTGGCGTCGAACGCCAGCGCACCGAGCGCAGGACCGTACTCTCTGGCCACGCCACTGGAGACCGTCACGTCCTGAAACGCGCCGTGACCTGTGTTGCGGAACAGCCGGCTCGGTACGAGTGGGTAACTCTGCGGGCTGCAGTAGTCGCGCGCGCCAGTCCGCGATACACACGTGATGTCCGACATCGTGCTGAATCGCACGTAGCCCGAGACGAAGAGGTCGAGCCACCCGTCGCGGTCGAAATCGAGAAATGACACGGCCACGGTCCAACCGGGATCAGTAAGGCCCGCGCTGGCGAAGACGTCCGTAAACGTCCCGTTGCCGTTGTTCTTCAGCAGCGCGTCGGCGCCGAACCGGCTCAAATAGATGTCGGTCCAGCCGTCGTTGTCGAAATCTCCGGCGGCGACCCCCATTCCGTACGAGCGCGGGACCAGACCCGCCTGTGCGGTGACGTCGGTGAACCGGATCACGCGCGAACCGTCGGCGCGGACTTCGAGGTCGTTGCGGAACAGCCGGTCCTGTGACTCGGCCCGCTCCTCCCGCGATCGGCGCAATGCCTGGCCCTGCACGGCGTACACGTCGAGGTCGCCGTCATTGTCGTAATCGAAGAGCGCCACGCCTGGGGCCATGACCTCGGCGATGAATCGTTCCCCGGACATGCCGTTGACGTGAACGAAATCGAGCCCGGTTGCCTGAGCCTGCTCGACAAACCAGCTCCCTGACGACGCAGCGGTTGGCGAAGCGCCGGTCTTGTCCGGTGCGCGGCAACCAGCTGTGAGCGCGATGACAGCGAGGAGGATCAGAATCACGTGAGTTCCGTTTCAATCATGAACCACAACCAGCTACAATCGCCGGAGATGGCGCCGCAAATGACGTGAGACGACCCGCTGCCATCTTTCTGATCGGCGCGGCGCTGCTCGTCATCGTCGTACTGCGCGGCGCGCTCAGCCCGAGCGTGGATCGACTGCCTGGGATCGACTCGGGCAATCTCTACGCGTGGGAGGTGTACACACGATCCGTTCTGACTGACGGGCACCTGCCGTTCTGGAACCCCTATCACTTCGCCGGCACGCCACATCTGGCTGATCCACAGACGACGGTCTTCTATCCGCCGGCACTGCTTCTGAGATGGCTGCCGGTACCTGCGTTTCTCGGGTGGATGGTCGCTCTCCACTTGTGGATTGCCGGCGCTGGAACGCTGTTCACCGCCCGCGCACTCCGCCTCGGTTGGATGGCGGCATCCGCGTCAGCGGTTGCCGTGATGCTGGGCGGCAGTGTTCCAGGCTGGATTCACGATGGCCATCTGCTCCTGTTGTACTCGCTCGCCTGGGTGCCATGGGCGGTCGGCCTCGCTGTGGTGTCCGTGCGCTCAGGGCGGATGATTCCCGACGGCCGCCTTGTCGGCGTGCTCGTTCTGCAGTTTCTGACCGGGTACTTGCAAGGCAGCGTCTATCTCGCGGCGACGCTGGCTGTCTACTATCTGTTCTCAGTCGCATGGCCTCCAGAGGACGCCGCAGCGCCGTTGCGGCGGTGGGAACCGCTCGCGCAGCTCGGCGTACTCGGAGCCCTGTCTGCGTGCGCTGCTGCGTTCCTGTTGCTGCCGGCGTCGATGCTCGTGGCCCAGGCCGGCCGCAGCGCCGGGTTGTCCTATCGAGAGGCACTCGAGGGAAGCTGGAACATCCGGGATCTCGCCTCGCTGCTGTTTCCGTTCTATGGCGTCGTCGATGGTCCGCCGCATCGGTCGCTTTCCGATCACCTGGCCTATGTCGGCTGGATCCTCACGGCGTTTGCGCCCTTTGCGTTCTTCCACCGCGACCGCCGGCGCATCTCGATCTTTCTTGGTCTCATTGTCGCCGGAGCGTGTGCGCTCGCGCTTGGCGACGCAGGCGGACTGTTTCGACTCCACTACGCGCTGCTGCCGGGGCTGCGGGTTCCTGGCCGCGTGCTGTTTCTGGCAACGGTCAGCCTTGCGCTGCTCGGTGGGATCGGCCTCGAAGCGTTCTTGTCACTCGCGGGCGAGCGGCGGGGGCGGCTGGCGCTTCCAATGCTCGTCAGCTGTGCCGGAATCGCCGCGGCCATCGCTGTTGTCCTGACCCATCCACAGACCACGCCAATGGGACCGGCATGGCCACGAATGCCGATGGCGCTGGCGGTGGGCATTCTGATCGTGATGTCGACCGCGATGTTGAAATGGCGGCGGGTGGCGCTGGTCGTGGCGCTCACGGCGGTTGTCGTCGACGTCACAGCGTTGACGATGCCCGCGCTGAACACGGTTCCGATCGAGTCGGATGCCAGTATTCGCCAGTGGATCGGTCCGCCCACTGGCGGCCGCGCCATCTCGCTGTGCGAGAACCGTATCGGTGCTCGCGAGTTTCTGCAGAACCGTGAGCCCACTCTCGATGGTCTCCCCGGTCTGCATCTGCGCGACTACGCGGATTGGGCCTTTGTGGCCAAGAGCGGCGACGTGCCGCCGCTCGGGGGCCTCTATCACCGCGTCGGCAGTGAAGGGGAGTCACCCGCGCGCCACGACATGCTCGACATGGCCAACGTCACGCGTGTCGTGACGTGCGCGCGCGACGCCGACCAGGCATTGGCCACTCAACGGAACGATCAGGCGTGGCCGCGAGCGGTATGGTCGTGCAGCGCCGAAGATGTCTCGCGCCGCGAAGCGATCGCCGACATCATCCGCGGACGCTACGAGTCGTCCGGGCGGCTGGAACCGCGCCGGTATATCAAGGTTCGATTTGCTCCCGGTGTGGACAAGGCCCGACAGGCGGAATTGGAGCGCGTGCATCATCTCCAGGCGGGAGTGCTGCTCGAAGGTGTGACCTGGCGCTACCTGCTTGGCGACGCCTCCATCGACGCGGTCCTTGCGATCATGCGCGACCCCGACGTCGAGGACACGCACGGTGTGGACCGCGCGACGGGAGCGTTCATGCCGACCGCCGAGCTGCAGGACTCCATTCCAGAGATTCCCGGCGGCGACAGGGAACGAATGCTGCTTCCTGGCGCTCAGCCGTGCGCCAATCCGGCGAAGGTCGACGTCACGCTCATGGATCGGCCCGACGGACGAGTCGCGGCGCATGTGGACGCGCCGACGGATGGGTTTCTGTTCTTCAGCGAACCGTCCTATCCGGAACGACATGCCACCATCGACGGCCGCCGCGTCCCAGCGCTGAGGGCAAATCTGGCTTTTACGGCTGTTGCAGTTCCTGCCGGCCAGCATGATGTGGAACTCCGGTACACGCCGTCACGGTTCTATCTCGGCTCGCTGATCAGCAGCCTGACCGCCGGCGGCTATGCGTTCGTCTTTGTCAGGCGATCGCGTCGCAAGGATCGGTGAGTGCTCGCACTCGCGTTCCTCTATCTGTGTGGATATGTGACGGGCGCGCTGCTCGTCACTCCTGAGGAGAACGACGGACCATCGCTGGCGCTTATCCGCCTGATCGCCGGCCTCCTGCTGACGACTATCGGATTCCTGCTCTCGCTCGTCGCGGGAGTGCCATGGTTTACCGGTCCGGCCGCGCTGCTGACGATCGCCGTCGTTCGCCACCGAGCGGCAGCGTTTCGTGCGCCACGATTCCGCCTGACCGTTACATGGGACGGCATCGCGGCGGCAGCCATCGGCGTCATCGCGGCGGCGCCGGTGATCATTGCGTCCCTGCGAATGGGCGCAGGCGATTTCCCGCCCGTGTTCTTCAACGTCGACTCGTCCTATTTCCTCGAAAAGGTCCACGCGCTCGCCAGAACGACTGTCTATCCACCGGAATCGCTCGGCGTGGCAGGCGGTCGGGCGACGTACCACTTCGGTACGCATGCCCTCGCCGCGCTGCTGTCCCGTATTGCCGGCATCGCGCCCCATCAGGCGCTGTTTCTGATCGTCCTGCCGCTTCTCACGTGCGGCATCGTTGCTGCGGCGTTCGTTCTGGCGCGACAGCTGGCGGCGCCGCTGCCCTCTCTTGTCTCGATCCCGATGCTGCTCACCGCCGCGCCGACGCTGTGGCTGCCGTTCTGGAAAGCGCTCGGTCCATTGTTCTGGCGGGCAGTGTCTTCGGGCCCTTCCGAAGCGCTCGGCACAATCTGGAGCAGTTACGAGTTGTGGGGCGTCGCCTCGAACAACGGCCAGAACCTTGCGACGACGTTTCTGACGCTGGCGGCGCTTGCTGGCAGCGCGATGGCTCCAGTGCGAGGGTGGCGCCTGCCGGTGTTTCTCATCGGGAGCGCCGTGATCTTCAAGGCGCCGACCGGTGTAGCGCTGGCATCCGGTTTCACGATCGCGCAGGTGTATCGCGCCCTGGCGGAACGCTCGTTCCGCCCGGCCGCGGCCATCGCCGGTGTGTTCGCCGTGTTCGGTCTTGTCTATTTCGCGTTCTGGATCGCGCCGTCGCTGCCGGTCGAGTACAAAACGGAGCTGGTGCCGTTCTTTCACCTGAAATATCTGGCTGAACGCGAACGGGTTGCTGCGTTCGTGGCGGATCTGGTCTGGCTGTTTGCCCCGGCCCTGGTTCTCCTGCCATTCAAACCATCACCTGCGGACTCGCGGAGCCTGCCGCTGCTGATGTTCGCCGTCACCCCGCTGGTCGTGGTCAACACGCTCCAGGCGGTGGATCTGCGGCCGGGTTTTGGTATCGATCAGAACTGGCCGCAGGTGCTCATCCCGGTGCCGCTGTTGATCCATTCGTTCGTGCTGAGCGTGGCGGCCGCCCGATGGACGCGCCTGAACCGAGTGGCGCGTGCGGCATTCCTCGCACTTGTCCTGCTGGCCGTGGCGCCGCCGCTGTGGGTCGCCGGGCGATATGCGCACGTCCTGATCGTTCATCCAGACGAGGGTCATGAATATGTGGACAACCGGCCGATGGCGGCGGCGTTGGGCGCGATTCCGGTCCGAGGCAGCATGATCGTCACGAACGATCTGCGATATCCGGCCGAAGGGTTCTCGCGCGACCTGCGACAGATGCAGATCCCGGCGCTGTTCGGGCACCAGGCGTTCGCCGTCAACTATGTCTACGAGTCGTATTCGTTTTCACGCAGCCGCTACGAGCTGCAGAAGCTGCTGCAATCAGACCACTGGACGAACGAGATCGACGACGCCGCCAGGGCCAACGGCTGGACGCACTTGCTGATTCGCAAGGATTACATTCATCCGGCGCCGATTCCGCTCGAACGCCTGTTCGACAGCGAGCTCTATGCGGTCTATCGCTTCCGCTAACTCAGTCGCCGCGCCGGCCCCTGCCAACCGCTGGGCCGTCCGAGCGATGACGGTGCTGGTGTTTGCGGCGACGTGGGTCTTCCGCTGGCTGACGATCGATTTCACCAACGACCACTTTGTCCATCTCTCGCGGGCACGGCAGATTCTGCTCGGCGAGATTCCTGTCCGCGACTTCTTCGATCCCGGTCTGCCGCTGCACTATTACGCCTCCGCGGCCGCTTTGATGGCGTTCGGGCAGAATCTGCTCGGCGAGGCCATTCTGACCGTCACATTCGTGGCGCTCGGCGCGGCGCTCACGTTTTATCTGGCTGTCCGCACGTCCCGATCCGTGCTCCTGGCACTGATTGCGACCATGGTCGCCGTGGTGTTGTTTCCGCGCCTGTACAACTATCCGAAAATCTTTCTCTACCCGCTCGCTCTCGTCGCCATCGCCCACTACGCCGCACGCCGCAACACGACGGCGATCGTGGTCCTCGGCATGATCACCGCCGTGGCGGCGCTGTTCCGGCTCGATCACGGACTGTACGTCGGCATCGCGGTGACCGTCGGCCTGTTCCTGACCGACGTCGATCAACTGCGGAACGCTGCGACCGCGTTTCTCCGGTATGCCGTCGTCGTCGGAGTCCTGTTGCTGCCGTTCGTCGTATTCGTCCAAGTGACGACCGGTGTTCCGTCGTTTCTCGCGGAGATCCGGCAGCAGCGAGCGGCGGTCGCAGGGGCGCGCATTCTCTCGATTCCATTCAGTGTCGACCGGGCACTGCCGATGGTCGTCGTCGATCCGCCATCAACGTCCAACACCTCGTGGCTGCTGCGTGCGCGGAATCGGTGGCCGTTGCTGCGCACGCGAGTGGCGCCCGGTGTGCTGTCGGCGGCCAACGCTCTCGCGTGGCTGTATTACGTGACGGTCCTGATGCCGGTCGCGGCGCTGGTGATGCTGGTTGTGCAGTGGCGTCGCGGCAGGCCGGGCCCGGCTGAGAGGGTCACGATCGGTGCGGCCATCGTGATCTGCCTGGTCATCCATCAGGCGCTTCTTCGTGAATCTCCGGACTCGCGGCTGCCGGATGTGGCGGGGCCGACCGTCGTGCTTGCCGCCTGGCTCACGGGATCGCTGCTGCAGACGGTACAGCGACGTGCGCGGATCATTCTCCGTGTGGCGGTCACTGTCGTCTGGATGGCCACGCTGTGGAGTGCCACGACGTTTGGCGAGTTCGGCGAGCGGCTCACGGCCACCGGACTTCCCGCCGGACCGTCGGCCACCGCCGAACGGTTTCACCAGGTCTCAATATGGATGCAGATGCGGCCGATCGACCTGTATGCGCCGTCCGGCGACAGTACGGGTATCCGCGCACTCACACGCTACGTGCTGGAGTGCACGCGTCCCAGCGATCGGATCCTTGCCGGCTCGTTCGAGCCGCAGCTCTTCTTCTATGCTGAACGGGCGTTTGCCGGCGGCCAGGTCTATCTGAAGGGCGGCTGGCATGATTCCGAAGACGCTCAGAAGCTGACGATCGAACGCCTGCAACGCCAGCGAGTCCCAATCGTGATCATCAACGCCGCGACTGAGGCGGAAGTGCAAAGCCGTTTTTCGCTCGTGTATCAGTACGTGCAGCAGAACTATCGCGAGGCCTCGCGCGCGAATTTTGGCAGCGGGCCCGATTATGCGGTGTTCGTGAAGCGCGACCTGCCGCCCCGTGGCCAGGACACCGCGCTCGGGTTGCCATGCTATCGATAAGCCACGCCTGACCTCTGAACCGACTACAATCCGGCTCGTGGCTGAAGAACGCCCGATCGAACCGCCGCCGACGTCCACCGACGTCGTGGACACACCCGATCCAGCAGACCCTGAAGCGGTCCGCAAGGTATTTCGCGCGAAGCACCGGCTGTCCGTATCGGTCATGGAGCGGCCGCAGCAATTTACGGCTGCCTACAGCCTCGGCGACATTCACCGCCTCACGTTTCTTTCGCATGAAGAACGGACGGCCGTGCAGAACGAATGGCACGTCTGGCATCGCAAGTACGTGCGGTTGAGCACCCTCGGGTTCTGCTCATGGATCGCAGGTGTCGTCCTCGCCTGGGCGCTCTGGTTCAGGGCTGACCAGCTCGCCGGTGCCATTCAGCAGGCAATAGGAGTCGCGATATCGGGGGGGTGGTTCACCGGCCTCGCCGTGGTGGCGACGATCGGCCTGCTGATGGGACTGCCGGCCTTTCTCGCGACCACGTGGGCGTCGACGCTGGCGGACTCCTATCTACGTGGCTACACCGACGGCCTCACGCGCGGCGTCAACCGTGCGCTGCAGATCACGCCGGAAATCGAGCAGGGGATGTGGGAAGAGCTGCGCCAGGCGGAACAACTCGACGCCGGTTGGCGGCGGGTCACGGAGACACCGGTCGAGAAGTAGGACGGGCTTAGGGGTATGACGTGCTGAAAGAGTTCAAAGCGTTCATCAGCCGCGGCAACGTGCTCGATCTCGCCGTGGCCGTCGTTATCGGTGCGGCATTCGGAAAGATCGTGACCTCGCTCGTTGATGGTGTGCTGATGCCGCCCATCGGGATGCTGCTGGGCAAGGTGGATTTCTCGAGCCTGTTTGTCGTGCTCGATTCGTCGAAGATACCTCCCGGCGTGACGCTCTCGCTGGCGAAGGCCAAGGAACTCGGGGTTCCCGTCATCGCCTACGGGCAGTTACTGAACGATGTCGTCAATTTCCTGATCGTGGCGTTCGCCGTGTTCGTCGTCGTAAAACAGGCGAACCGCTTGAAGGGCCCCGAGCCCGCAGCGGCTCCCGCTACCAAGGAATGTCCGTTCTGCGCATCGGCGATTCCCGTCAAGGCGAAGCGCTGTCCGCAGTGCACGTCTCCGCTCTGAGGTCCGCCTACAGGCGGACACTACGATCAGATGTGAGCCATTCGACGAACCGTGTGACGCCCTGCTCGTAGGACGTCGCCGGGTTGTATCCGAGCAGCGCCCGCGCCTTCTCGATGTTCGCCCACGTCTGGGGCACGTCGCCCGGCTGCTCGGGTTGGCGTTCGATTCTGGCGTCCACGCCGGTCGCGCGCTCGAGGCCGGCGATCATCTCGCTCAGGTGCACGGTCTGCGTGTTGCCGAGATTGATCACCTCGTACGGCGAGGAGGCGTATTCCATCGCCCCGCGCACGCCCTTCACGATGTCTTCGATGAAGGTATAGTCGCGGCTCGTGCCGCCATTCCCGAACACTGGAATCGGTGTGCCGGCCAACATCAGCTTCGCGAACTTGTGAATGGCCAGATCCGGCCGCTGGCGTGGACCGTACACCGTGAAGAACCGGAGCGCGATGAAACGTATGCCGTACAGGTGGCTGTAGACATGGCCGAGCAGCTCGCCGCTGACCTTCGTGCTCGCGTAGGGACTGATCGGCTGCAGCACGTAATCGTCTTCGCGCCACGGCACGCGCGGGTTGACCCCGTAGACACTGCTCGATGACGCGAACACGAACTGCCTGGTGCCGAGCCGTCTCGCCAGCTCGAGCAGCAATTGCGTACCGGTCACATTGACGTTCTGGTACCCGACGGGATCCGCGATCGATGGGCGAACGCCTGCCTTTGCCGCGAGGTGGACGATCACGTCGTACGAAGTGCCACCCAGCGAATCGACCGATTTCGGATCGCGCAGGTCGCCGCGAACGAGCGCATACGATGGGTTCGCCAGATGCCCTTGAACGTTTGCCTCCTTGATCGTCGGGTCGTAGAAGGGATCGAAGTTGTCGAACGCCGTGACCCGCCAGCCGTCGGCGAGCAGCGAGTCCACGACATGGCTGCCGATGAACCCGGCGCCTCCCGTCACGAGGGCATGCTTCATGGGATCTGCATGATTTTACTTCGCGATAGAATCTCAATCGCAATGAAGAAGCTATCGCTCGTGCTCGCGGCGCTCGTCCTTCTTCCGTCCCTCGTCAGCGCGCAGACTGATGACGACGCGCGGATTCGCGAGGCGGCGACGCGCGGCCTGGCCGCAATCCAGAAGGCGCAGGCGAACTGGTTCACGTCCTACAAGCAGGTGTGCTCGTCGTGCCACCACCAGTACCAGCCGGCGCTGGCATACCGCCTGGCACGCGAGCATGGCATTCCGGTGGATGAGGCGATCGCCCATGCCGATGCCGTCAAGGCATTTACGTTTGCCGATGTCGACCGTGCGATTCAGTACTCGTACGTCATCGAGCCAGCGATGGACGATGCCTACAGGATGGTGGCGGCGCACGCCGCCGGGGTGCCACCGAATCTTGGCGCCGCGGCGTATGCGCGGCTGCTGATCTCACGGCAGAATCGCGACGGCGACTGGGACGGCTTTCATCAGCGTCCGCCCTCGTCCTACAGCCGCTTCACGATGGCTGCGCTCGGGTTGCGCGCCGTGCAGCTCTATCACCATGCGAGCCAGAAGATGGCCGCCGAGGCATCGATTGCGCGTGCCCGCAAGTTCCTGGAGACCCAGCCACCGAAGGCCACGGAAGAGCACGCGTATCGCCTGATCGGACTGAAGTGGGCGGGTGCCGACCGGTCGACGCTGCAGCGGTTCGCGCGCGAGCTCAAGGCCGCGCAGCGTGAGGACGGCGGGTGGGGAGCGCTCCCGGGCCGTGCCTGCGCGGTGGCGCTGCACGAGGG
>DASROF010000087.1:0-9415 GCA_035647075.1 Vicinamibacterales bacterium | reverse complement strand
GATGAGAATCGCGTCTTTCGTCTTGTCCAGCGGCTCGAGGTGGATCGGCAACGGACAGGAGAACGTCTTCGCCGCGTACTGATAGCCGAGATCGACCGCCTTCTGGTTCGACTCCATCAGCGCCTGCTTTTTGCCGAACTTCTCCTTCAGCAATGCGCGGATGACGTCTTCGTCGATCTTCATCAGCGCGGCGAGCGCACCGACGTAGGCAATGTTCTTCATCAGGATGCGCTCGCGCACTCCCTTGAACGTCGCATTGCACATCTCGGCCAGCGGTACACCGAGATACGTGACGTCCGGTCGCTTCAACCGCTCGTCGAGGGGCCAGCTCGAATCGTAGAGCAGCCATCCGCCGGATCCGACCTCCGCAACGTCCTTGTCGTAGGTCGCGGCGTTGAGCGCCACCATCAGATCGAAATGCGGCGTGCGCGCGGTATAGCCGTCCTTGTTGACCCGGATTTCGTACCAGGTGGGCAGCCCCTGAATATTCGAGGGAAAGACGTTCTTGCCCGTGACCGGCACACCCATCCGGAAGATGGCCTGCATGAGCAGACCGTTGGCGGAGGCAGATCCCGTTCCGTTGGCGGTGGCGATCTTGAAGGCGAAATCGTTAACTCGATCCATCTCGTTTCAGGGTGCTCGTCTCGGAGCGTCTCGCGGTCAACATCACGGTCACACCGCCACAGTCGCGGGCACGACTGAATCCGCATGCGGGATCAGAACGGCAAATTTCCGCATGTCCCACGCATAGGTTGGACACCGCTCGGCGCACAGGCCGCAGTGCAGACAGATGTTCTCGTCCTTCACCATGAGGCGGCCGGTCTGCTTGAGTGGTCCCGACGCGAACAGCGGCTGCTCGGTGTTCAGCGCGGGCAGCTTCACGTTCGTGCGCAGCTCCTGCTCGTCAGCATCCGGGATGATCGTGAGGCAGTCCACCGGGCAGATGTCAATGCAGGCATCGCACTCGATGCACAGCGAGTCGGTGAAATGCGTCTCCACGTCACAGTTGAGACAGCGCTCGACTTCGTGAGCGGTCTGCTCAGCTGTGAACCCCAGCTCGACCTCAGTATTGAGACTCTCGAACCGCGTCGTCAGATCGACGTGCGTCATCTTCTGCCGCGCGACGGGGTCGTAGTTGTTGCTGTACGACCACTCGTGCAGCCCCATCTTGGTGCTCGTCAGCGTCATGCCTTGCGGCGGCCGCTGCGTGACCGGGAGGTCCTGACAGAAGTTGTGAATCGAAATCGCCGCCTGGTGGCCATGCTCGACCGCCCAGATGATGTTCTGCGGGCCGAACGCGGCATCGCCGCCAAAGAACACCCCGGGCCGCGTGGACATGAACGTCGTCTTGTCCACCACCGGCATGTCCCACTTGCCGAATTCGAGGCCGATGTTCCGCTCGACGAAGGGGAAGGCGTTGTCCTGGCCGATCGCCAGCACCACCGTGTCGCATGGGATGATCTCGCGACCGATCACTTCCTGCTGGAGTTTGCCGTCTACTTCAACGGACTTGAACTTGTCGAACTCCATTCCCGTCAGCGTGCCGTTCTCAATCACGAAGCGGATGGGCTGGAGGTTTTCGACGATCTCGACGTTCTCTTCTTCGGCGTCTTCGAGTTCCCACGGCGACGCCTTGAAGTACTTCCGCGTCTTGCGGGCGATCACTTTGACGTCTGTTGCGCCAAGGCGCTTCGCCGAACGGCAGCAATCCATCGCGGTGTTGCCGACGCCGATGATCAGGACACGTTTGCCAACGGACGTGACATGTCCGAAGTGGACGGACTCGAGCCACTCGATGCCGATGAAGATCTGATCGGTATCGTGACGCCCTGGAATCTCGAGCTCCTTGCCCTTCGGTGCGCCGCTTCCGACAAACACCGCGTCGTACTCTTTCGAGTCGAGCAGCGCTTTCAGACTGTCCACCGGCGAGTTGTAGCGAACGTCAACGCCCATGTCGACGATGTAGCCGATCTCTTCGTCGAGGACGTGCTCAGGCAGACGGAACGACGGGATGTTGATGCGCATGAGGCCGCCCGGCTTCGAGAGCTTCTCGAACACCGTCACCTGATAGCCGAGCGGCGTCAGGTCGTTCGCCACCGTCAGCGACGCCGGACCGGCGCCGATCAACGCAACCTTCTTTCCGTTCTTCTGCGCGGGCGCGGTCGGAATAAGGTGCTTGACCTCATCGCGATGGTCGGCCGCGACGCGCTTCAGACGACAGATCGCGACGGGCTTGCCATCGACGCGCGTGCGGCGGCAGGCCGGCTCGCACGGTCGGTCGCAGGTCCGGCCGAGAATGCCCGGAAAAACGTTTGAATCGCGATTGAGAAGGTAGGCGTCAGTGAATCGCCCCTGGGCGATCAGCCTGATGTATTCGGGAACGTTGGTGTGCGCCGGACAGGCCCACTGGCAATCGACGACACGGTGGTAGTACGCAGGACTGCCGACGTCCGTTGGATTCATGCGGTGACTTAATTATAGGGCAGCCCGCCGAACACTCTGTTCTTTCCCCCATAATTCGCCCACTTTTTCACGCGATCGGCGAGTCACGATCAATGCACAATCGGCCAACGATGAGTGGCGCACAACCGCGCTCGCCCATTTCGCATCCACGTGCGCGTCGCTCACGCGGCGCTGACGGCGCCCAGTTGCTGCAGCAGAGTGGCCATGTCGAAGTAGTGCCGAATCGCGTTCACCCTTCCATCAGCGACCTCCACCACCTGACAGGCTCGGATTTCCATCTTCCTGCCACTCGGCGGAATCGCGCCGCCGGGCGTCTGCAGCGGGCCCGTGTGCGTTCCACGCCACGTTATTTCCAGCGTCACGGTATTGCCGCTGGCCGAGACGTTATCGAAGGAGGCCTTTGAGTCGGGAAGCGCCGTCGCCCAGCCGCGCCAGGCGGTCAGGATGTCGTTGATGCCCTCAACCCGCCGGTGCGTGGCGACTTCGTCGTAGACGCAGCCCGGCGCCAGCACGGTCGTGACGGCGTTCCAATCTTTTTCGTTATACGCAGTGATCTCCGCCTTAGCAGTGTCGATTACTGATTGCGCCATCGCATCTTCTCCTTCTAACGGCTCATTGAGATCCGCACGAGGGTACAAGCGAAAGGGCGCGAAAGAACAACGTTCGTCGCGCCCTCGCCTTGCTTCGCGGTCTGCCCTCTTTACAGGGCCTTATTGACTTCGGCCCAGTTCACCACGTTCCACCAGGCGCCGATGTAGTCGGGCCGGCGGTTCTGATATTTCAGGTAGTAGGCATGCTCCCAGACGTCGAGTCCGAGGACAGCCTTCTTCCCTTCCATCAGCGGATTGTCCTGATTCGGCGTGCTGGCGATCGACAGCTTCCCGCCGTCGTTGAGCAGCCACACCCAGCCGCTGCCGAAGCGTCCGGCGCCAGCCTTCGCCCACTCTTCCTTGAATTTGTCGAAGCTGCCGAACGCCGCGTTGATTCCGTCCGCGACTTTACCGGTCGGCGCGCCGCCGGCATTCGGTGCCATCCACTTCCAGAACATGCTGTGATTCCAGTGGCCGCCGCCGTTGTTGCGGACCGCGGTCCGAATCGCTTCCGGAATGCTGTTGATGCCCTTGCAGAGATCCTCAACGCTCTTGCCCTGCAGGTCGGGATGACTCTGCAGCGCGTTGTTCAAATTGGTGACATACGTCTGATGATGCTTCCCGTGATGAATCTGCATCGTCTGCGCGTCGATGTGCGGCTCGAGCGCGGCATGGTCATACGGGAGTGCGGGAAGTTCGTGCGCCATTCGTCCTCCGTAGGAGCGGATCGTCGGATCCGCCCGAACCGGACGATCGTACTTCACATCATGGACGGATGGAAAAGTTCGAACCTCAGGAATATCAGGCGCCCATCGCGTCCTGGAGTTGCGCGGTGTCGACGTACTGCTGGAACCTGGTCACCCTGCCGTCCTTGAAATCCCAGACGTGACACGCCTGCGCGTCGATGCTCTTGCCCGTCGGCTTGTACGTTCCGCTGTAGCGGGCTTCGACGATGACGCTGTCGCCGGCTCCGTAGAACGACTTTGTATTGATGGTGAAGCCCTCCCACTCTGCGCCGATTCTCTTGAACAGATTGTTCAACACGGCGTCCGGCCCCACCCACGCTTCGCCACTGGGCCTGTATGGATTGCGCTCCGCCTGATGCCACCTGATGTCGGGGCTCATCGCCCCAAGAACGGCGGCGATATCGCCGCGGGCAAATGCCTCGTAAAGACTCTTCAAAAGCTTGACGTTGTCCATGCTCTCCTCTGTGATTGCGATTCGGTTGTCGGATGGAGGATCGAGCGTGCCTACGGTGGTCCGAAGGCGAGCAGCACGTTGCCCGGCATGCCGCCGAATCGCGGATAGCCCGAGTTCACAAACACCATTCCACTGGAGACGACGGGACCGGCGCCATCGAGCGAGCCCCCCACAGCCTTTGCGCCGTTGACCGTCTCGAACGGCTTCGCGGTGTCGAAGTCCCAGAGCACCGAACCGTCGGCGGTTGCGAACGCGCGCAGGTGACCGTCCATCGCGCCCGAGAACACCACACCTGGAATCGCCGTTACGGCAGCAGGTTGAGCGGGACTGCACCCGGGCCTCGGCGGCTCGCAGGGCTTGCCCGGCACGAACCACACGCGTGTTCCGTCCACGAGCCGTAACGCGGTGAGGCCACCGCCCTGCACAGGGTCGAGCCGTCCGTTCCCGATGGGCGCTGCGCCGCCAATTCCGCCCGGCGGTCTGACCACGTCGGACACCGCGGCATAGACGTTATTACTGTCGCTCGCCATGCCCCACTGCACGCCGCCGTTGGTGCTCCCCTTTCCTACGCGCGTCTGCCAGACAACTTTGCCCTTCTGATCCGGATCCAGCGCGTAGACGACGCCGGACTTCTGCCCGGCCACGAGCAGCTCGCGCCCCTGCACGTCTTTGATCAGTTGGGCGGGAGAGCCGAAATCGTAGTCGGGGCCGTTCGCAGTCGGACAGTTCACGCCGCCGCTTCCGCAGGCGCTGGTGTAAACGTCGCTAGCGATCGTCTGTTGCGTCCAGACGATCCGACCACTCTTCAGGTCGAGTGCCATCACGGCATCACTGGTCGGAGTTGCCGGATGCGAGTAGTTGTCGCCGGTGGTGATGTAGAGAACACCTCGCCTGGAATCGACCGTTGGCGCCGACCAGACGCCAGCACCGGATGGACCCATCTGATCGACGCCTGTCTTCGAGACGCCAGTCTTCTTCGGCTGATCAACGAGATAGGTTTTCCACACGAGAGCGCCGTCACTGACCCGCACCGCCGTGACGCTCCCGCGGAATGTGCAACACACATACTGCGGATCGATGGCCCGCGTTTCCTCCCACGATGCGGCAGGGATGAACACCATGCCGTTAAAGACCGCGGGCGCACCAGTCAGGCGTGTCGCTTCGTGAGTCTCGAATCGCTTCTTCCATTTCAGACGGCCCGTGTTCGCGTCGATCGAGTACACCCAGCCGATTTGATCGCCGAAGACGAGCGAGTAGCCCGATCCGGTGCGCACGGGGACGGTCGTCGAGCGCACTGGCCCGTTCGCCTCAAACAGCCAATGGAGACAACCGGTCTTCGCGTCGAGCGCATAGACGGTTCCGGCGGCACTGCCGACGAATAACGTTCCGTTCACCACCGACGGCGCCCCGATCGCGATCACATCCGACGGGAAGCCGAATGCCCACTTCACAGTCAGTTGAGACACACGCGACGGGCTGAGCGCTGCGTCCTGATCGGCCTGGAATCGTCTGTTGTCGGACAGCGGACTCCATCCTGCCCAGTTACCGACCGTGGACCCTGACATCGGGCGTTTATCAGCGAAACAGAACGCGGCCTTCGGAGGGCCGCTCTCGCGTTCTTTCGTACCGAGGTAGTCGGCGACCGCCTGACGCTCGTTGAGGCGCATCGGATAGGCGATGCTCATCATCAGCCCGAAGTTCAGCGTCCGCAGAATCCGAGCCGATGACATCTTTTGAAGGGCGTCGCGGCCGGGAATGCGAGCCGTCACCTGATCGTGGCAGGCCGCGCAGTATTTCTTGTACCCGGCAGCGCCAGCCGCTGTTTGCGCGAACACCGGCGAGCCCACGGCAATGGCCGCCACGAGCGTCAGCGTCAGAACGCAGAGCTTCATGCGCGGTAGTCTACGCGGAGTGAGTGGAGATGTCTGCGAAGGTCCGGCTCAGGCGGACACACGAGATGGTCCGGCTAAAGCCGGACACTACGACAAGGTCCGGCTAAAGCCGGACGCTACGAGATGGACAGCATCCGGTCGAGGGCGACCTTGTTCCAGTGCTTCTCCTCGTCAGACACGACGATGCGGTTGTGGACGCGGCCTTCGACCAGCTCTTCGAGAATCCAGAGCAGGTGATTCGGCGACACGCGGAACATCGTCGAGCAGAGGCAACCGAACTGATCCAGTGAGATGACTGTCTTCTCTGGCGCGACCTCGTGAGCCAGACGGTTCACCAGATGCACTTCGGTGCCCACGGCCCACACGGAGCCAGGAGCGCTCTCGCGGACGGTCTTCAGGATGTACTCGGTGCTGCCGTTGTCGTCCGCGGCCTGCACCACGTCCCACGGCACCTCCGGGTGAACGATCACGCGGACTCCGGGATGCTGCTTGCGGACGGCTTCAATCTGCTTCGCAGTGAAACGCTCGTGCACGGAGCAGTGGCCCTTCCACAGGATCATCTTCGCGCGCTGCACCTCAGCCGGATCGAGCCCGCCGAAGATCTCGTGGGGATTCCACACCACCATCTGATCGAGCGGGATGCCCATCTTGTAGGCCGTGTTGCGGCCCAGATGTTGGTCGGGCATGAACAGAACCTTGTCGCCCCGTTCGAATGCCCACTTCAGCGTGGCCGTCGCATTCGATGACGTGCAGACCGTGCCGCCGCGTTCGCCGACGAACGACTTAATTGACGCGGCGGAATTGATGTAGGTCACCGGCACGATGCCCGAGACGCGCATCTGCTGCAGCTCTTCCCAGCAGGTCTCGAGCTGCTCCGGCTCGACCATGTCGGCCATCGAGCAGCCGGCGGCGAGGTCCGGAAGAATCACCTGCTGATGCGGCGCTGAAAGAATGTCCGCGCTCTCGGCCATGAAGTGGACACCGCAGAACACGATGTAGTCCGCGTCCGGATGCTGGGCGACCTGACGGGCAAGGCGGAAGGAGTCGCCGGTGTAGTCGGCGAACTTGATCACCTCGTCGCGCTGATAGTGATGACCCAGAATGACGAGCTTCGAGCCGAGCGTCGCCCGCGCCGCGGCAATGCGGCGATCCATTTCCTCATCGGACAGACCGAGATACTTCTCCGGCAGCGCCTGGCGCTCGGAGATGTTCTCCTTCTCGAACTCGGTCAGCAGCGGAATGATCGAACCCACGTCTGGGCACCTCGGTCACGTCCGTGACATTGTGAAACTTTTCGCAATCTCCGGACGTGAAAAAGCCCAAACCGCACAACTGGGCGTTTTGCCCGGCGCGATTTGGACTACCTGAATTATACGGGATCAGTCGGCAGCGTGCCCGGGCGCGGCAGAGTCGATAACCAGGACCATCAAAACGAAGCGATTTCCGGCTTGCCGAAGGACGATTTCAGCGGGGCGCGTTCCCGAAATGGGCCAGGCGGTTCTGCAAAACGGTGAAGGGCGCGCACCCATCGGCACCGGCCGGAAGGGCGATGAGAAACTGCGACCCGTCCGACAGCACGTCCCAGTCACCATAACAACTCGGAAGTCGGAAGAGCTCGCGTGGCCCTTTGACCGTGAGTTCCGGCCCCGCGTGGACGTCCGCCACCATGACTCGACCATCCGGCGTGGTGAAGTACAGCTCCCGCCCACCGCGGCCCCATCGCGGGGCGCTGCCGCCGCCGTTCGATACGGGGGTAGTTTGAAGATCCTGCGACGCTCCGTCCGACGGCACAATGAAGCGCTGAACCATCACTTCGTATCGTCCGGATTCGTTGGAGGCGTACGCCACCCATTGGCCGTCCGGCGAGATTCGCGCCTGGTCCTGATCCAGGTCGCGGCGGACGACCGGGAAGGCTTTCCCCCCACGCAATGGCAGCGCCCAGACGTCGCTACGAGACCGGCTCACTTCGGTAAACAGGACGAAATTCCCGTCGCGTGAGACGCTCGTCGGGATCTTGTGGACCTGCGTCTTGTCCAAGAGTGGACGAGAGGGCGAGGAGCCGTCCGCGACCTGCTCGAAGAGTGTGCTGACATCGCCGGTGGTGTTGTAGATGAGCCGTCGTGTGCCAGCCCAAACCGGCATGTCTTCGAGAAGGGGGCCAAACGTCACGCGCGTGCTCGTCGGGCGCGAGAGGTCAAGAATCCAAATGTCCTTGTCGATGTTTGAACCGACGGTTTCCCTCGAGACGGCGACACTGGAATCGTCCGGGGAAATGGCGATGCTGGAGTAGCGGCCGGCGTCGCCAAGCTTCCTTGTCACCTTGCCCTGCCGGTCAAACCAGGTCAGTTGAAAGTCCGTGTCCGGCGGCCTGAACGCAATCACATCATTGGCCGATGTTGAGAAGAAGGCACCGTCCAAGAACGACCCGACAGGGCTGGCGATGGGAACGGCATCGCCGCGAACCTGCAGCGACTGCTCACCGAAGATCTGCGCGAGGAGCGTCGTATCACGCATGAAGATGACGTGCCCGGTCGACATGCCCTTTGTCGGAACGTACGCCGCACCAAACCCGCTGGCAAGCAGTCGCTTTGGCCGCGGCGCATCGGGGCCATCCTCGAGTGAACCGATGTACACACCAGAACCCTCCGGTGCTCTTCGGGCAACCCGCACGTACAAGTAGTGGCGTCCGTCGGGCAGGAACCATGGAAAGGCGTGCGCGGTCTCCCCGTTGGCTGGATCGAGTCGCGTCAGCTGGGTCGCCTGGCCCTCCGAACACCGAAAGAGGCCACCTGCCGGCTGACCGACGATGACCACTCCGTCCTTGTTCTCTGACCCGCCAACTGCGACGCCTGGCAAGACACAGACTGTTCGCGTCGCGTTGTCTCGCAGATCGAATCGCTTGAGCTGACCGGCGGCGTCAAAGACAACCGTCAGACTGTCGGGCGACCAGAACATCGGCGGGGTCAATGCACCGAGCGCCGTCTCAGTGCCAGGAAGGGGACGTGGTTCTCCGCCAAGGGGTCGCAGCCACAGGCGGCTGACTCCGTCCGGGCCTTTTCCGGCAAAGACCAAGAGTGTCGCGTCGGGCGAGACCGCGAACGGCGATGCTTGGGAGGGCCGCACGCCCGGGGGGAGCGGAATCTTCGTGGCCACAAGCGGCGGGCGAGGTTCTGTCCAGCCCCTGTTGACGAGGACGGCGCCGCCGCCTGCACACAGCACGCCCGCTACGAACCAGACAGCGGACCGCCAGACGACGCGGTTGGTACGGCG
>DASROF010000086.1:0-4916 GCA_035647075.1 Vicinamibacterales bacterium | reverse complement strand
GGTGCCGCCGCACCGGGAGCACCACCTGGCGCGCCTCCCGGGTTTCCGCGGCCCGGAACTTGTCCGTTAATCAGGATTCCGCTGTCTACAACGAGCGTCGTCGACACTCGCGGATCGCCTGACACCTCCAGCGCCTGGAGGCCGCCGCACGAGTGTCCGAAGACGGCGACCTTCGACACGTCGAGTTTGCCCTTGTACGGACTGGCGGTGTCGCTGTTCTGCGCGATCGCCCAATTGATCGCCTCCAGCAGCGTGCCGCCGCTCGGCCCACCGGCGGGTGCGCCGCCTCCGCGGCCACCGGCGCCCGGCGCCGGCAGCGGGCCGATGGCGACAATCAGAAAGCCGTGGGAGGCGATCTCCGACAGATAGTTCTGATGTGGCGCTGGCGTATTCGCGCAACCGCCGTTCCCCCAGGCCAGAATCGGAAGCTTGACCCGGCCGCCGAACGCGCTCAGGTCTTTCGGACGGAAGATCGTGTGGGTCGGCAGGCTGCTGTCGCCGACCATGATGGCCTTGTAGGGACCGGTCCCGCCATCCTCGACCGTGCGTTCGCCGGATTCCTCGCCAGCTGGCGCAGCGGCTTTGACGGTCCACGGACTCGACATGCCTGCGATCGCGAGCGCGGTCAGTAAACCGGCCCCCGCCAACAACGCCGTTCGTTTCGTATTCACCATTGATCTCTCCTCACAAAGAGCCCTGAGCCTCGCGAGCTACCACGTCGGGAAATCCGGTCAGGAGTGTATCCACGCGTCGAGCGAACGACCAAGACTTTCTCTGGCGGCGCGTGAGACGCGGCACGTCTTGCGGGCGATTCATTGACTTGGTCATGCGGAAGGCGTATTCAAGGAGACCCTCGAGGCAGCTATGTCTCGAAGAAAGTGACGAGAACATGAGACGCTCAACGTCATGGACGCGCGCTCTGCGGCGGGCCGTGGTTTCCGCCGCGTTGCTCGGCTTACTGTGCGCCAGCCTCGCGAGTGCCGCCGTCACGATTGAAACGGGTCAGGTAGAAGGAACCGCGCAGGACGGCATGACCGTCTACCTCGGGATTCCGTTCGCCTCACCTCCGGTCGGGGACCTGCGTTGGCGCGCGCCGCAGCCCGCGGCCAAGTGGACCGGTGTGAAGCCGGCCAATGCCTTCGCACCCGCTTGCACCGGAGGCGGATCGCCCTCCGGCATCCGGACGCAGGCCACCGGGAGGGGGAGAGGTCCCACGCCGGCACCGGCTCCCGCCCCAGGGAGGGGGAGGCAAGGCGCCCCAGGCGCAGGCAGCAGCGAAGACTGTCTGTACCTCAACGTCTGGACGCCAGCCAAGGCAGCCAACGAGCGGCTGCCGGTGATGGTGTGGATCTACGGAGGAGGCTTCGTCGGCGGCTCCACAGCGGGTGCTCTCACCACGGGGGAACGCCTGGCCAGCAAGGGCGTGATTATGGTGAGCATCGCCTATCGCGTGGGCCCCTTGGGCTACCTGGCGCACCCGGGGTTGTCGGCGGAATCGAAGGATCGCGTCTCCGGTAACTACGGCGTGCTGGACATGATCGCCGGCCTCCAATGGGTGAAGAGAAACATCGCCGCCTTTGGAGGCGATCCACAGAAAGTGACTATCTTCGGCGAATCCGCCGGAGGCATCGCGGTCAGCATGCTGTCGGCTTCTCCTTTGGCCAAGGGGCTGTTCCGCGGTGCGATATCGGAAAGCGGCGGATCGTTCGGCCCTCCGAGCCTGCCCGCGCTGCCCGGCGAAAACATGCTCCTGATGAAAGACGCCGAGCGGCTGGGTCAGGAGTTTGCCACCAAGGCGGGCGCGGCATCCGTTGGTGATTTGCGCAAGCTCCCGGCGGCGGACGTTGTCGCCGCTGCCGCGGGCAACCAGGGAATCACGTGGCCCGTTATCGATGGACATGTGATCCCGGACGACCAGTACAAGATGTACGAGGCCAGGCGCTTCAACGACACGCCCATCCTGGTGGGCTACAACTCCGACGAGGGGCTCAGCTTTGGTGTGCCCGCGACGCCCGATGCGTACCGTCAGGCGACGCGGCAACGCTACGGCCCGTACGCGGACCGGCTCATGGCTGCGTATCCCACGGATCCCGACAAAGTTTCCAAGACGGCGCGCGATCTGACCCGTGACGCCGCCTTCGGATGGGCGACTTGGAGCTGGGCTCGTTTGCAGGACGAGCACGGCAAGGGGAAGGCGTATCTCTACTACTTCGACCAGCATCCCGACTACCCGGCGGATTCTCCGAACGCCGGCCGCGGCTCCGCCCACGGTTCCGAGATTCAGTACGTGTTCCAGCATCTGCCGGCCAGCGCGACGGAGTCGGACAAGGCGATCTCGGAGACGATGGCGGTTTACTGGACGAACTTCGCGAAGACGGGCGACCCCAACGGACCGGGAGTCCCTGCATGGCCGGCGTATGACGACCGCGATCCGCGGTCCATGTATTTCTCCCAGAAGGCGTACGTTGGTCCGGTACCCAGCCTGGCGTCGATGAAGGTTCTCGACGAATACTTCGCGTGGCGGCGGACAGCGGAGGGCGCGAAGTTCGGCACCTCCGGCCAGCGTTGAGCATCACGCGTCTGTCGCGCGACCTATTCGCGAAGCGCGAACACGAACATATTGTTGCTGGCGGACACGGCAACATATTGTTTGCCGTCAAGCTGTGCCGGGGGCCATCCGCGCTGTGCCGGGCGAGTGGTCCGGGCGATCGCATAAGGGGCATTCCCTCAACTCCGGTGCTAATGCGTCCTATCGTCCCGACTCCCGATTAGTCACGGTTGCGGTTGCGCGCCCCCGGCGAACTTGGCTACTCTGGACACGCGTATCAGGGCGCTTCCGTGTCCGCGGAAAGGACTGCGTCCACCTGAGTCACTGACAATTGATCGTTCGATGAACTCTTTTCTGCCCGAGCGAGCGGACACCGGGCGTCGGCCAGCGCTGCGGCGCGGCCAGGAAAGGAGCTCATCATGACCACTCCCGCTCGCAGTCTCCCTCCACAGCCGAATCTCGATCAGCTCAAACGCCAGGCGAAAGAACTGCTCGCGGCGTTTCGCGCCGGCGACGCGGATGCGATCGCCGACGTGCAGGCCCACTTCCGCGGAGCCAATTCAACGGCGTTTGCGCTGCACGATGCGCAATTGGTGCTGGCGCGCGCCTACGGCTACGACAGTTGGCCGAAGCTGAAGGCGTTTGTCGATGGCGTTTCTGGCGGGCCACAGATGATCAAGCCGATCGAGCTGGAATCCCCAACCACGTGGGACATCATCGTCGCCGCGTCGAATGGTGACGTCGCCACGCTGGAGCGTCTCCTCGACCACGATCCGCATCTCGTTCGTGTCGAGTATTGGTACGCGCCGGTTGTTCATTTCGCGGCGCGCGCGGGGCACGTGGACGCGGTGCGCCTGCTGATCGAGCGAGGCGCGGATCCCGAGCGCAACGGGCTGAACGATCACGACCTGATCGAGATGGCGCGCGAACGCGGCTATGAGGAGATCGCGCAGATGCTCGAACGCGCGCGCGACGCGCGCGGGCGCGTGGCGAGGCAACCCGCGGATCACGCAATTCACGGAGAGGCACGGCTTGGGCAGATCGAGGCCGTCCGTGCGCGGCTCGACGCGGACGCGTCAGTCGTGAATGTGGGCAGCCGCGGCGGGCTCACGCCGCTGCATATCGCGGTCCTCGCCGGCCATCACCAGCTTGTGACGCTGCTGCTCGATCGGGGTGCGAACATCCACGCCCGGACGCCCGATGACATGGAAGCGATCGACTTCGCTGTCTGGGGCGGCTACCGCCGGCCGGGCAACGCGGACATCGCCCGCCTGCTGATCTCGCGCGGCGCCACCTACGACCTGACCATCGCTGCAGCCCTAGGCGAGCTCGCCGCTGTTCGACGGATGCTCGACGAGAAGCCGTCACGGGTCAGCGAGATACGTCCGCATGGGCGACGGCCGTTGTCCAGAGCCATCGAGGCCGGACACGAAGACATCGCCCACCTGCTGCTCGCGCGCGGAGTCAATCCGCGATGGGCTGAGCATGACGCGCCACATGGCAGGGCGATGCACCATGCTGCGATTCTGGGGAACCTGGCGCTCGTGAGGCTGCTGCTCGATCACGGGGGAGACGCGAACGAGGAGATTGATTCAACCTCACCGCCGTCGTACTTTGCCGCCACCCCAGAGATCCGAACGCTGCTGGAGTCGCAGGTCCCTGGTCCCAACGTCTGGGACGCGATCTGGGTGGAGAACAATCCCGAGCTGCTGCGGACGATTGCCGCGAATCCCGCGGCGCATCAATTCAACATCGGCGTGGCGTTCACGATGAGCGCTGACAACCCAATGCGTCTCGCGCGGCTGCTCGACGCCGGTCTTCGCATGCCGGACGTCCACACACAGTGTCAGGGGTATCTCAACAAACCGCCGGCCCTGCGGATGCTGCTGTCGCACGGCATGAATCCGGACCAGATGAACTGGCAGCATCAGACGCTCCTGCATTGGGCGTCCGTGCAAGACACGACCGAGTGCGCGGAGATTCTGCTCGACGCCGGCGCGACGATTACGGCGCGAGACGACGAGTATCAATCGACGCCGCTGGCCTGGGCGGCGCGCGCCAACAAACCGAAGCTGGTCGAATTCCTGCTATCGCGCGGCGCGCCGCTGGATCTGCCAGACGATGAGCCATGGGCGACACCGCTGGCGTGGGCCGAGCGGCGCGGACACCAGGAAGTGCTGGCGAGACTCAAGGCACACGGGGCAACTCGCCGATCTTCCGCCTGAAGGTGGCCTACGAGGATGCAGAGGCCTACGCGAAATGGGCCGGGAGGCGTCTGCCTACGGAAGCGGAGTGGGAGTTCGCCGCGCGGGGCGGGTTGTCCGGCATGCGGTATCCCTGGGGCGACGAGTTCAGCCCCGACGGCCGG
>DASROF010000085.1:0-2316 GCA_035647075.1 Vicinamibacterales bacterium | reverse complement strand
GGTGGCGGTTCCTCATGGTCACCGGCCTGCTGTGGCTGCTTGCGGCGTTCGCTCCCGTCAGAGACACGCAGGCCGCATCTTTGCGTCCGTAAGGTTCTTCCTCACAAGCGCCCGGAGTCGCTTGCCCGCGGTGCTGAGCGTCTGCTCGCGCTCTGCTGAAAGCGCATTCAGTGGTTCAGTCCAGTTAACCTCCGTCCAGCTGTCGTCACGGCGGACTTTGACGGTATGAACGAAGCTGCGTGCAGGTCGATCGCCGCCGACCCACTGGATTTGGCGCCGGTTGATCTGGTTGATCTGTGCGTCGATGACCGGAAACTCCGCCGGGACGGTCATCACGATCTGATCGTCAACCTGTTCGATGCCGAGCTCGACCGGCGCGACTTCCCGCCAGATCGTTCGACCGGTTTGACCGGAAGCAAAAAACCCCGCTTCGACGAGCGCGACATACACGTCAGCTGCCTGTTCGCCTTCGAAGCCGAATGCGAACGAACGAGTCTTCGGCGGACGGCCCCGCGTGTCCGTGACAAGCCGCGCAATGGAGTCCATTTCCACGGTCGTTTGGCGGCACTCGTACTTGTAGACAAACGCGAAGTTCTTCGGAATCCACGACGACAGCGGTTGGCGGTATGTTGCCGGCCGCGGATAGCGGAACGGGACGTTCAATCTGAAATTGACAGTCACGGTCACGTTCGCGGAGTCCTCGGACGGCCGCTCGAACCGCCACTGTCGAACCGCATCGATTGCCGCCTGGTCAAGCAGCGGAACGGATCGGAGCACGCGCATTTGCACGACCCGGCCCTCAAGGTTGATCGACATGCCCAGCCGCACGGAACCTTCTATGCGCGCGGCCTGCGCGATCTGTGGGTACACCGGCAGAACCGGGGAGACGAGTCTCGGCGCTGAACTCGATGGCGTGGTGACCTGGGATTGGGACTTGCCGTCCTGCGCGAGGAGCTCTCGAGACGCAGCTCCAGCTAGAACAAGGCTCACCACGACGCTGCAGCAGACGAGCGTTCGCATATCCATCCCTGAACCAGTTCAGCGTCCCAGTCTCTTCCTCTCGGCGAGGATCAGGTTGTATTCGGCGGTGCGCTTCCAGACCCGATTCGACATCTCCGTCAACTGCACGGCTTTCAACCCGTAATAGAGAAACGCTGCGCCAAGCGCTCCGATGATCCCGTAGCGCAGGATCATCAACGCCGTCTCGCCAAGCGACTCACGGAACTCGCCCAGAATCAGGTAGCTCACGGCGCCGGCGGCAGCCAGCAGCGGTCCGGTGGCGGTGCGCACACCCCATGAGCCGACGCGCGACTGCTTTTCCATGAGCCCCGCGACGGCTTGAAGCCTTTCAATGCCAGCCCGCACTGCGGCAGTGTCAGGACTCAGCAGCACATCCCGAAGACTCACCTGAGCGAGGCACGCATTCGCGACACGCCGCTCGCCCCGCCACCACGACGGACCGGTCACTTCGAGCCGGTAATTCGGCAGTCGGGTCTTCAGCAGATCGATCAGCCGCCCGCGCGATTCGGGCGAGTGTTCGCCCCAGGTCGACACGGTGTCGATCTCGAGGCGCCTCGCGCTCGGAATGAAGACAATCTCGTGCAGGTCCCCCGATGCGGTTTCCTGGACGTAGGCGGCCGCGTGCGCCGCGACGTGCTCGTGCAGCATGGCTTCGTGATCGAGGCACGGAATGATGGGGACGTCCGGCGCATCCACCCGGTTCAGCCGGTATAGCTTGATCGCCAGCACCGGTCCGAAGTCGTCGAACGCGTGAAGGAGTGTCTGGCCGTCTTCGCGCGCGGTTCCCGTTACAGCCATCCCCAGAGGCCGAGACCTTGATTGATCGGATCGTGGAGCCAGTCGGGCGGTGTCAGCCAGACGAAGGCGAGGATCGCGATGACCCACAGGTCGTAGGGAAGCGTGCCGCGCTCGTCGCGCCAGAAGAAGGCGCGCCAGAAGATGCTCGAGATCACGTTCGAGCCGGAGGGAATCGGCTTGTTGTTCAACACCAGATACGTGTAGTGAATGCGATTGGCGACGGTGACGATCGACAGGATCAGGATGACCCACATCACGGCGGCCATCCGATACGGCGGGAACGCGCCAATCATGAAGAGCACGATGCGCTCGGGCCGTTCCATGAAGCCGACTTTGCACTTGTCGATGAGCGACTCGGCGCGCGCGCGCGTAACTCGTCATGATGGAAAACATCATCGCCAGCGAAGCGACCATGACATAGTCGGTTCGTCGCAGGCTGGCGTACAAGTAGATCAGCCCGAGGAACAGCGCGATATCGGAGAAGCGATCGAGCGTGGA
>DASROF010000084.1:0-20231 GCA_035647075.1 Vicinamibacterales bacterium | reverse complement strand
GGTCAAAACGACATGCGCCAGCACTTCGGGCTGGGAACGAATCAACGCGCCGACCGGCTCGAAATCCGGTGGCCGAGCGGCCGCGTCGATGCCCTTCAGGGCGTCGTCGCCAATCAGATCATTACGATCCGAGAGGGAGAGGGAATCATCAAACAAGTAGCAACTTACAAGTGACAAGTGACAAGTAAGCTGCAAGTGATACTTACTTGGCACTTGCGAGTTGGCACTTGTTACTTGCCTCGTTCCATCTCCACATCGGTGTCTCGCCACTCTTGAGGCGAACGCCTCCCATCCAGCGATCCAGGCCGTAGGACACCCGATCCTTTCGCCCGTCGAGAACATCGCGGCCGTCGTCGGTCAGCCGAATTGTCCGGTCCACGACCTCAAGAAGTGGCGGCGAGGTCGCGGACAATTCGTCGATCAAATTCATGAACGACACGTCGGTGATGTAGTGCGCGTCTTCGCCGTCATTCATGCGTGGGAATGCGCTGGCGAACGACAGGCCGTCGCCGGCGAGTTCCAGCAGACGACGTTCGCTGCGGGACAGACCGTCTCGGGTCGATGGATAGTTTTCGAGAAACCGTCCGAGCGCGTGAGCGAGGTACGGCATCGCGGACGTATCGGATTGACGGAGCCGATCCAGCGCTTCCGGCGTCGGCTCACGGAACGCCCGCCAGGCGTTTTCCGCGAGCGTGTATTCGGCGTCCGTCACCGGACGCCGCGTGTCGAACAACGAGGCGAGCTCCGGTGCCGACAGCTCGCCGAGACCGTGAAAGTCGGGACGGCCGGGAAAAGATCCGATGCAGATCAAAGTCACTGCTTTGTAGGGCACCCCTCGGGGTGCCTTGTTATTGCCGACTGGAAGCCGGAAGCGCAGGTAGCTCAGAAGCTGAATCAGATTGAGCTGGTCAAACAGATCGTGCTCGAACCACAGCACGATCTCGTCGTAAGCCGCGTGGTTGTCGATCGACTCCCGCCATCGCCGTAAATCATTGGAACGGTCGCTATCCGCGACAGCGAAGCGGAGCAGATATCTGGTCCGCACCTCGACGAGTTCGTCGTCCGTGAGACCCGAGGGCACCGGTCCTTCGTGGAGCGGGTCGGCCCAAATCGATCGCAATCCGGGAATTCCGGTCACCGCCAGGGTGTCGGTCACCGACGATCCGTTCGCAACATGCAGCAGCCGGCTCATCATTTCCAACTATTGCGCAAGGGTATTCCCTATCTGCGATCTGTGCGGTGACGATATCCTGTCATATAGAGTCATATCGTGGCAGCCACAGTACTCATCGCCCCGGCCGAACACCTTGGCGGGCTCCAGGAACAGCGGGGCCTCAAAGGAGCTCAGGCCTTCGTGGACACCGACGCCCACTCCGCGCTCGACGTGATCACCCGGGAACGGCCGAAGCTCATTGCGATCGAGCGGGATTTCGCGTCGAGCCGGCGCGGCGTCGCCCTGATGAATCGCATCAAGGCCGACCCCGGTCTCTCGGCCAGTGAGGTTCGCATCGTGTACTCGCGGCGCGCGCCGCGTTTCCGCGTGCCCGACCTTCATGTGATCATCGACGGTAATCCCGCCCTCGTCATCGACATTTCAATGATCGGCGCTCAGGTAGTTTCCACAAACGCGTTGCGACCGAACCAGCGTATCCGCATGTCGCTCGAAGGGGAGCAGGGATTGCGGTTCAACGCGGCCGTCGCCTGGGCCACATACGAGCTCCCGGTCGAAGGGCCGCGCTACCGTGCCGGTATCCAGTTTCACGACGCCAACAGCGCCTCGCTGACTCGGCTGCTCGAAACCGCCGGCGGCCCGAATCCACCGTAGTTGGGGCCCCCTGAAGAGGCGCCCTACCGTCGCAGCGGCGCTGCGCGTGCCAGGGCGTCAGCGAGCGCGGACCTCGTAAAGGGCTTGATCAGGAACGGCGCGTCGGCAGGGTTGAGCGGTTCAACAGGCGACTGCCGGCCCATGTAGGCGATACGCACAAACGGCCGCTTCTGAGACACCGCCCAGGCGAGCTCGCGGCCGTCAATGTCGGACAGCCGCAATTCGGTCAGCAGCACGTCGACGCGGATCGGTTCGGCGAGCAGGCGAATCGCTTCTTCCCCGCTGGTTGCCACGATCACCTCGCAACCCGCCTCTTCCAGTTGTCTGTCCATTGCCAGTCGCAGCTCGTCGTCGTCATCGACCAGCAGGATGTTACGGGACACCGGACAAGTAACAAGTATCAAGTGGCAAGTGTCAAGTAAGTTGAAGAGTGACGTAAGTGACGTGTTACTTGCGACTTGTCAGTTGATACTTTTCTACTTCTTCTTCTTCTCCTCCCACACTACTTCGGTCTCGCCCGAGGGTTCGAGCTTGAGGATGGCGTTCGAGATGCGATCGGTCGGAACCCTCAGCGGGAGATTGGCTTCGTAGACAAGCTCCTTCGGACCGGCCGTGCGCAGCTCGTACTTGACGCCGCTCCGGCGCAGAAGCTGCTCGAGATCGCGACGAATCGCGGTGGGATCCGCAGCGGTGACCTTCAAGTCGAACGTTTTCAGCCGTTCCGGCTCCAGTGATTCGACAACCCACAGCACGCCCAGGAGGAAGAGCGTGGAGAATGCGGCAAGACCATACAGCTCGACCCCCGATGCCAGGCCCACTGTCAGACATCCGAGCATCACGCTCGCGTCCTTCGGGTCGTCAATCTTGGAGCGGTAGCGGATCAGGCTGGCCACGCCGACGATGCCGAAGGCGCGCGCGACGCTGGAGCCGACAATCACCATCACGACGCCGCCGATGACGGAGAGTACGATCTGCGTCTGGATCACCGCCGCAGATCGAGGCGGTGTGCCACGTGCGCGCGGGCGGAAGGCGAGGACCGCGCCGAGAATCGCCGCGAACGGAAGCGAGAGTGCGGCGCGGGCCACCATCATGACGTGTGGCTCAAGAATGTCCGGAATGTAGTGAGAGAATTCGGGCGGCAGCCCTTCTGATTGCATCGCGTGTCCACGGAGGCCGCCGTCTCATCCGTAACTACTACGGAAGAGTTTGCAACGGAAACTCCGCCGTTTCAGTCAGCAAGCGACGTTCCAGAAATAGCGGCAAGGCACGATGGCATCAGCTTTGGAAGCCGTACCGCCCGCGATGTCCGCAGACGCGTTTCCGCTCTCGACCTACCGGCTGCAGTTCAATCCCGATTTCACCTTCCCCGATGCCGCCGCCATCGTGGATTACCTGGATTCGCTCGGCATCACGCATTGCTACGCCTCCAGTTACCTGGCCTCCGTCCCGGGCAGTTCGCACGGCTACGACGTGGCCGACCCGACGCGCCTCAATCCCGAGCTCGGTGATGAAGCCGACTACGCCGCGTGGATCGCACGGCTGCGGGCCCACGGCATGGGCCACATTCTCGACATCGTCCCAAACCATATGGGCATCGCGCGGTCGGCGAACCCGTGGTGGCAGGACGTTCTCGAAAACGGCCCGAGCTCGCGCTATGCGGCCGTCTTCGACATCAACTGGAATCCGCTCAAGCCGGAGCTCAAAGACAAGGTACTGCTGCCCGTGCTGGGCGACGCCTCCGGTGCGGTGCTCGAACGGCAGGAGATTCGGCTCGAGTACGAGCATGGTGCCTTCCGTGTCCGGTATTTCGACAGGCTCTTCCCGATTGCCCCCGGCACCTACGATCGGATTCTCGGAATCGAGAAGGACCGCCTGCTGCAGGACCTCGGCGACGGATCGGAGCAGGCGACCGAGTTTCTCAGCATCCTGACGGCGATCCGCCACCTGCCAGAAGGCCGGAGCGCGGATCCCGAGCAGATCGCCGAGCGCGATCGTGAAAAAGAGGTCATCAAGCGTCGACTGGCAGCGCTGACGGGCGCCTCGTCGCGCGTCCACACGCACGTGGTCGATGCCGTGCGCGCCTTGAACGGCGTCGCCGGCTGCGCTCCGAGCTTCGACGCACTGGACCGTCTGCTCGGCGAGCAGGCCTATCGACTGGCACACTGGCGTGTCGCCGGTGAAGAGATCAATTACAGACGCTTCTTCGACATCAACGAGCTGGCGGCCATCCGCATGGAAGATCCGTCGGTGTTCGAGCTGGTGCACGCCTTCGCGTTCGATCTGATCAGGCGCGGCTGCCTCGACGGCATGCGCATCGACCACGTGGACGGCCTCTTCGATCCGGGCGATTACCTGCGACGTCTACGGGACCGGGCAGGGGCGCTGCGCGCCGACTCGCCCGTCGCGTCGCAGCCGTTCTATCTGGTGGTCGAGAAGATCCTCACACACGATGAGGAGCTGCCGGAGTGGCCGGTCGAGGGTACAACCGGCTACGACTTTCTGGTGCGGCTCAACGGTCTGTTCGTCGATGAACGCAACGAACGCGCTCTGACCAACGTCTACGAGCGCTTCGTGCGACTCAAGATCCCGTTCGAGGAGATCGCCTATCGCGGGAAACAGCTCGTGCTGCGGGTCAGTATGGCCGGCGAACTGAACGTGCTCGCGCACCGGCTCAATCTGTTTTCCGAGCGGAGCCGCCATTACCGCGACTTCACGCTCAACGCGCTGACCCAGGCGATGCGTGAGATCATCGCGAGCTTCCCTGTCTACCGGACGTACGTCACCGACCGCGACGAGGTCAGCGAGCAGGACCACCGCGCGATCGAGCACGCGGTGCGGGCCGCCAAGCTCCGGAATCCAAACCGGCCGGCGGCCGTTTACGATTTCGTCCGCGACCTCCTGCTGAAGCGGGCCGACTACATCCGCGAGTCCGCGCGCGACGAGCACATGCAGTTCGTCGGCAAGTTCCAGCAGGTCACGAGCCCGGTCACCGCCAAAGGCATCGAAGACACGGCGCTCTACCTGTACAACCGTCTGGTGTCGCTCAATGAGGTGGGCGGAGAGCCGGAGGCGTTCGGAACGACACCGCAGGCGCTGCACGCCTGGTTGAAGCGACGCTCGGAGCGCTGGCCACATGCCCTGTCGGCAACATCCACGCACGACACGAAGCGAAGCGAGGATGTGCGGGCCCGGCTCAACGCGCTGTCCGAGCTGCCGGGCGCGTGGAAACAGGCGACGAGCCGCTGGGCCCGGGTCAACCGACGCGGCCGTTCACTGATCAACCATCAGTCGTACCCGAGCCGCAACGAAGAGTACCTGCTGTACCAGACGCTGCTCGGCACGTGGCCGCTGACCACCATGTCCCGCGAACAGGAGACCGAGTACAGCGAGCGCATCACGGCCTACATGCTGAAGGCGATGCGTGAGGCGAAGGCGTTCACCAGCTGGCTGAATCCCAGCGTCGCGCACGAGCAGGCGATGATGAAGTTCGTCGAGACCGTGTTGGCGCCGGACAACGAGGCGTTCCGCGCCAGCTTTCTCCAGCTCCATCAGGATGTGGCGCGATACGGGATGTACAACTCGCTTGCGCAGCTCGCGATCAAGATGTGCGCGCCGGGAGCACCCGATTTCTATCAGGGCTCCGAGCTATGGGACTTCACGCTCGTCGACCCGGACAACCGCCGACCCGTTGACTACGACCTCCGACGCCGGCTGCTCGCCGAGCTCGATGACGCGTGCGCGCGCGAGGGACGGGCCGCCGTGGCCGCCCGCATCTTCGACGCCCGTGACGATCGCCTCAAACTGTTCGCCACCACGATGCTGCTGCGGACGCGCCGGCAGGAATGGGAGATCTTCAGCCGCGGCGACTACAATCCGGTTGACGTGCAGGGATCCCAGCGTGACCATGTCTTCGCGTTTGCCCGCACCGCAGGCGATCGTCGGGTGATCGTCGCTGTGCCGCGCCTGGTTGCGACGCTCACGCCGCACGCCGATGTGCCGCCGATCGGTGAGCGGGCGTGGGGGGACACGGAGATCGTGGTCCCAGCGGCGACCCGGCCCGGCGGCTTCCACAACGTCCTCACCGATCGCTGCGTGCCGGTACAGGAGACGGGCACTATCCGTATGGCCGACGCCTTCGACTGCTTTCCGATCGCAGTTTGCATTTCGCGTTTCTAAGCCATGGATTGGTGGCAGCTCGTCGGACTGGCCTTCATCGCGTGGTTCGTCCTTGTTCTGCTGTTCACCCCGCGCATTGATTACCAGGTCACGGTACCGCTGCGGCCCGACAGCGACGATTTCATCTACGTCCTGCAGTCCGCGTGTCAGGGCGCGATCCACCTGCACAACCGTGTCGACATCTTCACCAACGGCGCGCAGTTCTATCCGGCCATGCGGGACGCCATCCTGTCCGCCCAGCTGTCGGTGAATCTCGAGGCATATATCTTCCAGCCCGGAGAGGCCGCGGACATGATCGTCGAGGCGATGATCGAGCGGGCCAAGGCCGGCGTCGAGGTGCGCGTCGTGCTCGATGCGATCGGCAGCTCGTACCTCAGGAACCGCGCCGCCGCGCGGCTGGCGGCGCACGGATGCCGGGTGGCCTTCTATCAGCCGATCACGTGGTACCGGTTGCATCGCCTCAACAACCGCACGCACCGGGAACTGATGGTGATCGACGGCAAGATGGCATTCACCGGCGGCGCCGGCGTCGCCGACTGGTGGTACAAGCCGGTCCACGGTCCTGCGTGGCGCGATACGATGGCGCGCATCGAAGGGCCGGTTGCCGCGGCGATTCAGGGCACGTTCGCCGAGAACTGGCTCGAAGCCTGTGGCGAGATTCTGACCGGTCCGCGCCACTGGCCCGCGATTGAGCCGGCAGGCAAGGCCGGCGCAATGCTGGTCAAGAGCTCTCCCTCCGATCGCGCCACCGTCTCACGCGTCGTGTTTCAGATGCTGATGGAAGGGGCCGTCACCTCGATCGACATCAGCACGCCGTACTTCCTGCCGGACAAGGCGTTCCGTCGCGCACTGGTGCGTGCGGCACAGCGCGGTGTGCAGGTGCGCGTCATCGTACCCGGGCTGCATACGGATCAGCGGTGGGTGCGTTTTGCCAGCCGTCGGATGTACCGCGAGCTGCTTGCTGCCGGCGTTCGTATGTTCGAGTACCGGCCCGCCATGATCCATGTCAAAACGGTAATGGTTGATGGAGTGTGGGCGATGATCGGCACGACCAATATCGACAACCGCTCGTTCGAGCACAACGACGAGGTGAACGTAGCGTTTCGCGAGCACGGCGTGACCGCGCGGTTCCGTCACGATTTCGAGGCCGACCTCGCGGCCAGTGATGAAGTGACGCTCGACCGATGGATTGCCAGGCCAGTGTTTGAAAAAGTCATCGGCCCGGTCTGCTGGATCCTCGAACGTCAGCAGTAGCGTGGAACGGGCGTTGCTACCTGCGGGGCGCAGGAGTTCGCCGTGAAACGCATTATTTTTGTCACCGCCATCATGCTGCTTGTCGGACCACTTGGCGCACCGCGCACACCTGCGAAACAAGTCGTTGAAATCATCGTTCGTGGTCATTTCTTCTCTGCTCCAGCAACAGTACCGATCACCATCGCCGTCGAGCCGGCAGCGGACAACCGGGTGCTGGTGGTGGAGGCGGACAGTGACGATTACTACCGGTCGTCATCAATCGAGCTGGACGGGGACAAGGAGAAGCGGCTCCACTCCGTGGAGCTCAGGAGCCTGCCCGCAGGCGAATACGTCGTTCGCGCGCAGGTCAAATCGAAGAGCGATGTACTCGGCTCGGCGGTACAGGACCTCGTCGTGATGGGCCTGACGCAGTAACACTGATCATTTATCGATTGCCGCGGTCCACTGCTGGACCTGTTCCTCCGTCATCGAGCCGCGAGGACGCACGCGTGCGTCCTCGTAGCCCCACTCGTCGATGTCCACGAGATACTGTGCCCGCGACAGCAGTGTCCCCTGGCACACTTTGCTGTCGCGTGTGGGCACGTCGAGGTCAGCATGCAGACGATTGAGCAGATCCCTGATGACCGCCGCTGGGATCAGCGCGCGCTCGCCCGGGTAGATAAAGCCAAACAGAATCAGATGGCTGAGCAGCACGCGCCAGTTCGGACCAAACCGGCGCACGAGCCGCTCCCAGTTCAAGAGGCCGCTGCAGTGGCGGAACAGGTGCGCGACGTCGGCGCCGTCATGGCGCTCGCGCTCCATGATGAACGCCTTCGACCAGATCATCTCTTCCGCCGGACAGAGCTTGACGGGAGCGCCCAGGACTTCCTCGTCCACCGCGTGCGCGAACCAATCGTCATCGACTTCAGCGACCGCATTCCCGGAACTGAAGATCACGTCGATGAACTTGTCGGCGTGGTGCGCCTTCGCGAGCCAGTGCGTGAACGTCAACTCGGTCTTGAAGCCGGCGCGTTCCAGGACGTCGAGGACGCGCTGCACGTCGCGCGGCCGCACGAAGATATCGAAGTCCTTGGTGTTGCGCGCAATGCCGGCGTAGTACTGGAAGGCGTAGGTACCGCCCACCATGTACGGCACGCCGCTGCGGTTCAACATGTCCAGCGCCGTCCGATACAGCTCCGCCTTCTCTGGCGTGGTGAGGAGCGGAGTGGCGGAATCAATCACGGTTCACCTTGACTGTCTGTTTTTGCACGTTTCACGCCGTCTTGACGACCGGCTGAGCGAGTGGCGAGGGCGCGGCTGCCCCGGGCACCTCCTCTTCGAGCGGCAGTTCAACGATCAGATACGGCGGCCGATCCGGATTCAGCCTCGCCATCAGCGGCATCGCCACGTTGTAAACCGGAATGCCAGCCGATGTGCGCCCTTCAGCCGTTCCCCGATGCGCGTGCCCGTGAAACACCGCGCTGGCGCGGTAGCGGTTGATCGGCTCCTCGAGCCGGCTCGATCCGAGATAGGGAAAGATTTCCGGCGGCTCCCCTTCGACGGTCGCGCGGATCGGCGAGTAGTGCATTACGGCAACACGCCGCCTCGTGCGCAGCCGGGCCAGGGCCGCTTCCAGCTTCATCGCTTCGTCTACGGCCTCCTGAACGAACTGCTTGATGGCATGTTCTCCCCACGGCCCCAGAGCGCCGCGGCCGAAACCCCCGCCGAATCCCTTGACGCCGGCAAAACCAACACCGTGAACTTCGGTCGCTTCACCATCGAGCACGACGACACCTGCGTCGGTGAGGATCTGGCGGATCTCGAGCTGCTTGCCGCTCTCATAGTCGTGATTGCCAAGCACCGCAATCACGGGGATCTTGATCGAGGTGGAGAGCTCCCGCCCGAGCACCCGGGCTTCGTCCGGCAGACCATAGTCGGTGAAGTCCCCACACAGCAGCAGGACGTCAGCGGTCTGACCTATTTGCGTAAAAAGCGCGTGGAAGGCGCCTTGCGACGACTTCGACACATGCAGGTCACCGATGGCGGCAATTCGAAGATTCCGGTGGGGTAACGTCATTCGCTCGGACATCGTCACTCGCGGCAGACTGCCGCTGGGGTCGAAGTACTCAAAGGAAGGGCCAGAGTGCTGAACGGTGGAGGTTCAGGGGATTCAGGGGGTGCATGAGGTTCAAGGGTGCATGAGGTTAGAAATGTGTGAAGAAAATGTGGCGGTCCGCCCAACGTCCGGTTCCGACGGTACATTCGTCTAAGCCCATCAGATGAACGCTGTCACCGGCCCCCATGTCCTCGTCGTCGAGGACGAAACCAACATCCGCGAACTCGTGTCGCTGCATCTGAGGCTCGAACATGCAGTGCCCGTGGAGGCTGCCGACGGCCGCGCGGCGTTGGAGCTCGCACGCCAGAGGCGGTTCGATCTCGTGATCCTCGATTTGATGCTCCCGGGGCTCGACGGGCTGACGGTGTGCCGCGCCATTCGGAAGGACTCTCCCAACCAGGCGACGCCGATCCTGATGCTCACCGCGCGCCGTGAGGAAAACGACAAGGTGCTCGGACTCGACTCGGGAGCAGACGACTACCTGGCGAAGCCGTTTGGCGTGCGCGAGCTGATGGCCCGGGTGCGCGCACTCCTGCGTCGCACCAGTCGCGACCCGGCGGACGTCTCCCACTCCGGCACCATCGTTTACCGCCACATCGAGATCGATCCCGCGCGTCGGCGTGTTCGCGTCGGAGAACGCGATGCCGACCTGACGGCGAATGAGTTTCAGCTTCTGTCGGTGCTCCTGGCCAGCCCGGGCATCGTCTTCAGCCGTGAGGCGCTTCTCAGCCGCGTGTGGAACGACGATACATTCGTCACCGTCAGGAGCGTCGACACACTGGTGAAACGTGTGCGGAAGAAGATCGAGTCCGACCCGGCGGAGCCGGACGTGATCCTGACCGTCTGGGGTACCGGATATAAGGCCGCCGATGTCGCCTGAACGCCCCTCCACCACCAGGCTCGGGGTGCCGTGGCACAAGAGCCTGTACTGGAGGATTGCGCTCGGTCTCTTTGCCTTCGTCGCGCTGATGCTGGTCGCGGAAGGCGCGCTGTTCCTGTGGATTTCGCAGCGGCTGGCCGGCGCTATGCCGGCACGTTCGCCACGGCAGCTTGCCGCACTGGTCTCGCAGGACGTGGGCGCTGCGCTGACACGCGATCCGAATCTGAACCTCGAGCACTATCTGCTCACGCAATACAAGGATGTCGCGCAAACGTTCTTCGTCGTTCTCCGCGACGGACACATCGCATCCAACCACGATGATGTGCCGGCGGAAACCGTGGCGGAGCTTCGAGCGGAAAACGCAGCGCTTCTCGCCGGACGAGGCGGACGGCGGCGCGGTGGCCGGGGCTTTGGTGAACGTCCTGAAGGCGAGCGCCCTGATTCCGGTTTTCCAGGGCCCCGTCCGTTCCGGCCCCCCGGACCTCGCTCTTCTTTGGGTGACATGTCCCCGCTGTTCGTGAACGACGAGCAGATCGGCCGCGTGGTCATCTGGGCTGACGATCGCCCGTTCTGGCGAATCGTCCGGCAAATGAGTCCGACGATGGCGATCATCGGTGCCGGAGTTCTGAGTGTCGGCACGGGTCTGATCGCGCTGTTCGTGTTTGGCCCGGTTCGCCGTCGGCTCGAGGGTGTACAGGTTGCAACCGAGCGATTGGGATCCGGCGATCTGTCCGCGCGCGCGCCCGACCACGGCAACGACGAAGTGGCGGCACTCGCCCACTCGTTCAATCAGATGGCCGACGAACTGACGACGCGCGCACGCGCGCTCGAGGCGTCGGATCGCACACGCCGGCAACTGATGGCCGATGTTTCCCACGAGCTCATGACGCCGTTGACGGCGATGCGTGGGTATATAGAAACGCTCACGATGCCGGAGCTGCAGCTCGATACGCAGACGCGCCAGCGCTACATGGGGATCGTCACGGACGAGACGCACCGGCTCGAGCAGATCATCGGCGACCTGCTCGACCTGGCACGCCTCGAGGGCGGCGGCATGACGCTGCGACGCGAACGTGCGGACGTCGAGCAGCTGTTCAACCGCGTCGCCGAACGCCACGAGCGTGAGCTGACGGACCGGCGAGTCACGCTCGAGACACGGGTTGATGTGGCGGCGAATTCGATCGTCGGCGACGCCGACCGCCTGGAGCAGGCGCTCCAGAACCTCGCGGCCAACGCGCTCCGCCACGCTCCCGATGGCGGCCGAATTTCCTTGACCGCCGATCGGGCGGGCAACGAGGTGGTCCTGACCGTGCGGGATAACGGCCCGGGGATTCCAACAGAGCACCTGCCGCACATCTTCGATCGGTTCTATAAGGCGGATGCGTCGCGGAGAGCCGCCGGCGGCAGTGGGCTCGGTCTCTCAATCGTGAAGGCAATCATCGAGAGGCACGGCGGGACGGTGATGGCGCGGAATGACAATGGGGCCGTCTTCGAATTGCGGCTTCCGTCCTCGGGGACAGACGAAGAAAGTGGACAAGTCGCAAGTGGCAAGTGACAAGTCAGTTTCAAGTGTTGAGGTCGAGGCAAGTAACTACTTGCTGTTTAAGCACTTACTTGTTGACTTGAAAGTTGCCCCTTGCTACTTCCGCCTGGCCTTTTCATTGCTTCCATCAGGTTAGGATTTCAGCGGAGGCCCGACCGTGCGAGCTCCAGTTCTTCTCACCCTTCTCATCACATCGATCACACTCCTTCCATCTCCGGCAGCCGATGCGCAGGTCCGGGTCGCGCGTCCGCGAACAGTCGTGTCGCGGCCCCTCGTTGTGGCGCGACCAACCGTGTTCGTCGGCGGTTATTACTATCCGTCGCTGTATCGCGCCTCGCTCTGGTACGACCCGTGGGGTCCAGGGTGGGGTCCGTACTACGGTTTCTATGGGTCGGCTTACGGCTATGGCGGGCCGGCTTACGGCGGCTACTACCAGTACCCGATCTACGGAGGGCGCTACGACAACAGCGGCTCCGTGCGCCTGCAGGTGTCACCGAGCCAGGCGGAGGTGTTCGTTGACGGTTACTTCGCGGGCATGGTCGACGATTTCGACGGCGTCTTTCAGCGGCTGAACATAGCGCCGGGCGAGCACGAGATTCAGGTGTACCTCGCTGGCTATCGACCGTTCACGCAGCGCTTCTATCTGCAGCCTGGCAAGTCGTTCAACATCAAGCACGCGATGGAACCGCTCGGGCCTGGCGAAATCGCGCCGCCACGGCCGGATCCGCAGCCGAACGCCGCTCCAGGACCAGGCCCTGGTCCCGGTGACGGCTATGGGCGCGGCGTCGGCCCACGCGGTAGTGGACGGGGCGCACGAGGAGAGGGTGCCGGCCGTGGGCGCGCTGAAGACCGCGGCGCGCGCGCCGGCGGTCCATCGGATGGCTTCGGATCGCTCTCGCTACGCGTGCAGCCGTCAGATGCCGACATCCTGATCGATGGCGAGCCGTGGCACGGGTCGCAGGACAACGGTGCACTCGTCGTGCAGTTGGGCGCCGGCACGCACCACGTCGAAATCCGCAAGGACGGCTATCGGACGTACTTGACTGATATCCCGTTCGCAAATGGACAGGCCAGAACGCTCAATGTGGCCCTGACCAAGCAGTAGGCGAAAGTGGAAACGTTGCAACTTTCAAGTGAACAAGTAAGTGAAGAAGTTGCGATCTTGATTCCTGCGGCTGGAGAAAACCTGCAGAATTAGTGGCGTTCCGCGGAGGCATGTCGACTGCTCTTGCAGTCGCAGTGCCTCCCTACGATTTGCGTGAGCGGACGCGTCTCTTCGCGCTGGCCATCGTGAAGTTCTGTCGCCGTCTACCCAAGACCGACGAGGCCCGCGAAACCTCGAGACAACTACGTCGCGCTGCCAATTCGGTCCGTTCCAATTACCGGGCGTATCGGTTCGTGTCCAGACCTGCTGGAAGAAGCTCACGCATTGACTCGAATCCTCGCGGCCTCGTTGAAGACGACGCGAATCAACAGCGCACAGATGAAAGAGATTCGCCAAAACAAACCTCGCTAACATCCAACGTCCCTACTTGTCTACTTGTCCACTTGCCCACTTCCCCACTTGTCCACTTACTTGACACTTGCCACTTGAAACTTGCCACTTTCCGCGTGGTACCCTGATCGGATGCGTGACACGTCGGGAAGCCTGCACATCAGCCTCAAAAGACGACGATGGATCACCGCCGGGTTGCTGCTGGGCATGTCGCTCGGTGCGCTCGAGGCCACCGTCGTCAGCACAGCAATGCCGACCGTCATTTCCACGCTCGGCGGTCTCGCGCATTACAGCTGGGTGTTCTCCGCATACCTGCTCACGTCCACGGCCTGCGTGCCGATCTGGGGACGTCTTTCTGATTTGTACGGACGCCGACGGATCTACCTGACCGGCGTCGCGATCTTTCTCCTCGGCTCGGCGTTGGCCGGCGCATCCGGGTCGATGGTCCAGCTGATTCTGTCGCGCGCGGTCCAGGGACTTGGCGCCGGCTGCATCATCCCACTGAGCATGACGATCGTCGGTGAGCTCTATACGCTGACCGAACGGCCGCGTACGCAGGCTCTGTTCAGCGGTGTCTGGGGTGTCGCGTCGATTGCGGGCCCGCTCGTCGGCGGCTACGTGACCGACTACTTGAACTGGCGGTGGGTGTTCTTCCTGAATCTGCCATTCGGGCTGATGGCAGCCGCGGTCATCGCCTCCGCGTATCCGGCCACCCGACGTGTTTCCTCAGTACAGGTGGATTGGCTTGGCGCCGGACTGTTGTTCACCGGCATCAGCGCGCTGCTCATTGCGCTCGGCGACGAAACGCCCGGCGGAGTCTGGCTGTGGGTGCTGGCGACCATCGTCCTGCTCGGAGCGTTTGTGGCCGTCGAACGCAAGGCTGCCGAGCCGATCCTGCCAGTGGATCTGTTTCGGGTGCCGGTCATCGCCCGATCGCTTGGCGTCGTGTTTCTCGTCGGCGTCTCGCTGTTCGGCGCCATCGCCTTCATTCCACTGTTCGTGCAGGCCGTCCGGGGCGGAACCGCCACACAGGCCGGTCAGGCGATCACGCCGCTGTTCCTCGGCTGGGTCGTCATGTCGATCGTCGGCGCCAGGGCGACGGTCCTGTTCGGCTACCGGACGGTGTCGATCACCGGCAGCATCCTGATGACGATCGGATTCGTCGGTCTGACGCTCGTGGACGGCAGTTCTCCACCATGGATCCTGATGGCGAGCTGCATGGTGATCGGCGCGGGAATGGGAACGCAGATGCTGTCGCTGCTGCTGGCCGTGCAGCATGGCGTCGATCGGTCGAGGCTGGGGATCGCAACGGCGCTCAATCAGTTCTCGCGCAGCGTCGGCGCAGCGATCGGCGTCGCCGCGATGGGGGCGGTCCTGGCGCGCGGGCTGAACGGAGTAACCTTGCCCGGAGGCGCCGATGCACTCGCCGCGAACGGCGCCGCGCTGTCGTCTGCAGTGCGGGAACAGTTCGCGGCCGCGCTGCACCGTGTGTTCGTCACCGGGGCGATCGTCTCCGCGGCGGGCCTCCTCGCTGCGCTCTTCCTGCCGTCGGTAAGCTTCACGCGCGGCGTTCCCGGCGCGGCCGGCGAACAGATGCTGCAGGCGGAGATGACGAACCTCGAACCGGAAGACGAGCCGATTGCGGTGCCGGAGTAGGGCGCGAGGGGTGCGATGACGCCGGCCGGATTTCGTCGAATCGCGCTGGCGCTGGAGGGCGTCGTCGAAGGCGCTCACCACACGCATGCGGACTTCCGCGTCGGCGGACGGATCTTCGCGACGCTCGGCTACCCGGACAAGTCGCACGGGATGGTCACGCTGACGCCGGAGCAGCAGCGCGCGTATCTCCGCAGCCATCCGGATGCATTCGTCACGGTCACCGGAAAGTGGGGCGCGGGCGGAGCAACGCTCGTCCGGCTGCGCGCCGCAAACGAGGAAGCGCTTGGCGAGGCGCTGACGCTCGCCTGGCAGAATGCCGTCGCCAGGGGGCCAACGCGAGGATCAGCGAAGAAGCCGCGGAAGTCCGCCTGACGGCGGACACGACGCGGTCGGCGGACCCTACGGGGTCGGCGGACTGGTCGATTTGAGCGACTCGAGATCGGCGGCTGCGGCGTTCACGAGGTCGGCTTCGCGCTGAATCGCGGCTCCGGCCCTGACAATCTCGGCGTCCGCGTCTGCATAATGCTTCTGTTCAATCCCCTCGCGAACACCCGGAACCGTCTTCACCGCATAGCCGGTATAGAAGCCGGGGGCGTACAGAAGATGGCGGTACCAGTCCCGGCCGCGCAGCCCGGCCGGGTCCGTCAGACGACGTTCGCTGGCAATCAGTTTCGCGTTCGCGCGCTTCGTCGACTCCACGGTGAGCCGTCCGCGCGAGCCCTCGACCGCCTTCCTGTAGCGATCTGCCGCCGTCGTCAGCGACGCCGCCGCATTCTCCAGCGGTGCGAAATTCAGGGCCGGCGCAATCGCTTCGACCACCGGCGGCTTGATCGGACGGCCGGGATTGCTCATGGCCGTGAACACACCTTCTTCGATCTGCCGGTTGCGCTCGCGCACATCGTCCTGCTGTGTGCGGAGCAGCGCCTGCAGCTCGCGCACGTAGGTCTGCACCGTTTCGGCGAGGTTGGTGAAATCGAACGGCAGCAGATCGGCATCCGCCAGCCGGATGACCGCCGTGCCGATTGTCTGCGCCAGCGTGCGGCCGTACGCGAAATCGGGATCGATGAACGTCGAGTAGTAGTAGAAGTCGTCATAGACGGAGTGATACACACCGTCCGACTGAGACTGCCCGCCGAAACCCAGGTTGAGCGACGCGATGCCCGCGTGCTGCAGGAAGGCTGAATAGTCGGACCCTGAGCCGAGCGCGCCGATCCGCAGATCCGGACGGCTGCGTGCCTCCGTCCGCGCCCCGGCAGGGCCTGTGGCGATCGCCCGCGCCTGCGCCCGTTTCCACACCGACAGCTTCGTCTCGGGATCCTCGACGTCGCGGGCCACTCGATTGATGAACTGCTCGAGCACGTGCGACCCGCTCATCCCGAGGAACCCGCGGCTGTTGCCGTCGCTGTTGATGTAGGCCACCGCCTTATCGCGCAGCTCCGTCCCGTGATGCTCGACCCACTCCGTCGAGCCGAGCAGACCCTGCTCCTCCCCATCCCACGCGGCATAGACGATCGTGCGCTTCGGCCGCCATCCCTGCTTGACCAGTTCGCCGAGCGCGCGCGCTTCCTCGAGCTCCGCCGCCATGCCACTCGAGGGATCCTGAGCACCGTTCACCCACGCGTCGTGGTGGTTGCCACGGATGACCCACTCGTCTGGATACGTCGAACCGGCAAGCCTGGCGATCACGTTGTAGACCGGCGCCCGACTCCAGTTGAACGCCACCTTGAGATGCACGCGGGCCGATCCGGGTCCAAGGCGGTACGTGAGCGGCAGGGCGCCGCGCCAGTCCGTGGGTGCGAGCGGACCGGTCAATGCTCCGAGCAGCGGCTGCGCGTCGCCCCAGGAAATAGGCAGCACGGGGATCTTTGTCAGCGTCTGGACGTCGGCGATGGCCAGTCGCTTCGCGTCCGCGGTAGACCCGGCACCAGGTGTCTGCGGGTCGCCGGGATACATGGGCATGTCCATCACGCTGCCGCGCTGCACGCTGTCCCTGCTTCGCGCGGGGCCGGCCGGAAACGCCTGATCCACAAAATAGCCGTCGTCGCGCGGGTCCGAGTAAATCAGGCAACCGATCGCCCCGTGTTCGGCGGCAACCTTCGGTTTGATACCGCGCCACGACTGCGCGTACCGGGCGATGACAATGGCGCCCTTCACCGAGACGCCGCGACGCTCGAGCTCTTCGTAGTCTTCGGGACGCCCGTAGTTCACGTAGACGAGCGGACCGGTGACATCGCCATCGACGGAATAGGCGTTATAGGACGGCAGCTGCTCCGCCTTCTGCCCGGACGTCGGGTCTCCCGGCAGCTCCGGCTCCTCGAGCGATGCCTTGAATCGCGTTGGGGCCACCAACTCGAGCACGCGCTCTTTCGGCGTCGGGAACAGGACGTCGTAGCGCTCGATCTGCGCGTCCCATCCCCACTCGCGGAACTTCGCCAGAATCCAGTCAGCGTTCTGCTTGTCGTACGGCGAGCCCAGATGATGCGGACGGGCGCTCAGGATGCGGACGTATTCGCGGACGTTGCGTGCCTCGGGAGCCGCGCGGAACTTTGCGTCCCAACCCTCGCCCTGCGCGGCGACGCGGACAGCCGCGGCAGCGATGAGTAGCGCGAGCGCCATGCGCGGCATCATTGTGGTTTTCTGATGAACGTCGACGGATCGACGAGCAGCTTTTCGTAGACCTTCGGATCGAGGTTGTTTTCGAGGCATGAATACTCGCGCAGGCGCGTTCCCTCGCGCAGCATCAACGTGTTGCGCTGGGTGAACGGCTTCGTCAACACCACCGGATCCTCGATCGTCACCTCGTAGTTGATCTGATCGCGGTCCACCCTCGTGTATCGCTCGATCAGATGCAGCTTGTCGCTGTGCACGAAACCACCGCCGAGCCAGCCGCCGGCCTTGAAATTGGTGACGTCGACGACCAGGGTGTCGCCCTCCCAATGGGCCACTGAATCGCCAAGAAAACTCGGGTCGGCATCGTCCGCGTGCGTGCCGCCAATCGGGATGCTGCGGAATTCCCAGAAGTATTCGTACAGGATGACGAGCTTCTTCGGTGTGTGCACGAACTCGAGCGGAAAGAGGCTAACCGGCGTCATCCGCGGAGATGCCTGCGGCAGGCAATGTGCCGCCGGGTCATCGATCGAGCGGCGGTTGAGGATTTCCTGCGCGCGCGCCAGCGCTTCAGGCCGGAACGGAATCGACTCGCGTTGAGCGGTGTTGACACCCGCGCTCGGCTGCGCGGCCTGGGCCGGCTGGCCTGGAACGGGGCCGGGAGCCTGCGCGTCCCATTCCGGCCCGCGCTTGTTGCTGGCCTGATAGACACCGGTGAGATCCGGCTTGCCGTCGCTGGCCCGCGGCGTCGGCTGAATGCGCGCGCCCTGAGGGTCCGCCTGAAGGCGGACACTACAGAGGGCAAGCGTGATCGACGCGGCGAACAGCGTGAGGAGCGTAACGCGCGTCACGTCCTACTTCCCCGCGACGGCCGCGCCTTCGCCGGTTCCGGCAGGAGGTCCAAAGAAGAGATGCTTGCCATCGGCCAGCGTCGCCTCGCGAAGATGCGCTGAGGGCGACCCGTCGCGGGCGCGCCAGCCAAAGATGGACACCATGTCGCCGACCTTGACGGTGACGTCCTTCTTCCAGCCGGTGCGCGCGAGCACGTTTGGCGGATACCCCTCGAGCGTCCAGTTGACGACCTTGCCGGTGTCGTCCTTCACGTCGATGTAGAGGTGGGTGTGCGGATTCCGCCAGTCGACCTTCGTCACAACGCCGGTGAGCTTCACCGGCTTGTCCGCGTCGAAGACCACACCGAACGAGTGATGAGCCGACGCCGGAACAACGGCCAGACACGCCAGCAAAACAATCGAGGTGACCCGTTTCATTTGATTGGCTCCCGAACAGCGGACACATAATATCAGCCGCCCGATGGGCACCGAGGACGCCGTCAATCAGCGCGAATGGGCGACAGACTGGCTGGACGCTGAACTTCGCTCACCGCCGAAGCTGGTGGGTGCTGCTGGGACTCTTTTCAGTGCCGGTCGGGTTTGTGCTGCCGGGAATCTTGCACGCCGTTGACATCAGTCACAAGTAACAACTTTCAAGTAACAAGTAAGTCCCAACTTGCAACTTACCTGTCACTTGCCACTTGCCACTTGTAACTTATTCGCACGCTTCCGTAATACAGATCGACTCCAGCGTCCGCCCCATCGGCGGAGCAGGAAGACCCTGCGCCGTCATCAGCTTGCGCAGCAGCGCTCCCGCCTCGGGGTGTCCGATGGCCGACTGCACGCCGACACGAACGAGGCCGTCGGCGTAATCGACCGCCTGCCACGTGTGGACGGCGAGTTTGCCGCCGCGATTGTCGGTGTTGCCATAATCACGCACATCCAGCTTGGCGCCATGGTCCGCCAGCACCTGAATCACATCGGCGCGACCCTTGTGCGCGGCGCCGTGCAGCGCGGTTCGCCCGGTGTCGGCCTGCGCGTTCACGTCGAGACCGAGATCGACCAGCATCTTGACGGCTTCGAGCGTTGCCTTCGGCGACCACTCGTAGGTGATCCCTTCCACCCAGCCGATGCCCGCCGCGACGTGCAGCGGCGTCACCCCCAGGAGAGTGTTGATCTTGGGATCGGCTCCGTGAGCCAACAGCAGCTTCATCAGCTCGACGTCGCCTGACTGCGAGGCGCGAAGGAACGCCGTCGCACCGTTCTCGTCGAGCCACTGGTTGGTGAAGACCGTCCGCGTCTCGGTGCTGTCCTTGACGCGGTGATTCACGTCGGCACCCTTGTCGATCAGGAGCTTGATGAATTCCAGGTGGTCGATGTCCGGCTTGCGCACCGGATAGTCGCCGCCCTCGATGTTGCGGTTGTCGGTCGCCAGGTACAGCGGGCTCCACCCGCCGGTGTTCGACAGGTTGACGTTCGCGCCGTGATCGAGCAGATAGGCCGCCAGCTTGTAATAGCGGTTCTGCGTCGCCGCGAGGAGCGGACTCCAGCCGTAGCCGGTCGTCTGATTGATGTCCGCGCCGGCCGCCAGCAGCACCTTCACCGACTCGAGGTCGTTGGCACGAGCGGCATAGACCAGAGCCGTGATCTGTCCGCCATCCGCGGCACCACCGCCCCGACGTCCGATGCCGGCTGCCACCGCCGCGTCGTCCTGGTCGAAGGTGGTGTTGTCGCCCGCGGCTCCGCCGCCGCCGGCGCCGCGCCCGCCACCACGAACGCGAGGGCCAGCAGGATGAGCAGCGGGCGGGGGCGGAGCACGAGGCCGAGTCTAGCCCCGACCGATCGACCGGCCGCCGGGGCCGGCGTAGTA
>DASROF010000083.1:0-3030 GCA_035647075.1 Vicinamibacterales bacterium | reverse complement strand
GTTGAAGCCGAAGTGGTCGTGATGCGCGATCCGAGCGAATTTGCGTCGATGAGGCGCGGCGCCATTCTCGTGACGCGTGCGACGGATCCGTCGTGGACGCCGCTGTTCACCCTGGCGACCGGCGTCATCGTCGAAGTCGGCGGGATGCTCTCGCACGCCTCGACAATTGCTCGCGAGTACGGCCTTCCAGCGCTGGCGAACGTGAAACACGCGACCGACCTTCTCAAGACCGGCGACCGTGTCCGCCTGGACGCGTCGGGCGGTCGGGTGACCGTGCTGTCATAGGAGGCGGCGATCGACAAACGTAACGGCGAGCACCGACGCTCGCCGTCGAACCCCTCTAGCAGGGTGCTGAAAAACGAAGCTTCAGCACGGGATCCTCTTGTTCGTTGATAGTGATGCGGTCATGACGATGAGTCGAATCCATCCCGGGTCAAGCTGGTTGCGCGACCAAATTGCGCCAGCGGACCAGGTTGTACGCGGCGGCCGCGAAGGTAAAGATCCAGTCGACCAGCCGGCCGCCCCGGTGACGCAGCTTGCGCAGCAGGCCGACCGTTTTCATCCATCCAAAGGCTTGTTCGACGAGCTTGCGTTTCTGTTGACTCACCGCGTATCCCGGGTGGCGAATGGTCCGGCCATCAATCGCGCTGCCGCCGCGGCGGTTGATGGACGCCGCCACGTGCGGCGTGATGCGCATTCGTCGGACCGCCGCGACCCAGTCGCGTGTGTCGTACAACTTGTCGGCGCCGACGGTGACGTGACGAGTCGTCAGCGGCAACTCCCCGAGCATCAGGATCGCGGCGTCCCGTTCGCCGGTGCCTGTCGCTGCCGTAACCGCCGTATCGACGATCAAACCATGGCGATTCTCGGTGAGCAGGTGGCCGAGATACCCCAGCTTCGCTTCGCGACCGACCGCCTTCTTATAGAGCCGCGCGTCGGGATCGGTCGTCGATTGGTGGGTGTCATTCCGTCGGGTGTCCCCGTGAAAATTCACAGTCGGATTCTTCGGGTCATCAGGCGGTTCTGGGGATCGGCCCTTCGGTCGAAAGCTCTTGTGACTGGCCCACGCTTCGAGCAGCGTGCCATCGACGGTGAAATGCTCGTCGGAGAGCAAGCCGTCGGCCTTGATCGCCGTGACCACCTCCGTGAAGAACGCATCGGCCACGTCGCCCTCGAGCAGCCGATCGCGATTCTTCGTAAACGTCGTGGCGTCCCACACGGCGTCGTCCAGACTCAGCCCGACGAACCAGCGGTACAGAATGTTGTAATCCAGCTCCTCCATCAGGAGGCGCTCGCTGCGGATGCTGTACAGCATCTGGAGCAGCAACGCGCGCAGCAGCTTCTCCGGCGGAATCGAGGGACGGCCGATCGTCGAGTACATCTGATCGAAGCGGGGCGACAGTCGCGCCAGCGCCGCATCCGTCATCCGGCGAATCGGCCGCAGCGGATGATCCGCTCGCACGCGGGCTTCCGGAGTGATGTAGCTGAACATCCCGTCGTGACGCGGATCATCGCCTCGCATCGGCACGCTCCCTTCCGAGTGGATGGGAGCATCGTAGTACGCGGGGATCAGCATGTCGATCCCTTTCCAGTCACTTTTTCAGCACCCTGCTAGATTCCCGCCGCGGTCTGCCGCGTCTTGGCCGGGAAGATTTCCTTGAACGCTTTGGTGAAGCGATCCATTTCTTCCGCGGTGCCGACCGACACGCGCATATGCGTGGTCATCGGCGGGAACGGCCGGCCGACCATCACCTTCTTCGCGCGGAACTCGTCGATCACCGGCTGAATTTCACGGCCAATCGACACCATGAAGAAGTTGGTCTCGGACGGGATGCATTCGTAGCCGTAAGCGGTCAATTCGGCGGTGGTCTTCTTGCGCAGATCCATCACCTTCTTCTTCACGTCGGCCTGCGCCGCAGTGTCCTTGAGCGAGGCGACGCCGCCCCATTTCACCAGCGCGTTGATGCTGCCCATGCTGTAGGGACGCATCTCGCTGATCATGTTCGCAGGTGCCACGGCGTAACCGAGCCGCATGCCCGCAAGGGCCGCGATTTTCGAGAAGGTTCGCGCGATGATTACCGGACGGCCGTCGATCACATACGGAATCGACGTCGCGTACTTCGGATCGTCCACGAAGTGGTGGTAAGCCTCGTCAATCAGCACCGGCATGCCCTTCGGTAGACCGTCGAGCAGTTCCTTCACTTCGTCTTTCGTGACGATTACACCGGTCGGGTTGTTCGGGTTGCACAGGTAAATCAGACCGATCTCCTTCGCACGCGCGTTGGCGGTCTTGATGAACATCTGCATGTCCTGCCGGTAGTCCTTGGTCAGCGGCAGTTTGATCGCGGTCGTCTTGATGCTGGTGGCGTGCTGATAGACCGAGCTATACGACGGCTCGACGCCGAGCACTTTCTTGCCACCCTGCAGGTAGGTCGTGCCGATCACGTCGAGCGCTTCACCCGAACCCGCGGTCAACAAAATATTCTCGCCCTTGACGCCGTGGTGCTTTGCGATCTCGCCGACCAGATTGCCATCGGGATACCCGTAGCGGTTCGAATACTTCCAGGCGTTGTTCATCGCCTTCATCACCGACTCGGGCGGTCCCCAGCAATTCTCGTTGCTGGAGAGATGCGCGAACGAATCCCAATCGTCGGCGGGAGCCGCGGCCGCGCGCGCCCGTGGCGACGCGCCTTGCGCTAGCAGATCCGCTTCCGGCTTCACACCGAGGTACCCGACCGCGGCAGCGACGCCGCCCATAAACGTCCGACGGGAAACACTCATAACGGTTCCTCCAGTAGTCGCGAAGTCCGGCCATTTTAGCCCGGAAACCACGGCTGCGGCACGGCGACTTGCAAGCCGAGCCAGACTGACCAACCTGGCCAACTTTCGGTGAATTTGCTCCGATTATCTGCAGCTGATGCGGAGTGTCGGGCGGCATCGCCGGGCAGTTTTCCTTGCTGCGGCATCGACGCGCCCGGATTAGCACTCAAAAAGCGGCTATTTCTTGTAGACGTCGACTTCGACGTAGGC
>DASROF010000082.1:0-10450 GCA_035647075.1 Vicinamibacterales bacterium | reverse complement strand
CAGCGCGTGCTGCGCGCTCGCCGGTGTGTTGCGTCTCGCCGAGCGAGTCGTCCTCGCGATCGCGCCGCTACGGCCTCCACGGGTATGAGCGCGGCGACACCATCGTCCCGGTAATCTCCACGCGGTATCTAGCGCCGCGGCAATGAGGGAGAAGATCGTCACTTCATCTTCACGGGCGCGATAGCGGCGGGCCGCTTGCGTGTGTCCGTGTGCTCATGGCATCATCCCGGAATCTTCAATCAGCCTGAGAAAGGAGGCACCTCTCTGATGCGACACGAATCCAATCAGGTCGACATAGCGATGATCGGCGAGCGTCAGGAGTGCCTGCTTTCCGCCAGTCCTCGCTAGGCCGACTCTTTCTCCAGACAACCTGACGGTTCGGCTAAGGCCGGACACTACTCGTTTCGGTTAGAGCCGGACAGTGCTCGTGTCGGCTTTCGCAGCCGACGTGCGTCTCTTCAAAGACTTTGGGGTCTTGTGAGGACCCGTGTACCTATGGATTCGAATATTTCTCAACCACGTACCGTACCTGGCAGCGACGACATCCGCGAGATCCTCGTCAGACGAATCGATCATCAGAAGCAAGCGGTCGGCATTGTGGCGGGCGTCATCGAACCGAATGGCCGCCGCGTCGTCGCCTATGGCCACCCCGCCAACGGCGATCCGCGCACAGTCGATGGAGACACGATCTTCGAGATCGGATCCGTCTCCAAGGTCTTCACGTCGCTGCTCCTGGCGGACATGGTGACTCGCAACGAGGTCGCCCTCGACGATCCAGCCGCCAAATATCTTCCCGGTGATGTCACGTTGCCCGTGCGGAATGGCAAATCCATCACGCTGCTCGATCTGTCCACGCACACCTCCGGGCTTCCGTCCCTTCCCAGCAACTTGAAGCCGAAGGACCCACGGAATCCATACGCCGACTACAGCGTGGACGATTTGTATCGATTCGTTTCCGGCTACACGCTGCCGCGCGACCCCGGCTCCGAATTCGAATATTCAAACCTCGGCGCGGGTCTCCTCGGTCACCTTCTCGCGTCCCGTGCCGAAACGGATTACGAGAGCGCGATCCGAGTCCGCATCACTGAACCGCTCAGCATGCCGGACACCGGCATTGCGCTCTCTTCCGCCATGAAGCAGCGCATGGCGACTGGTCATAACGCGATGCTCGTGCCCGTCGCGAACTGGGACCTTCCCACGCTTGCCGGTGCCGGCGCGCTGCGCTCCTCAGTCAATGACATGCTGACGTTCCTGGAAGCATTCCTCGGTTACCGGAAATCGCCGCTCGCCCCCGCCATGAAAGCCATGCTCGACGTTCGCCGTCCGATGGGCAAAGGTGAGATCGGGTTAGCGTGGTTTCTTCTCGGAGAGGGCGCCTGGCATGGAGGAGGCACCGGCGGTTTCCGATCGTTCCTCGGATGCGAGCCGAATGCGGGGATCGGGGTCGTTGTGCTGTCCAATGCGTCGACTCCGATCGGTGTCGATGACATCGGTGGTCACCTCCTGAACCAGAATGTGCCGCTGGCCGATCTCGAGCCCCCACAGCCACGCACGGAGATTCCTGTTGATCCTCAACTCCTCGATCACTACACCGGGCGTTATCAGGCGACGCCGCAGCTCATGATCGAAATCACCCGGGACGGCGACCGCCTGTTCGCACAGGCCATCGCGCAGGCGATAAGCGGTCCAAAGTTTGAGGTGTTCGCTGAAAGCGAGAAGAGATTTTTCGCGAAGGTGACCGACAAACAGATCGCCTTCGACACAGGCCCAGACGGCCGAGCCACACGCCTGATTCTGTACGCAGCCGGCCGCCAGCTCATGACGGCTCCACGCGTGTCCTGATCAGTCCGGCGTCGGTTGATCCGCACGGTCGATGACGAGCACCGGGACCGGGGCGCGTTGCGGATCGAGCTTGAGCCCGAGTTGTTCCTGGATGGCGGTCTCGAGCGTCGCGCCATTGGCATCGGGCGCCGGAACCGGGGGGCTACCGGGCGGGCCGTCGCCGCCGCCGGGTGGACGGCCCATGCGCAATCCTGTCGGCGTCCACTGCAGATCGACATCGTAGTTGCCGGTGAGCCCGGTCTGATCCGCGACGAATCGGTTCGTCATCTGTGTGAGCACCATCGTCAACTGCGACAGCGGACCGCCGCCGATCCGAATCGACCATGGCGACACGATCATCCCGCAGGTCGGGCGATCTCCGGCCACCAATGGACCCGGCTGGCCGGCACGCGCGCGCTCGGCAAACATCGCCGCGCAGTCGATCGAGGTGGGCCGCAGCTTTTCACCCAGCTTCCGGTCGCTTCTCGCCACGACGAGCGCAAAGATCGGCATCTCGCGGGTCTCGCGATGCGCCACGAGCTTGAATCGGTCGGCCAGCAGCGACTGCAGCATCCGCTCCAGCGGGCCAATGTCCCCCGTCGGATCGAACGGCGGTAACTCGCGAGCGGCTTTGGCGTTCACATCGAATCGATCGCTGCCGATCCAGGCCGGCCCGCCAGTGATCTGCGACTCGCGCACTTTGTACGCCAGCATGATCAGATCGCGCAGCGACTGCTGCTGCGCCACAAAGCGGCCGCCCGGCTCCGTGTTCGAGCTGATCATCGTCAGCGGCCCCTTATAGGGCTTCACTGACGCCACCTCGAAGCGGTCCGCTGGCGCGGTCACCTGCGCCTGTGGAAGTGCGGCCGCAGTCGCAACCGAGATCAGCACGACGAGAACACAACGACCGAAACCGTTCGTGAGCATCTGCTGGATCGTCGCTATTTCTGAGCCGGATATGGAATCCCGATCGCACGAAACGGCGCGATCTCGGTTGTGGTGTTGCGCTCGTTGAGCCGAGCCTCAGCCACATAGGCAGTCTTTCCTGTCAATGTGACCGCCGTGATCCCGGGCATGCCTTCTCGAATGACTTTGACCTCCGCTTTGTCGCCCCGTATGGTCACTTCGTCCAGGCGGCCGCCTTCCACCAGCAGCAACGTCATCTTGCCGACGGTTCTCATCCCGTCAGGCCCCTGTAACGGTCGCGATGGCTCGAGCTTGGCGATCGCGCCCGCCGACCCGTCGGTCTTGATCGGAATTCGCATCAACGTGCCCTGTCCTACCGAGTTGGCGTACAACGCGCCGTCGTCGAGAATCGCCAGCCCATCGACGGTGGCCAGGACGACCGGATCGGATGCCCAGACGTCAAGGGCCGTAGCGCCCTTCTTGAGGCGGAGTACTCGTCCCTGAGCCGTGTCTGCCACGTAGATGGTTCCGTCCTTCGCCACGGCGACGTCATTACACAGGCCGTTATTCGGAAAGGCGTAGCTGGCCTTGAACGCCCCGGTCTTCAGATTGAAGGCCTTGAGAGCAGTCTCGCCGACGACTGGTGCACCACGGCCACCGGTTGTCGACGCGCAGACCCATAACGTGCCAGCCTTTTCGTCAGCAAATACGCCGAGGACTGACTGCAGGCCGTTGGATTTTGGCGGGATGAATACGACAGCCTTGGACTCGTTCGGAGTGGCGCGATACACGGCATCCTGGCCGAGGCTGCCGAAGTAGAGTGTGCCGTCCTTGGTCGAGGTCAGACTCTCCGGGAAGATCCGAGCGTCGGCAAAGGTGATTTCTCGACGGTCCGCGGCGTGAAGGCCGACCACGACGGTAGCGAGCAGAACGCCTGCAATTTTCAACGTCTTCATTCCGTTTTCCTCCGCGGCGCCTACTTTTTCCCGCGCCAGGATTCTACCGCGACGATAAGTTCCTGAATGTTGAAGAGGCTGCTCCCCAACGGCTGAGTAGAGGCGCGAATTGCTCCTTCAAGATTGTGTCAATGGCATCTGTGATGCTTATGCCCGCGACAGTCATTCGTACGTACTAACGAGAAGAGGGCGATCACATGCGAACTATCTTCAGCACATGCTCAGTGATCATCTGCCTCGCGTTGGCCCAACCGGTAACAGGAGTAGCTCAGAGCAAGCCAACTACGGCAGGACAGAAGGCGAAAGAAACGACTGCAAAGGCTACACAGGTTGTTGAGGACCCGGCGATCACGGCGGCAGTGAAGTCAAAGCTGCTGGCCGACAAGACCGTATCGGGTTTGAAGATCGACGTCGACACCAAAGACGGAGTGGTGACGCTCAATGGGAGTGCGGACACACGTGCCGAGGCGCAGCGGGCGGTGAAGCTGGCGCGCGGCACCAGCGGAGTCAAGCGCGTCGTGAATAACCTCACGGTCACGTCAGCGGGCAAACCGGCCGCTACACCGGCGACGAAGGCACCTCCCAAGAAGACCTACTAGCCGACTTGACCGCGTTCGTCGAGGCTGCCGCACCGTAGTCTCGGCGAACGCCCACCCGCAGCGCCGCGTCCGATCACGACACGCCGAAAAAGGTGAGCGACAATGATCCGGTGAAGCGCTCAGGCGTTGCGGATCTGCCGCTGCACGGCGGCCGCGTGCCGTCGTGGCTGGCCACTCGCATGGCGACGCTCGGCACGGCGATCGCCGAGAGTGTCATCCATCACTACGGCCGCGCGGCGTTCCTGTCGCGCCTCAGCGATCCATTCTGGTTCCAGGCATTTGGAACCGTGATGGGAATGGATTGGCACTCGTCGGGCATCACCACATCGGTGATGGGTGCGCTCAAGCGCGGTCTTAATCCCCGTGCGGACGAGCTCGGTCTCTACATCTGTGGCGGGCGTGGCGAACAGTCTCGACTGACGCCGGACGAGCTCCGCCGCGTCGCCGAGCGGACCAACGCCGACGGCGAGGCGCTGGTGCGAACGAGCCGCTTAACGGCTCGCATTGACAACAACGCGATCGCCGATGGGTTTCAGATTTACCTGCATTCCTTCGTTGTGACATGTGAAGGGGAGTGGGCGATCGTCCAGCAAGGGATGAACGAAGGCATGCGGTTGGCGCGCCGCTATCACTGGCACTCTGCCACCGTACGCGATTTCACCGCCGACCCGCACACCGCGATCATCGGTGAGTCGCGTGGAGAGATCCGCAATCTGGTGGATGGGCGCGCCAGGCCGGCTCAGCAGGCACTGCTCGCGATCGCCCGTGACGATCCGGCGAAAACGCTCGCTGATGTGCGGCGGCTGCACATGCCTGGGCATCATGATGTCCGCCAGCAGGACGTGAACCAGCGGCGACTGGGTGCGGTGCTGGCGCTCGCCCATGAGCGCGGTGTCAGCGACTTCGCCTCGTTTCTCCTCCTGGAACAACTCGGGCCGCGCGCGCTGCAGTCTCTCGCCCTGGTGGCGGAGGTCGTTCACGGTGCCCCGGCACGATTCGCCGATCCGGCACGGTTCGCATTCGCGCACGGCGGGAAGGACGGACACCCGTTTCCGGTGCCGCTGAAGGTCTACGACGAATCGCTGGGTTTCCTCAGGCGAGCGCTCGATGCGGCACGGCTCGGACACACCGCGAAGCTACAGGGTTTTGCGCGGCTCGATGCGTTCGCGCGCCGTGTCGAGGAGCGGCTGTCGCCCGAGGCCGATGTCGACACCGCCATCGCACATGAACGGGCATTGTCGTCGTCACTCGGAGGACGAACCGTACTTGACGACAGGAGGATGCACGGCTACAACCGTCGGCCGACGCCGTCACAGCCCTCATTGTTCCAGCTGTAACTTCCGTAGCACCTGTCTACGAGGTCGGTCCCGGATCGTTCAGCGCAGATCCTTCGGTCGCCATAGTCCGACAAGTGTGCCGCGTGTCGAGATGTCCAGGTCCGACCATCGATCGATCGGCAGTGCAATTTGCGCGAGAGCACAGGTTGGCAGGTCCTCTCGCTCGCCGGTCAATCGCGCGATGAGTTCCTCAAGGCCTGGATTGTGCCCAACGATCATCACGGTCGCGACATTCTGTTGGACGACGCTACGAAGCGCGGCGAGGATGTCGGTCGGCCCTGCGTGATACAGCCGTGGGTCCAGAAGAAGCTGTCCGCCCGTGGCGTCGGCCATCGCGCAGGCTGTCATGCGCGCCCTGACGGCGTCGGAACTGACAATAAGCTCCGGACGCAACTGTTCGTCGCGGGCGAGCTGTCCCATCCGCGGCGCATCTCGTTCACCGCGCGCGTTCAGCGGCCGCTCGTGATCCTTCGCCGCTGAATCATCCCAATTCGATTTCGCGTGTCGCAGCACCAGCAGCGTCTTCATTCCTCGTGCTCAGGGGTAGAAGTTGCCGTTGCGGGTAGTGGGTCAGCCGCCGTTACATGCGGTCAACCCCGGTAATTTCCGAACTGCAGCGCGACGCCGAAATCCTGTTCGCGGAGAACGCGCATCGCCTCCTGGAGATCGTCTCGTGACGGGGACGTCACCCGCAGCTGATCGCCCTGAATCGACGCCTGCACTTTTTTGAGCTTCGCGTCCTTCAGAAACTTGACGATGTCCTTCGCCTTTTCGGACGGGATGCCCTGCTGCAGCGCGATCTCCTGCCGCACGGTGCTGTTGGCCGCCGGGACCGCCGCACCGCGAGAGAGGTTCTTGACCGGAACGTTCCGGCGCACCAGCCGCGTCTGCACGATCTCCCACAGCGCGTTCAGCTTGAAATCGTCATCGGCGACGAGCACCAGCTTCGACTCATTCGGGTCGAACTCGATCGACGCTTTCGAGCCCTTGAAGTCGTACCGTTGCGCGACTTCCTTACGCGCCTGGTTCAGTGCGTTGTCTACTTCCTGCAGATCGACATTCGAGGTGATGTCGAAGGAACACGACGTTGCCACATAAGCAACTTACAACTTACAAGTCACAAGTGACAAGTGAGTTTCAGGTGGCGCGGGCGTTGGTCGTGGTGACCAGCCGCCGTACCAAGCGCGCGACATCCCCCGGTTCGAACGGCTTCGCCACATGCGCCTGGTAGCCGGCCGCCTGGGTGGACGAGCGATCCGTCGTCGATGCATAGGCAGTGACCGCGACAGCGGGGATAGTGCCGCCGCGTTCGGCCGGACGTGCACGCAGCCGGCGGAGCAGGTCGTAGCCGTCCTCGTGCGGCATGCCGATGTCGCTGAGCACCACGTCGGGAACCGCGCGATCGATGACCTGTAGCGCCTCATGGGCCGACGCCACCGTAGTCACTGCCGCTCCGTAGCGGCTCAGTGTCATCTGCATCAGCAGGCGCGCATCCTCGTCATCGTCCACCACCAGCACGTCGATGCCCGCCAGCAGTGACGAGTCAACGGCGTCGTCCACCACGGCGTCGGGCGCACTGCTTCGCACTTGTGATGAGGCGATCTGCGACGGCAGGAAGACCTTGAACTGTGCGCCGTTGCTCCCCGCACTCTCTGCCTGAATCGTTCCGCCATGTGCTTCAACCAGCTGGCGGGCGATGGCCAGTCCGAGCCCGAGTCCACCGTGCTCCCGCGTGGCGCTGCCGTCTGCCTGCCGGAAGGCGTCGAATACGAACGGCAGAAACTGCGGCTCGATGCCCGGGCCGCTGTCCTGCACCGTCAGGAGGTACCCATCCTGCCGCGTCAGACCGACGCTCACGGCGCCATCAGGTGGCGTGAACTTCACCGCATTCGACAGGAGATTCCAGACCACCTGCTGCAGCCGATCCGGATCGCCCTGCGTCAGCGCCGGTCGTGCATCGATGTGCGTCGTCAGCTGCAGTCGTTTGGCCAGAGCCGCCGGCGTGACGATGTCTACAGCCGTATCGACGATGGCGGCGAGATCGACCTCGCGAACCTGCAGTCGCAGCTTGCCGGTGACGATTCTCGAGATTTCGAGCAGGTCTTCGATTAAGCGCGCCTGCGTCCGGGCATTCCGTTCGATGCTTTCAAGGCCGCGTTCGCGCGTGCCCTCATCGGCGCCGGTCGATCGCAGGACCCGTGCCCAGCCGAGCACGGCGTTCATCGGAGTCCGCAATTCGTGGGACAGCGTCGCCAGGAATTCGTCTTTGACCCGGTTGGCGTCACGTTCCCGCTCCAGCGCGGCGACACGATCGCGTTCGACACGCTTGCGTTCGTCCACTTCGCGGAGGAGCTCGGTATTGGCTTTCGACAGTTCCGCCGTGCGATCAGAGATGTGATTCAGCATGTCGTTGAACGAGCGAATCACGATCCCGATCTCGTCATGGGCCACCGGAGTCGCACGGATCGAATAGTCGCGGCTCGTGGACACGCGCCTGGCCGTCTCGGCCAGCTCGAGGAGCGGCTCCGACACGGACCGCTGCATCCCGCGCCCGAGCGCGAGTGCCAGCGCCACCGCCAGGAACAGGAGGCCGACGATGATCGTCGCGCCGACGGTCAGCCGCTGCTGCACGTCGCGGAGGTCGCGTGACATGTAGAACGTGCCCGCCTTGTCACCCTGGTAGGTGACATCGGACAGCACTTCGTACCTGTTCCATCCGAACAGGCTGTCGCGCGGCCGCACAGCCGGGCAACGCTCGCCGTCGGGCGAAAACGTGCCGACGAGCTGGGGTTTGAGGTCGTAGACACATGCCAGTCGGACATGCGGTCGGATCTTCAGCAGCGCCAGCGTGGCGTTCAGTTCGTCGGGCCGCTGGAACGTGATCGACGCCGCCATGTTGTCGGGCAGCACCGTAGCCTCGGCGACGACGTCCTCCCTGATTTCGCTGCGTCGCTGGACGACGTCCCAGATCAGAAACCCGGTGCTGGCGAGCAGGAGTGCCGCGACGGTCGGAGCCAGTGTGAGCAGGAGCAGCTTGCGCCGGATCGGAAGGTCGCGAAACGGAATCATCGTTCGTCAGACTCCGGTTCCACGATGCGCGCGAGCTGCAGGAGACGTGAGCTGATCCGCAGTTTCGCGCGGTCCGCCGCGACGGGATTGATTTCGAACCTGACATTCCGGCCGGCAGCGACGAAGCGAACGATCCCGCCCTGTTCCAGAAAGCGATCCGTCTCGCCGACAGTCAGCGTCGGCATCCCCACGGCGGTGCGCAGATAGGCGGGCACGTTCGACGTTTTCGGCGTGAACAGGACATCGCAGTCGGCCCGCGGTTCGAGGATCACTTCGGCGGCGAGCGGAAGGCCATGCACCCGTTCGTTGCGAATGAGCAGCGTCAGCTCGTCGCCGAACGGATTCTGTCCGGCGATGCAGATCAGAATCGACGACCGGGCTTTGCCCGGCCACTCGACATATTTCACGAAGTTGTAGAGGTAGGCTGCCTTGACTCGATATTCGAGTGCCACGTCCTGCGCCCGGGTGATCGCGATCGTCGTGGCGGCGATCACGACAGTCGTGATCACGCGCGCGATCATGGTGCCGCTCGAAGGGTGATGCCGATGCGGATCGAGCGCTCGAATTCGACTCGTGTCGGCAACGCAGGTCCGAACTCCGGATGGTGGTCGTGGAGCAGATCCTGTCCCGCGAGCCAGATCTCGGCGCGCGGCGTGGCCCACCATCCGGCGCGCAGGTTGAGCTCGGCGTACGACGGCACCACGGGATTCGGAAGTGCCGAGATCGCGCGCACCATCGCGTCGATCTCCACTCGATGAGGGAGATCGAACGAACTGCGCAGCCCGAACATGTGGTTCGGATCGTCGGCTTCCGTCGCGCCGCCGCCCACATCCCGGCTTGCGGCGGTACGTTCGATGTCCGTATGCAGCCAGGTATAGCCGACGTGCCCACGCCACCAGGGTGCCGGCTGCACGTTGACACCGACCTCGACGCCGCGCGCCTCGCCGCGCAGCGTGTTGCCGACGACGATCGGCAGGCCGGTCGGCGGCAGTTCCTGGCTGCGCAGGTCGCTGATGCGGTGCCTGAAGACGGTCGCGTCGAATGAGAACAACGGTGAGGGCTGGATGCGGTATCCGATCTCGCCCGCCAGGAGCGATTCAGACACGAAGTCGTCCGAGCCGACCGCCAGCACCACACCACCGGGGCCGCTGACCACGATGTCGTCGTCAAAGCGGGTGGGCCGGCGCACCGCACGCGAGACAGCTCCCCAGATGATCTGATTGCCCGGCAGCAGGTAGCGCGCGCGCACGTTCGGCTGCAGTTCGCCGCCGCTGAACGCATTGTGCTCGAACTTCGTTCCGACGGTCAGGAACAACCGGGCCGGAATGAGCGCGATATCGTCCTGGGCGAAGACGTTGGCGACCGGGTAGACGCGGTCGGGTGGCGTGAACGACAACGTGGCGCTGGCGTACGTCTTGTCGCGATTGACCCGTGCGCCTGCCCCCCAGACGACGTCATGCCGGCGTCCGAATGTCCTGATGTGCTGCGCGTCGAGATCGAACACATCGATGTGATGTGTCAGTTGCTGCGGGATCTGCCGGTATTCGCGGCGATAGTACGACTGGACCTCGATTCGCGAGCCGGAGACGGGAAGCGACCATCGCCCCTGCAGGTCCAGTTCGGTGAACGCCCCGGCGGCACGATCCGGGAGATCGTCGCGGCTGTGGAACGCATCGCCCTTGAGCATCCACGTTGATCGCGACGGATTGGTGCCGCCGTCGATCCGGAAGCCGACCTGACCGCGACGTCGTCCATCGCCGGA
>DASROF010000081.1:0-14266 GCA_035647075.1 Vicinamibacterales bacterium | reverse complement strand
GTACAGATCCGCGTAGTCGTAGCCGTTGTTCGAGCAGGTGTCGATGAAGCGCGCGTACTTCGCCACCAGCTGCTGGATCTCGATGTAGTCCATCGCCGTCAGCGGCGTGACTTTCTGCTGCGCGAGCGCGGAGACGGGAAGAGCGAGCACGACGGCGGCAATGGCAATACGGAACATGACGTCCTTTCCGGAAAATCAGATGTGGGAGCCGCCTTCAGGCGGCCCAGGGCCGGCCAAAGCCGGCCTACGTCTTTTAGGGGATGATGAAGCTGCTGCGGTCGACCTTCTCGAACTGGCCGACCATCAGCTCGTTGGCGTAGTTCATCTGCTGGCATTGATACTCGAAGAGCTCGGTGCCCGCCTCCCAGCGCAGGTTCATCTGACCGCCGAACGCCGAAGTGTAGGCGCCGGGATCGTCCACGGTGAGCTCGTAGCGGATCGAGCTGAAATCGGTGCGCGTGAAGCGCTCGATGGTGTGCAGCTGGCTCGTGTGCGGCAGCCCGTCGCGGTCCATCCAGAACCCTTCGTTGAAACCTGCCGTGTCGATCACCAGCGTGTCGCCGTCCCACCAGCCGATCGAGTGGCCGAAGTTGGTTGGCTGTACGTCGCGGGGATGCGATCGTCCATCCATATAGATCACGCGGAACGAATGTGCCCCACCCGTTTGAAACAGGTAGATGCGACCGGTCCCGGGCAGATTCAGCAGCTCGATGCCGTAGGCGGTTTGAAACGCGCGTGCCGCCGGCGACGGTTTGCAGCGCGTGTACGGCTCGTCAGCGAGAAAGCGGGCATGACGCGCATCGAGCAGCGCCCTGGCCCATGGCTGGATCGGGATCTGATCGAGATGCACGAGACCAGGGCGCGGGCGTCCGCCGACCTTCTCGTAGTTGTTCGGGATCGTCGTCAGCGGCTCGCCGCCGTCCCACATGCCGGTCTGGCCTGGTGGCGCGCCGAGGTTGATGGTGCCGTCCGGCCAGCGCGGTGCGGATTGCCGGACCGGTCGGGTGTCCTGAGCCACCGAGACGGCTGAAAGCGACATGATCAGGACTGCGAAGGTAACAACCCGCACGCCCTGTCAATTATGACAGGGCCGTGACCCGTACTTTTGCCGACTGGATTGACCGGGTCGCCGGCCAGTACATTCACGAGCCGCCTTCGGACTCCGCTGCGTTCGATGTTGCGGTCTGCCGACCATAAATGCTCGTCCGTGCATGTCGGATGCTGGCTTTCATCCTCGCATTCAGTGCGGGCGTGCCCTGCGATGTATTCGCCCAGGCGATCGCCGGCGCGGTCGTGGATTCGTCCGGCGCCGCCCTTCCTGACGTCACTGTCGAGGCCGAGAGTTCCGCCCTGACCGAACGGGTCCGCACCGTCGTCACGGATGGCAGCGGGCAATACCACATCGAAGAGCTTCGGCCGGGCATTTACACCATCACCTTCACCCGGGATGGCTTCCGTCCGTACGTGCGAGCAGGGATCCAGATCACAAGTGTGTTCACGGCCAGCGTCAACGTGCAACTCGCACCGGGTATGGGGACGGAATCGATCACCGTCACGGGAGACCCTCCCATCGTCGACGTCCGCAGCGCGGCTGCTGCGACGACGCTGCGCGGCGATCTCGTGCAGGCACTTCCTACCGTTCGCGGTTACAACGCGCTCGTCGTGCTCATCCCCGGGGTGGTCACCACCACGAACGACGTCGTCACCGGCACAACGACCACGCAATTTCCCATCCATGGAGGCCGGAGCAATGAGGGGCGCCTGACGCTCGACGGCGTCATCGTCGGCAGTCCATCCAATTCGCCGACCAGCTATGTGGTGGACGCCGGCGCTTCCGAGGAGGTCACCTTCGCCGGAGCGGGCGGTCTGGGCGAGAGCGAAACGGGTGGGCTCGTCATGAACCTCGTGCCGAAGACCGGCGGCAACTCCACGCGCGGCTCTCTGTTCGCCAGCGGGACAGGTGAGAAGCTCCAGTCCGACAATCTGACACCGGCGCTGAAGAACCAGGGCGTTGCCGCGGCGAGCCCGCTCAGCAAGGTCTATGACATCTCCGGCACGATCGGCGGGCCGATTGCGCGGGATCGCGTGTGGTATTTCGGCACCGCGCACCGCGGCGGGAGCACGACGGAAAGCACGAACGTGTACTACAACCTCAACGCCGGCGACTCGTCGAAGTGGCTCTATGCCCCCGATTCGAGCCGGAGAGCGTACTCGGACCGCCTGTTCGAGAACGCCAGCGCGCGTCTCACGTGGCAGATGACCCGGCGCAACAAGGTCAGCGTCTTCTGGGATGAGCAGGCGCTCTGCCGAACCTGCACGGGCGCTACTCCCGCCGGTGTCGATCCCCCGCGCGTGTCGCCTGAAGCCGTCGGCGTCTTCGGGCGTCCGCTGCGCGTCGCGCAGGCCACGTGGTCGGCCCCCCTGTCGAATCGTCTGCTCGTTGAAACCGGCTTCGGAGCCACGAATTTCGGTTTCGCGAACTTCGAGCGCAACCCGAATCGAACCCGCGACCTGATTCGGGTCGTCGAGCAGTGCGCCAGCGGGTGCGCAACCAACGGCAACATCCCGGGGCTGGCCTATCGGTCGCAGGACTTCAGCGACGCGTATAACAGCAATTACCTGTGGGCGGGGTCAGTGTCGTATGTGACCGGATCACACAGCCTGAAGGTCGGCTATCAGCACACGCTGATGCGGCAGGACATCGTCTGGATGACGAATACCCAGAACCTGACCTACCGGTTCAACAACGGCGTGCCCAATCAACTGACGCAATCGATCTCGCCGTGGATGAACCGATCTCGCACAGGGTGGGATGCGATCTTCGCGCAGGAACGCTGGACGCGCGGCCGCCTGACCATGCAGGCCGCCGTGCGGTTCGACCGCGCGCGGAGCTGGTTTCCTGCGCAGCAGGAAGGGCCGTCCAGATTCCTGCCGGTGCCCATCATCATTCCGGAAACGCCTGGCGTGGACAATTATAAGGACATCACCCCCAGAGTGGGAGCGTCCTACGACGTGTTTGGCGACGGCAGGACGGCGCTCAAAGTTCACCTTGGCCGTTACCTGGAAGGGGCGGGCACCGGGGTCGGCATCTATACCAGTACGAATCCGACGCTGCGGATGCCCCAGACGACATCAACGCTCGGCACCGCAGGTGTGACGCGAGCATGGACCGATGCGAACGGCAACTTGGTGCCCGACTGCGACCTGCTGAACCCGGGCGCGCAGGACTTCCGAGTGACCGGAGGCGACCTGTGTGGCGTGCTGTCGAACACGAGCTTCGGACAGAACGTGCTGACCAACAACTTCGATCCAGGCGTCCTCAACGGCTGGGGCGTCCGGCCGTCGGACTGGACGCTCGACGTATCGATTCAGCGTCAGATTCTCCCCCGCGCAGCGGCGACGCTCACGTACAGCCGCCGCTGGTTCCATGGGTTTACGGTTGCCGACAACCTGGCGCTGCAGGTGTCGGATCTGACGCCGTTCAGCGTGGTGGCTCCAGTGGATCCTCGCCTGCCCGGTGGCGGAGGCTACGTGGTGTCGGGTCTCTACGATGTCGCGCCTGAGAAGGCCGGTCAGGTGAGCAATCTCATCGCGGATTCGAGCAAGTACGGACGCTGGTATCAGTACTTCAACGGCCTCGATGCGACGCTCAGTCTTCGAGCCGGCGGTTTCACGTTCACGGGCGGGACGAGCACGGGACAAACCGTGGCGGACAACTGCGAGGTGCGGGCGCGTCTGCCGGAACTCGCGACGACCACAGCGGGCGCGAGCCCGCTTGGCCCCGGGCTCGGCAGCTCGATCGTGAGTCCGGTAAGCCCGTACTGTCATGTTGCTTTCGGCATCCAGACGCAGTTCAGGGGACTGGCCTCATACGAGCTGCCGGGAATCGGTGCTCAGCTGTCGGCCACGCTCCAGAGCAAACCCGGAACGATGCTGGCGGCCAATTACACCGTGCCGAACGCGGCCGTGGCACCGTCGCTCGGACGAGACCTGTCCGGAAACGCGCCGAACGTCACCGTGAATCTGGTGGCGCCCGGTACTCGTGATGGCGACCGGATCAACCAGCTGGACATCCGGGTTGCCAAGATCCTGCGACAGGGGCGTTCGCGAACGATGGTTGCGCTCGACATCTACAACGCGTTGAACTCGAGTGCGGGCCTCAGCTACAACAACGCCTTCGTGCCGGGCGTCTCATGGCCGCAGCCCAATACCATCCTGACGCCGCGCTTCTTCAGGATGACCGCCGAAATGGAGTTCTGACCTCACGTGCCCATGATGATCGCGCGAGGTGACGTTCGACACAGAACATGGTGGGCAATTGCCCTCACGGTCGGCGTCCTCTGTCCTCTCACGAGCGTCCACGCGGCCGACGGTCCGAAGCAAGTACTCGTCCTGAACTCGACGAGGGGCGACGACCAGTTCTCGCTGGTCTGGGCACGAGAGCTGCCGAAGTTGCTCGCCGAAGGCCTCGGGAAGCGTGTGGACTTCTACGTTGAATACTTTGATTTTGTCAGGTTTTCGCGACCTGAATATGAGAACGCGTACCTCGATTTCTTGCGTCTGAAGTACGCGGAAAAGCATGTCGATCTACTCATCACGATAGGAGAAGTCGCCCTTGACTTCATGAGCCGGAACCGGAACGTCCTTTTCCGCGGCACGCCGGCGGTTTTTTATTCACACGTCACCCCAGCCAGCCATTTCGCCGATTCGACCGGTTTGATTAACCCACTCCACTTCAGCCGTTCGCTTGACCTCGCGCGCGCGCTCCAGCCCGATCTCGAACATGTGTACGTTGTGAGCGGAGCTGGTGCGTTGGATCGACGGAACGAGGGCCAGGCGAGAGCGGAGTTCCGTCCTTTCGAAGGGCGTGTCGAATTCACGTATTTGTCGGGCCTGGTGATGCGGGATCTCGAAGGGCGACTCAGAAGGCTGCCGCCACGGTCAGCGGTGTTCTACGTCGTCGTGAGCGAGGACGGCGCGGGCGAACACTTTCAGGTGATGGCCTCCCTCGCCCGCGTCGCGGCGGCGGCCAACGCGCCGACGTACAGCTGGGCGGACGGCGCGGTTGATGCGGGCATTGTCGGCGGCAGTCGCCGCGATCAGCTCGCTGAGACCAAGGCGATTGCAACACTGGCGCTTCGCGTGCTTGGCGGAGAACGAGCCGACGATATACCGGTGTCCTCGCCCAACACCGATGTCGATCTGGTGGATTGGCGCCAGCTGCGTCGCTGGGGGCTCGCCGAGTCGCGTCTGCCAACTGGAACCCGCGTCCTGTTCCGAGCGCCGACCGTCTGGGATCAATACGAGCGCTACATCGTCGGCGCACTGATGCTGATGCTCGCGCAGACGGCCCTCATCACAGGCCTGCTCGTGCAGCGGGCCAAGCGCCAGCGGGCCGAGCTCAAGTTCCGCGGCAGCCAGGCCAGGCTGCGCCTCAGTTACGACCGAATCCGGGAGCTGAGCCGGCGGCTGCTCATCGAACAGGAAGCGGAACGCGCCCGTATTTCGCGCGAATTACACGACGACATCAATCAACAGCTCGCGATCCTGTCCATCGAGCTCGATCGGTTCCGTGCCGAGCGGTTGGAGCCGAAGGCCGCGAAGCTGCTGTCCGAGGCCCTGGCAACCGCGCACGGTATCTCGAAAAGTGTGCGCGAACTGTGTCACCGGTTGCATCCGCCGAGATTGACACTGGCAGGACTCGTCACCGGTCTCGAGAGCCTCTCGCGCGACCTGTCACCGCCGCATCTTCCGATCTCCTTCCGCCATCGCGAGTTGCCTGCGGAGATCGATCAGGACATCGCGCTGTGCCTGTTTCGAGTCGCACAGGAAGCCCTGGTGAATGCCATCAAGCACAGTGATGCAAGCCAGGTCCGGGTCGAGCTGACCGGCGGGCCGTCGAACGTGGCGCTGACGATCGCCGACGATGGGAAAGGGTTTGCGGCCGATGGCCTGTCGCATGCCGGGCTCGGCCTGATCAGCATGCGGGAGCGAGTGGAATCAGTCGGGGGTGTTCTGGAAATCCGCGAGGAGCCGACGTCTGGAACCCGATTGCGGGTGACCGTCCCGACTCACTTGTCAGAGTCGGTACCGGATGAGATAACGACGGTATGACCGCAACGAGTTGGCGTGGCCCGGTCTTGACCTCTCTGCACCGAGTGCTCGTCGTCGAGGACTACCGGCCGTTCCGCCGGATTCTCTGCCAGTTGCTGCGACAGCGGCCGGACGTACTGATCGTTGGCGAAGCTGCCGACGGCCTGGAGGGCATCCGTCAGGCCGAAGCACTGCGACCGGATGTGGTCGTGCTCGATATCGGCCTGCCGATATTGAATGGCATCGAAGCCGCGGGCCAGATCCGCGCGCGGGTACCGGACGCCAGGCTGATGTTCGTGACCATTGAGTCCTCCCTCGACGTTGTGGATCAGGCGTTCAGCAGCGGTGCCCATGGTTACGTGTACAAACCACGCGCCCATCGAGACGCGCTTCCGGTGTTTGACGCGATCATTCGAGGCGGGCGGTTCGTCAGCGGCGGTCTCGAGCGCATCGCGCAGGGAGACACCCTCGCCTCCCATCGTCATGACGTCGTGTTTTATTCGAGCGACGCGGTTCTGACAGGGGCATTCACTCGTTTCATTGCCGGCGCACTTGACGAGCAAAAGGCGGTCATTGTGTTGCTGACCGATGCGCACGACGAGAGTCTCCAGCGCTGCCTGCGAGCGTCGCACGTGGACATTGACCTCGCGACCCGGCAGAAGCGTTACGTGCCGGTGAGCATTACCGAGCTGCTCGCCAGGGTGATGGTCAACGGCCGCCCGGACCCGGCAAAGTTCGAGTATGCCGCCCGGGAGCTGTTAGGCGCGGTTACCCGGGAGGCTGCGAGTCGGCACGCCGGAATCGCGGCCTGCGGCGAATGCTCGTCCACCGTCTGGGCGAAGGGAGACGTCGAGGCGGCCATTCAGCTCGAACACCTGTGGGATGAAATCGGGAAGAGCCGTCAGATGGATATCCTCTGCGCGTACCCGTTGGCGGCCCGGGATGTAAGCGTGCAATCCGTGCGAAGCCTCTGCGCCGAGCACACGGCCGTCGAGATCAATTGAAGGCCGCCTTCGGCGGGACGGCCTTCGCTCGATCGGAGTACTGCGCTAGAAATCCACAGTCAGATTCCAGCGGACGAACCGTGGCGTGTAAATCGCCGTCGGATTGTTCCACGTGCCGCCCTGCAATGTGTTGCCCGTACTGAACTGATATGTGTTCTCGTACGTCGTGGCGTAGTTCGTGTTGAGCAGGTTGCTGAGATCGACGCCGAGGTCCACGCGCCGTCCACCGAACCGGAAGATCTTCGCGAAGCGCATGTCAATCTGCGTCCGCCGCTCGTCTGCAAACAGGCGGTGCTCGGTATCCAGGATGTCGACGGTGGTGGTACCAGTGGCCGCCGACCCTGGCGGCAGGCGTCCGATGGCATCCCTGATCATGCTGTTGGGAATCGCCCAGCTGGCGGAACGTTCGAGCACCGGCTGCGAGCGCACAGTGCCGCTGATCAGGACATCGACTTTCGGTACCGTGTACGAGGCCAACCCCCGAACCGTCGTCTGGAAGGGATCGGCATCGCGGCAGCTGCGCAGATCCCTGATCAGGCCGGCTCCATCAATGTTCCTGGCAGTCGCACACGTGTCCTCGACGGAGCGGCCGGTTTGCGTCCCGATCTGGAACGTGAGCCCCTGACGCAGACGTCCGTTCAACGTGACATCGACGCCGTCCCAGTACGATTTGCGCTCCGGTCCGAAGTCAGTCTCGAACGTGACGAGGTTCTGCACGCCACGATCGGACGCCGCCTGCGTCACCAGTTGCAGCTTGATCGGGTAGCCGCCGCCGCCAGGCAGCCGTGAATCAACCGGGGCCGTGATCGTGAACTCCTCATAGTCCTGCGGGCCGCGCAGCGTGTTGTCCGTCACCTTGGCCCCCAGGAACCACCGGCGGTTGTACGCGACCTCCACCGACATTCGCGGCAGGATCTCCTGCTGGAGCGTGAGGCCCCACTGCCAGTCGTTTTGACGGACACCCCAGCCGCGCAGCGTGGCCTGATTCACCTGCTGAATGTTCCCCGACACCTTTCCGAAGTTCAGGGAGTCGCCGGTCACCGCCAGGCACTCCTGGTTCTGGGCGAAGTTCATGATGTCGCAATCGACGACCTTGTCGTTGTCGGTGTCGGTCCAGTTGCGCGTCGCCGTGCGAACGATCCGCGCCGCCGGACTGTTGCTCGTATATTCGCTGTCGTTCGTCGCCGCGTCGAGATAGTGGCCGAAATTGAACTTCAGCGCCGTCTTGCCGTTTCCGAACAGGTCGTAGGCAACGCCGATGCGCGGCGTGATGTCGTTGAACGCATCCACCCCCACCGTTCGCTCAAAGCTAATCGGTTCGGCGTTGAACGCCGACGTGAACGGTGTGCCGTTGTGCTCTGCCGGCGTGAAGCTCCAGGCACGGTCGTACCTGAGGGCGGCCTGCAGGGTCAATCGACCGCGCGTCCACTTGTCCTGGACATACACGGCCGCCGTCGACGTGCGGTCTGATTGATGCCACTCCGGCAGGCGGAAGGTGATCTGGTTCGGCTGGCCATTGTTGAAGCGGTACGCCAACTGTTGCTCATTGACGAGGAACCAGTTCTTGACCCGGATGTACGAGCCCTGATAGCCAACTTTCATTTCATGCGAGCCTGTGATGTACGAGGCCGAGGCGCGCCAGTTGTTCGGGTTGGCGTAATTCGGGTTGGCGGTTGCCACGCCTCGATAGACGAAGTTCGCGCGCGGCGCATATGGCAGACCTGTCGCTGGATTGGTCGCCGTGGATTGCTCAGTCACCGGGATCAGGTTGATGATGCCGTCCGGCGCTGGCCGGCCCGTCGTTCCGCCACGGAACATGAACCGGGTGAAACCGGCCTCGAGCAAGAGTTTGTTGGTCATCGGCGCCGACCAGACTGCCTGGTTGACGTGATACGGAAGGTTGCCGAAGTAACTCGGATTCGCTTCGGGTGACGGGGTCGTCGCGCCCGCACCCAGCGCCACCCAGTTCGCGCCGCGCGTGTTGCAGCCGTTGTCGCTTTCGAGCTTCAGCGTCGATCCTTCGCAGCGGCGCTGGTACTCCTGGTTGTACGAGATGCGATGCTTGCCGGAAACCTGCATCGTGATTCTGCCGATGTACGATTCGCGCCCTTGCAGCGTCCGCGCCGTCACCGTCGGGTCGGCAATCCAGTCCCAGCGTGAGGCATTGTAGGCGTTCGCGTTGGCGACAACGCCCGGCACCGCCGCCGCAGTTTCCAGGCTGCGGTAGCTGCCAAAGAACCACAGTCGATCCCGTATGAGTGGGCCGCCGTAGGAGCCGCTTGCGTCGTACGCGTTGATGATGCCCGGCGTTTCCTTCAGGTTCGGTCCCGGAGGTGGTGCCGTCAGCGCCGCATTCAGATTGTCGCCGCGCGACCAGTCGCCGGCGTTGTTGACGAACGCCTGCCCGCGGAACGAGTTGCCGCCCGACCGCGGCACCAGGTTCATCACCGGCCCGCCAATGTCCGATTCGCCGAGGCCCCCGGCGACGGCCACCGAAATCTCTTCAGCGTTGATCGAGTCGAGGATGTAGGTGGACACCCCGCCGCCGTTGAATGGCGCGGCGATCGTCATGCCGTTGATCGCCATGCGACCTTCATTGATCGGGCCGCCGCGTGCGGCGAAGAAGGTCATCGTTGGCGACAGGGCCAGTGCGCCCTCGTTGACGACCAGCCCCGGAACGGCGTTCAACAGCGTGCCGACGGTGCGGAGGCCTGGCATGGCGGCGATCACGTCAGCGCTCAGCACGGTCTCGCGCTGTGCCGTCTGGACGTCGATCACCGGTGTTTCTCCGCTGACCGTAATCGTCTCGGCGAGCGTGCCCACACGCAGGTCCGCGGGAATGGTCAGCGTCGCGGTACCGGTCAGTTCGAGGCCGTCCTGGCGCACGGTGGTGAAACCCTGCAGCCTGAACGTCAGTGAGTACGTGCCGGGATTGAGACCGGGAATCCGATACTGTCCCGCGCTGTCGGTGACGGCGGTCCGAACCTTTTCGATCAGTGCGGGACTGGACGCTTCAACCGTGACGCCTGGCAGTACGGCGCCAGACGCGTCCCGGACAGTGCCCGTGAGGGTTCCTTGCGCCGCGGACAGAGAGGGCAGCAGGACCGCCGCTGCGAGGATCACGACGGCCTTTAACGCTCCACGCATCGCAGTTCTCCTTCGGTGAAACGAGTGAACTCGAGTGATGACGGCGTGGTGTGTCCGGATTAATTGCTGGGCATTCAACGCTCTCTCTCTGCATTTGTCAACAGAATCAGGAGCGAGCCGCGCGTGGCCGGATCGGTTGGACCGCGACTTCAGATGCTGAGCTTAGGCAGTCGCTGACCTGGTGGGACTCACGGTCGCCGCTCTTGCTCGGCGAGGAGCTTACGGAAAGAGGCTTCCGCCTTGTCGATGGAGTCGAGGTAGCCCTGCGGATCGATGAAGGGCGCCACCGGATCCGGTTCGACCCCGCTCTGCTCGGTGCCGTCCCGCAGCGCATTCTCGATTCGCCGCGATGCGTCGAACTTGCGGAAGCGGCCGTACTCGCGACCCTGCGTCGTCAGCCAGATGTCGGCTGGCAGGCTCCGGAGCGTCACGAATGTCCGCTCGAAATCGGCCCGGATGCCCGGATACCGCTGCGGCTCGACGAGGGACGCACGGTACGGCACTTCAAGGCTGCACCGGTGCACCACATGGAGATCGCGGTTTCGATCGTTGACGGTGAACGTCCATGTCGTGCAACCGGTCCCATGGCTGAGCACATGGGCGGTGAGCGCCAGCTGTCCCAGGCGGATCGTTTCGCCGTCCTTGAACCGGTGATTCACGCGCGGAGCTGGATACTGCGTGACGCCGCTCCAGCCCAGGAGCTTCCACGGCACGTAGACGGTGTTGGGATTGTTCGACCCGCCGGACGCGATCACGTCGGCGCTGGCGTCGCTGGCCCAGAGCTCGGCGCCGGTCGCCTGCTGCAATTCGGCGAGGCCACCCGCGGCGCCGGAATCAGCGTCTGTGGCGAGCAGCATCCGAACGTTCTTCACACTGAAACCGAGTTGCTCGATGTTGTTGATGATCTTCCTTCCGTTGCCTTCGTGGCCACCGCCGATGAGCACATCCCCCTTGTCCCCGAGCAACAGGAATGACGTGACGTCCGGGACACCCACGAAGTAGAGGTTGCCGGCGATGTGGTGCGGGTCGGCGACGGCGTTCCGATCGTTGCGGTCGATCGCATTGCGCCACATCGGATACAGGACGCCGCCGGCGACAACGGCGAGCGCGACCACGGCCAGGGCGAGATACTGCAGCGGGCGGTACACCCTAATATTATGAAGAACTTTGCGGTGAAAAGAAAACGGCGCAGGCGGCGGGAGCCAACACCTGCGGACTGTTAATAGTGACAGGGGCGTTTCTGGAGTTTTTGCCAGCTGGATCGTCACGTGACCAGGCAGCACAATCAAAGCACCCCGGTGACCGCACGGCGAACTCATGAAACCGCGCTTACCTGGGAAACTCCTCGCGTCGACGCCCCGATCGTCCGTCCGTAACAGCTTGTTTGGAAGTGTGGTGTGACGATGGAAGCTCTGGTTCAGCGTGTGCGCGGAGAGTTTCGCGAGATGCCCGGATTGCGGCTGACGTTCGCCCAGGCATGTCGCCTCTGGCAGTTGGATCCCACCACCTGCGGTGCAGTGCTGGAGCGCTTGACTCGCGACGGTGTGCTGCTTCAAACACGGCAAGGCTATTACGTCGCAGGCCCACGCCCGCGCCCGCTGGACGCACCGTTCCATCGACCTGAACGGGCGGTGTCATAGGCCAATTGGCAACGAACCTGGAGTGGAAACCCGTGCGAATCCCTATCTGTCACTGCTCCCGGTGCCACTCGGTGAATACCATCTGCGTCCATCAAGAATTGCTACGCGAACACTGGTATTGCTACGACTGCGGCCGTGGTTTCGACGTGCCGATCGGAGATAGCGGACAACAAGCGCCCGGCCGCGCGTTTACCCGACTTCCACAGGCTCCTCACAACTAAGCGGCAGGAATGACGCTGACAAGTGCCGCCGGCCGCGGCGTCAAATACATTCTTCTCAACGACGCTGCCGCGGTGACGTTCTCCGCCGGTGCCAGCGTTTGACCGCATCTGCTTTTCCGCAATCACACACACGGCGGAACAGATCGATCTCGTCCCGCAGCGCATCGACACGCTTGAGATAATCCGCGCGACCGAAGCTCTTCATAGCGCCTCCTGATAGCAACTCGATACAGGAAGCAGGGACAAACCCTTTGCCAAGTTCGAGTGCAGCACAGGGGCGGTTTGTCTTCTGAGGATCCGGCTGGGATGCCCTGGTTCGATGACGGGCGTGCGTGGGACAATCGTCGGAACCTCCGCACGAGATGGCTGACGCTCCTGCATCCCCGCACAGCACCGAACTCCGGACCCAGTTCGGCGAGCTGGACATCTACCTGTTCGACCAACTATTGCGAGGACGGTTCGACGGCCGCCGCCGCGTGCTCGATGCCGGCTGTGGGGACGGTCGCAATCTCGTCTACCTGCTGCAACGCGGCGTGGAATGCTTTGGCGTCGATCGTGACGAAGCTGCGATTGCCGCCATGCGGCGGCTGGCCGCAACACGCGCGCCGGCGCTGCACGAAAGTCATTTTCGCGTGGCCGACCTCACCCGCCTGCCGTTTGCCGATGGCAGCATGGATGCGGTGATCTGCAGCGCGGTTCTGCACTTTGCCGATGACGAGGCGGAATGGGAAGCCATGGTGAGCGAGACGTGGCGGGTGCTCGCCGGCGGCGGCCTCTTCTTTGCCCGCCTGGCCTCGAACATCGGCCTCGAATCTCAACTGGGACACTCGCCAGGGCGCATGCGGCTCCCCGACGGCAGTACTCGCTTTGTCGTGACGGAGGCGCTCCTCATCGCGTGGACGACCAGGCTCGGCGGCCGCCTGGTCGATCCGATCAAGACGACCAACGTGCAGCAGATGCGGGCGATGACGACGTGGGTGGTTGAGAAGCCTCACCACTGAGGATGTTCAGTGCGCTACGGTGGACGTCGCTTGCCACCATCGATCCAGTCGCAACAGTCCTCAGAAACCCCAAGAATCCTCCCAGTTCGTGGCGAGATAGTGGAGGCGGCGGGAACGGGGAAACAACGAACTTTGCGCCAAACGGCGTTCGGGATAGTTCCCGCCGCCTCCAACAACAGTGAGGGCCTTCTGAGACGTCGACACGCGGGAGCCCGCGGCAACAACAAACTTCCTAATCGCTAGGCCGGCTTCATTCAGGTTCGAATTGCGAGCCAATTAATGTGTTCGATGTCGTCGCCGCTGTGCACCACCCTCGCCAGTCTCAGGAATCTTGTCCGACATAGTGGGCTCTCGGAAGACTCACATCAACGTGCTGCTCATCCGGCCCACGACCCTTCAGAACAACCTTGAGGGCGGACGTTTTGGCCGCATCGGCGAAGGTGTCGTAGGCCTGCATGATGTCGTCAAGGGCGAATCGATGCGTGACCAGCCCTACGGGACGAAGCTTCCCAGCCTTCATCAGTCTCAGAAGCAGTGGCGTCGTGACAGTGTCGACCAGGCGAGTCGTCAGCACGATGTTGCGGTCCCACAGTTTCTCGAGGTGCAACTGCACTGGCTTGCCATGAACGCCAATGTTTGCGATGCGTCCGCCCGCGCCGACAATGGCCTGGCATGTGTCGAACGCCGCCGGCGTGCCGACCGCCTCGATGGCGACGTCCACTCCCGCGCCCTCGGTGATCGCCAAGAGCCGTGTGACGGCGTCTTCAGTCGTGCTGTTGAGGACGGACGTCGCGCCGAATTCCTGCGCCATCCGGAGGCGATTGCCGTCGAGGTCGATCATCAGAATGGCGCTTGGCGAGTACAGCTGGGCCGTCAACAGCGCCGCGAGTCCGATCGGTCCGGCGCCGACGATGGCGACTGTATCGCCCGGCTTGGCCGGTCCCCCCCAATCAAGAACGCCGAAGGGCTCGTGACTCGCTTGTCCCGAGGTGGTGCACATCTAAACAAAACGACGACCATCCAGAATTAGGCCGCGACGCTCGCCAAGAGTCGCGGTGCCATGAGGATCACCAACATGCCGAACGCCAGCAATCCGCCACGTCGCGGATCGAAGTCGGAGGCGATGCGGTCCCATGCCATCAGATGCCCGCGGCAGGCAG
>DASROF010000080.1:0-5765 GCA_035647075.1 Vicinamibacterales bacterium | reverse complement strand
CGCGGCACATTGCTGCCGTCCACAACGACGAGGACATCCCCGACCTTCGCGGCCAACGTCGCACCGAGTTGATACGCTTGGTCACCAACACCGGGCACCGCTTTGCCGTGGGCCTTGTTGTAGTCGTAAATGTCTCGCGTCGCCTTCAGCTCGAGATTCATCAGCTTGGTCTCCAGCCAGCCTTTGCCGACGACGTACTTGCAGCGAAAATGCTCGTCCGCGGCGGTGTCCACCGGTGTTCCGACCAGACCCGCCATCTCCGCCGCGGTCACGAATGAGCAGGGTCGATCGAGCGACGGGCCGCTCGAAGGGCGAGAAGGTTGTGCGCTCGTTTGTCGAACCGCCGATAGAAAAACTGCGGTCGCGACCAACCGAATCAGAAACACCGGCAATGTCCTGTCCTTCTCGTTTGGGTTCGTGCGGTGAAGTGCCTTGTCGGCTGCAGCAACGGTGGCGGCTCGATACGAAACTCGACCAGTTACCAGAATAAAAGTGCACAGGATCCGCCGCGGCCGTAAGCGTTGACGTTGCGCGCCCGGTTCGGTACGACTGAAATTCCTATCCCGACATTCCGCGGTACCCGCGACGTCGGGGGTACATCCGCAAACGAGCTATCGCGATTACAAATGATTCATTGGTCCAGCGCCCATCCTTGGCGGCGCGCGCACAACCTGCTGGTCGTAGCGACCATCCTCGGCGCCCGGGCCTTGCCCGCGCCGGTGGTGTTTCACGTGGGCTTGGGCCAAGCCTCGGCGGCGCCGGTCTCCGGCCGATTGCTGATCTTCGCCAAGCTGCTCGGTCCCGGCGACAAGAGGCCCGTCACGCGCGTCGACATGGACCAGATCGACACTCACGCGACTGCCATCGCTGCTCAGGAGGTGGCGCGCCTCGCACCCGGCGCCACGGTAGATATCGACGCCGACATTTCGGCCTTCCCAACGCCATTCTCTCAGCTCAAGCCCGGCCACTACGCCGTGCAGGCGGTGCTCGATCGCGACCACAGCTACAACTACACGTCACGCGGTCCAGGTGATCTCGTGAGCGGCGTTGTAGAGATGGACCTGCCCGGCGACGCATCGCAGCCTCTGACGCTTGCGACCATCGTCCCCGAATCCGATCCACTTGAGCCACTGTCCAACGTGCCGGCGGCGATGAGAGAGGTGTATCCGGCGGCCAAATCAGACATTCACCCGATCGAATTCGTCAGCCCGGCCCTCAGCAACTTCTGGGGTCGGCCGGTGATGATGCATGGTTGGGTAGTGACGCCGCCGGACTACGTGGCTCATCCCGGGCAGCGCTTTCCAACGGTTTACTACACTCAGGGCTTCGGTGGCTCGTTGCGCTCCCTGCACGACGTCGGCGTCGCCCGTTGGAATGACATGCAAATGGGTAAGGCACCGTCGATGATCTGGGTGGGGATCGACCAGTCGAGTCCCAGCGGCACGAGCGAGTTCGTCAACAGCGTCAACAACGGACCGTGGGGCCAGGCGCTGACTGCCGAGCTCATTCCAGATCTCGAACGACACTATCGCATGGACGCAAAACCTTCCGGCCGATTTGTTACAGGACACTCATCAGGCGGATGGGCGGCGCTGTGGCTGCAGGTGAACTATCCCAAACTGTTTGGCGGCGCGTGGCCAACTTCGCCCGACCCGAGCGACTTCCACAACTTCTTAGGCGTCGACCTCTACGCTCCGCGCGCGAACGTCTATCGCAAACCCGATGGCTCGCCTTGGCCGCTGGCGCAGGACAAAGGGCAGATGCTGGTCTCGATCGAGGACTACACGCGTCGCGAAGTCGTGGTCGGTGCGTACGGCGGCCAGCTCGCCTCGTTCGAGTGGGTGTTCTCCCCGCGCGGCGCAGACGGACTTCCGGTCCCGCTGTTCGATCGCACGACAGGAGCGGTGGATTCGGTCGTGATTTCGTATTGGAGAGATCACTATGATGTTGCCGAACGACTTCGTCGCCACTGGCCGGAGCTCAAGCGGGATCTCGATAGCAAGATCCATCTGACCGTGGGTTCGGCTGATTCCTTCTATCTCGACGGCGCGGCGCACCTCCTGGAAGCGACGATGAAAGAGCTCGGGGCCAGGACCGACTTCCGCTACGTCGAAGGGCGCGGTCATTTCGACCTCTACGCCGTTGGCGACGACCCACGGGGCCTCTACAAGACCATCGCCTGGGAGATCTACGCGCTCGCCCGGCCGGGGTCAGACTGCGCGAGGAGCTCTGGTTCGCTCAGGCCGAAGATCGGCGGCGTCGGTACGCCGAGCAAGCCGAGCGTGAAGTACAACTGTCCGCGGTGATGCGCCTCATGCTCGATCATGGCCCGCAACCACTTCCACGTCGTGATTGGCGTGCCCGCGGGCGTCCTGCACCGCGCGGTCCACTGCGCGGGCGTCAGCGCCGCGAATTGGGCACGGGCCGCCTCATGTAGGGCATCGTAGTACGCGAGCACGGCTGGCAACCCGTCGGCTAGTGCGCGGCCGTGCCCCGGGTAGCAGCTGGGCCGTCCGGACACAGTCTCCGCGTACATCCAGCGTTCGATTCCCGCCAGATGGCGCACCTGATCTCCCGCCGACCAACGGCCAGGCGCCGGCACCCACTCCAGCGACTCGGCCGGAACGCATGTGACGATCCGCCGCGTCCGGGCGTGCACACTTGCAAGATACTCGAGGAAGCTCGAAGGATCGGAATACATGGGGGCCTCCAGTGCGCCGCACGCTATTTTTTTCGCAGCATCCACGTCGTCATCGATCGCAGATTCTGCACGACGGTCGTCTTGATCGGGTCGACGAGCTCGGCCCCGAGGTCCTTCGTCACCTGCATCAACATCGCCTCGTCGACCAGGTACCGCTCGGTGCCGTCCGCCATCGCGTACCAGCGATCGTGCAGATGCCGGACGAGACCTTCGGCCCCGATCGTGGACGCGAGCCTGCAGAAGAAAAGCCCTCCCGGCTTGAGTGTCCGCCAGCAGCCGTGCAGCATCGCGTGGAAGTGATCGTCGTCTCGGGCGAAGTGCAGGACGGTGTTGATGATGACGACGTCGGCGAAGAGATCCGGGAACGAGTGTGCTTCGACGGGTTCGACGCGAAAGTTATCGGCCGGCAGGTGCGGCGCGAGGCGGCGCACGGCATCGATCGCCTGCGGATCGAGATCGGCGCCGAAGACCTCGTACCCTTCGCGGAGCAGGTACACGATGTTCCGCCCGGTGCCGCAGCCGGCGTCGAAGATCGTCATCCCCTTCGAGACATTGCCGCGCAGGAGCTGATCGAACAGGTAGATGTCGACGGCGCCAAACTGTTCCTGGAGAGTGGGCATGAGTGGCAACCTCGGCGCAGCTAGGTGGTGACGGGGCTCACTGGCGACCAGAAACTCCTCTTACATGATGTTAATCGTCAGTTACTTCCCTGGGGCTCGCGCAATCCATTATTGGCAGTGGTTCGCAGCCCAACTATGGAGACACCAACGATGTCATCGCGCCGAGTGACTGACGAAGAAGGTCGTGTCTGGGATTGTAAAGCAGAGACCGAAGCAGCGCCGGGATGCGACGTGAGCCTCGTTTGCACGACGGCCGGCTTGCCCGAGCCGCTGCACCTGAGAGTCAGCTGGCAGTGGACGAAAATTGCGGAGAAGGGGTTGGCGCGCATGATCACTGCTGCCGCGCCACGATTGGCGTCTGGCTATAAAGTCGTCCCGCCGAGTGTCAATGCGAAAGCAGCGCGCAATGTAAGGAACGCGAAGCGTGGAGCCATCTAACGCCAAGTTCTCCGACGAAGCCGAGTAGTTCTTCGACCGCTTAGCGAATCCACGTGCCTAGTCGCCGCCACCGGATTGCGGTCACGGCGCGGATGTAGTCGAAGCCGCGCTCGCGATCGTAGGAGTAGTAGACGAACATCGGCCTTCCGAGCAGGTTGGCGCGTGGGACGGGGCCATAGTAGCGACTGTCGATTGAATTGTCGCGATTATCGCCCATCATGAACATCGTGCCGGTGGGCACGACGAGCGGTCCCCACTCATGCAAACTGGGAGAGGGGACGGGCGGCCCGAATCGAGAGTCGCGCGTTTCGATGTGATGTTGCCAGGCAAAGATCGCCTGTGGTTGATCGCCAACGCTGTCGGGCAATGAGAACGCGCTCGGTGACGGCACCAAAGTTCCGTTTACGCTGAGCTGCCCGTGCCGCATGAGGAGGGTGTCACCGGCAAGTCCGACGATCCGCTTGACAAGCGTCGGTGTGACTTGGTCGGGAGAGATTCGAATCGCCAGATCCTGGGGTGGCGAAATGAACACGGCGACATCGCCGCGCTTCGGTGTAGCGTAGCCCGGGAGTGAGTGATCTGTGAACGGGATGTGCGGTCCGAACCGCAGCTTGTTCACAAACAGCCAGTCTCCGACGAGCAGCGTCGGCTCCATACTGCCGCTTGGTATTCGAAAGGCTTCAGCGAGCAATTGACGCGTGCCGAGCACGATCGCAATCACGGGCAGCATGCCGACGATGAATGCGCGCGTGCGCCCCATGATGGACAGCCTCGAATTCGAGGTCCGAGTGGATCGTGCGGCGGCACGTGCCGCTTTCTTACGACGAGCCTTGCCCATTGTCACACCTCCGGAGCAGCAAATGAAGGCTCTGGATCAAACAGCGAATACTCATTGTCATTCCAGCATCATCGAGCATCGCTGCGTTCTGTCCCGGCTGTGGGGCTCTCAAGCAGTCATCGATCGATGGGAGTCCCAAAGGCTCGGGACGAACCGTTGAAGTCCGGGTCTTCGCGGTTCGAGAGAAGCGTGCTAGCCGCATCTTATCGTCGCTTGCCCGTTTCGCCGGCCGGCCCTCGATCGTCCTGACAACGCGATCATAGCGAAGATGCGTCGGGGACAAGCATTACGGCAGGGCGGGCACATGGCCGACACAAAAGCGTTGTTTACCCAACGGTTCGAGGCAGCGCGAACCGCGTTAACCGCGGGGAACGAGGCTGCCGCCGCCGAATCCCTTCACGCGGCAATAGTCGCGGCGCGCAGCGATCCCAGTCTCCGGCGGGAGCTCGCCTCCGCCCTCTTCCACCTTGGGAAGCTGTCCCGGAAGTTCGGCCGGGCAGGGGACGCCGAAGCGGAGGTGCTCCTCACCGAAGCGCTCGCGATCAGCGAAGAGCTCTTCGGCAGGGAACACGCCGCACTCGCCCCGCTCCTGAACGAGTTGGGCCGGCTACACATTCATCGATCGCAACACGCGCGCGCCGAGGACGTCCTCAAACGCTTGCTCGCGATCGCGCGGGGCAAGGGCGAGGAGAGTGCCGACGTCGCCACCGTGCTCGCCGGCCTCGCCGTCGTGAAACGCAAACTCGGCGATGACGCCTCGGCGGAAGCACTGTTCAGAGATGCATTGCGCATTCGAGAGAAGACGCTCGAGCCGAATCATATGGTCACGGTCGTCACGCTGGAGCACCTCTCGGAAACGTGCGCGGCACGCGGCAACTTCGTCGAGGCGTTGGCGCTACTTCGGCGTGCCCTGGCAACGCGCGAGGTGTCATTGGGTCCTGGCCATGCAACCGTGCAGGCCGCGCAGTCTCGCGTGACCGAGCTGGAACTGCAGGTCGCCGTCGCGGCCGACACCGCCGCGAAGGCCGCCAGAGGTTCGGTAGCTACTCCGGCCTGGCTCAAGCGGGTGCCGGACTCCCGTGCCGATACGCCGTCGACGACTGTGCCATCCCCGATCAATTCGAAGAAGCTGGAATTCCTCGGTGAGTCGGAGCCGCTGCTGCTACGT
>DASROF010000079.1:0-31282 GCA_035647075.1 Vicinamibacterales bacterium | reverse complement strand
GTCCACCACCTCGGGCAGGACTTCAATCCGCAGCTGGCGGTCGGCCAGGTGCAGGTTCAGGTTCTCGATCAGCAGCTGCGTGATGCGTCGCAGGTCGTCGTCGGACAGGGGCTCGAAGACGATGATCTCGTCGATACGGTTGATGAACTCGGGATTGAAGGTGCGCTTCACCTCGCCGAGCACCATGTCGTTGACGTTCTTGTCGATAGCGCCGGTATCGCTGGCCTGGAACCCGAGCGACGCCTTCTTCTGGATGAAGCGCGCCCCGATGTTCGAGGTCATGATGATGATCGTGTTCTTGAAGTTCACCCGGTTGCCAAGGCCATCGGTGAGGTGACCGTCTTCGAACACCTGCAGCAGGATGTTGAAGATGTCTGGGTGCGCCTTCTCGATCTCATCGAGCAGCTCAATGCGAATCTGGCCGATCGGCGGATGCGCATTCACGTCGCACCGGAGGTCATCGACTGGATCATCGACAACACGCTGAAGGATCGGTCGTATGGCGCCCGTCCGCTCCGGCGCGCGATCCAGCGGCACGTCGAGGATCCGTTGTCCGAGGAGCTCATCCGCGGGAACCTCCACGACGGCGAGATCGAGGTCTTCGTCGAGGGTGGCCAGCTCGCCTATAGACCCGCCGGCGTGCTGACCGGGGGCCGACGGCTCTCCTGAAGACCGGCGGGCCGCTTCCTTCGTCCTAAATCCAGTAAACTTGGGTGTTTGCTCTGCCCTCGCCGAACGCTTCGGCGAGGCTGAGTGACGAAGGAATCCTCCCCGAATGCGTAATCAGTTTCTGACGGCGCTGATACTGGCCGGTTTGGCCGGTGTTGGTGCTCCCGCGCGGGCGTCTGCGCAACTGCTGACGCCGGCCGCGTCTGCCTTGGCTCAAGCCCCGGCGGCCCAGAACCCCGCCGCCAATCAGGCGGCACAGCCGCTGCCGCCTGGCGCGGTCACGCGCAGCGCCTGCGGCTCCCCCTTAGCGGCGCCGTCGATCGAGCAGCCGGACGGAACCCGTGTCCCGATCGAGCCGCCGGCAGGAACGACGTTCATCTGGACGTGGGAACTATGCTTCCCGTCGGCAGCAACCCCGGACGCGCCGAACGGCGAGACGAACATCGAGCCCGAGACGTACCTCTTTTACGTGAAGTTCGACGACCTGATCAGCCGGCCGCGAGAGGGCATCTGGAGCCCGTGGAACGAGCAGGCGCGAAACGTCGCGATGGCGGACTTCAAGTCGCTGATGCAGGACACTGCGTTTCTCGACGACCTTCGGATCGAGGTCAACGACTACACCTTCCCCAACGGCGCCGTCGGGAAGATCGTCAGCTACATCGGCGAAGAGCGCGAGCGCGTGAAGATCGTCGATTACCGCGATGGCAAGGGCGAGCCGATCAAACTCATCAAGCGCAGCGACATCGACGACAAGCTGCGCGAGAAGAACATCAACGTCCGTCTCGATGCGTTCGTGGACCAGGCGATGATTCGCCGCGTCGAGACGGTGCTCGACGCCATGATGACGGAGAAGGGATTCGCCAACTCACGCGTCACACACACGCTCACGCCCGTAGCCGGCGGGCCGAAGCTGATCAACGTCACCTTCATCATCAGCGAGGGGCCGAAGGACAAGATCAGCAAAGTCGATTTCATCGGCAACAGCGCCGTCGGCGACGGCGCGCTGATGAAGGGGCTCAAGGAAAACAGGCCGAAGGGCAGCCTCTTCACGCTCGGATTCCTGAAAGGCGGCGGCACCTGGAAGGAGACCGCCTTCGAGGAGGATGCCCAGCGCGTCGTCGATTTGTACCAGCGGAAGGGTTACGCGCGGGCGCGTATCGGCCAGCCTGAGATCAAGGTGCTCAAGGAAAGCAAGGATGGCTCGACGCGATGGATCGAACTGCGTATTCCAGTCACGGAAGGCGCGCGTTATCGCATGGGCGAGTTGACGTTTGAAGGCAACAAAGTCGTCAAGACTGACGCCCTGAAGCCGCTCTACAAGTTGAAGCCCGGCGAGTGGTACAGCCGCAAGAAGCTGTACGACGGGTTCCGCATCACACAACAGGTGTATGGCCAGGGCGGGTTCATGGAGTGGACGCCGGCCCCGATGTTCAAATACAGCGACGAGCCGGATTCGATTGATCAGGCGCTGACGAGTCTGGTGCCGCCGATGCTGCTCGCTGCTGACGAGCCGACGCCTGCCGGCGCCAGGAAAGTCGATCCCGTCGTCGATGTGAACGTGCTCTTTCAGGAAGGGCCGCAATACTTCGTGCGCCGCATTACGTTCACCGGCAACAGCACGACCCGGGACAACGTGATCCGGCGCGAGATGCGGCTGTTCGAGGGTGGCCAGTTCGACACGGAGGCGCTCAAGTTCAGCGTCCGTCGTCTGAACCAGCTGGGATATTTCACCGAGATCCACGGCGATGAGCGCGACACGAAGATCGACAAGAACGTCGACCAGGCCAATACCGTCGATGTGACGATCAAGCTGTCGGAACAGAACCGGAATCAGCTCACGTTCGGAGCGGGCGTGTCGCAGTACGAGGGGATATTCGGCCAGCTCTCGTTCCAGACGTCGAACTTCCTGGGCCGGGGCGAGAGCCTGACGGTGCAGATGACGGCCGGCGATCGCTCGCAGAATTATCAGCTCGCATTCACCGAGCCGTACCTGTTTGATCGCAATATCACTGGCGGCTTCGACGTCTTCAAGCGATCGCTCGATTACATCGGCTATTACACGCAGAAGTCCGAGGGGGGCAACCTGATGTTCGGGGTCCCGGTCGCGAGCTTCAGCCGCATGTTCCTTCAGTACTCGTATCAGGCGATCAAAATCACGAACCTGAACGAGGCGCTGATCGATCAGTCGTGTCTCGTGCGCGCCACGGGCTGCTCCACTATTTCATCCGGCGATCTGTCGACGCTGACGCCTCAGCAGCGCCAGATTCTGTCTCGCAACCCGTTCGTACTGGAGTCGCTGCTCCTCGGACAGGGCGGCAGCCGGACGGTCAGCAGCGTGACACCGAGCTTCGTCCACAACACGGTGGACAACCCCATCTTCCCGAACCAGGGCAAGAAAGTCACCGCCAGCATCGATCTGGCCCTGCTCGGCGGCAACACGACTTACATCAAGCCCACGTTCGAGGCCATCTACTTCAAGCGGCACCTGTCGCGCACGTCGTTCGGCTTCCGCGCGCAGACGCAGTACATCCGGCCGGTCGGCACCCAGCCCTGTCTCGAAGATCCGACGCTGACCTGCGACAAGCAGCTGCCGATTTTCGAACGCCTGACCCTGGGCGGTGAGTACAGCATCCGCGGCCTGGATTTGCGGTCGGTTGGTCCAACCGTGCCAGATTCCCTCGCGGTGCTCGGCGGCAACAAGAGCCTGCTGTTCAACGCGGAGTACATGATTTCGATCGCGCCGCAGGTGCGGTTCGTGTTGTTCTACGACGCCGGACAGGTACGCAACGTCGGCCAGTCGTTCGTCTGGCAGGAAAACATCATGCAGCAGGTGTTCCCGCCCGCTCCGCCGCTTGTTGATGGGTTGGCGCTGTCGACGCTCACACCGCTCGACGCCCCGGGCGTGACGACCCAGGTGGTCGGTAAAGCGAGCGCGTTCAAGACCTCGACCGGGGTCGAGCTGCGATTCTTCATGCCGGTGCTGAACGTTCCGTTCCGGCTGATCTATGCGTGGAACCCGCAGCGGGCCGGCGTCCTCGACAATTCACTGCAGCCCCAGAAGGCCTCGATCTTCCGGTTTGCCGTAGGAACGACCTTCTAGAAGTGCGTAACTTTGATGGAATAGTCCGTCGGGGCAGTGAGACGGCCGATATCGGATACGCGGACACAGAACGAACCGACGGCGGAAGCAGTTCCAACCAGGCTGGAACCGGTCGTGGCGTCGTCTTTCACGAGGATGACCTGGCAGTTGTTGCCGTTCCAGGTGCCGAAGATGAAGCTGACGACCGCGGCACTGTCGGGCGAGAGTGAGTCGATCGTGGCGACGGCCTGGGCTGGTCCCTTGTCGGTGACGAACGTATGCATGGCTGCGCCGTTGACGTTCAGCGTCCCCGTAAAGGTCTCGGTAATCTGCACGGGCGTTTCGGCGGGCGCGGCCGGCGGCGAGTCGTCGCCGCAGCTGGTCGCGGCGATGCAGGCAAAAATGATGGCGGACGTGGAAATGAATCGAAACATCGGAAATCCAATCTTACTTGATAAAATTGCCGGGCTTTCGAAAGGACTTGTTGGAATGAAGGTGTTCGCCGTTGCTCTCGCGCTCAGCCTCGCGCTGTCCGCCGCTCCAAGTTTCGCGCAGGCTCAGGCGCCCGCACAGCCCGTTGCGGCTGTGGCCGGTCAGGCGCAGCCGCCTTCGACGGCCAAGCCGTCGCCCACGCCTACGACCAAGCCACCCGCCGCTCCCGCGGCGCAGCAGCCGGCCCCGCCGAGGGTGCCGTTCCAGACGGGCCTGAAATACGGCTACATCCAGCTGCAGGAAGTGGCGCAGACGTCGGCGCAGGGCAAGGCGTTCAACGCCAGAGTCCAGGCGCTGCAGGAACAGAAGGTCAAAGAGCTGCAGGACAAGAACAAGCAGCTGCAGGCCGTGCAGGACAAACTGGACAAGGGCGCCAGCGTCCTCGCGGATGCGGCGCGCGCCTCGCTGCAGGCTGAGATTGAGAAACAGCAGCGCGACATTCAGCGGTTCACCGAAGACGCGCAGCAGGAGATCATGACGCTCACGCAGCAGCTGCAAGCGGACTTCGAACGGCTCCTGATGCCGGTCATCGAAAAGGTGGCCAAGGAGAAGCAGGTCCACTTCGTGTTCGACGCCGCTCAGAGCGGTCTGGTCTGGGCCGACCCGAGCATGAACCTCACGGCGGACGTCATTCAGGCCCTCGACGCGGGCGGCACGGCGAAACCAGCAGCAGCTCCGGCTGCGGCGGTACCGCCTAAGTAGGGCGGAGGTGTCGCTGCACCTCCCCTCGACGCTCTCGCGCTTCTCTTACCGATATCCCTTCATCCTCGTTGATGTGGTGACGGAGCACGAGCAGGGCGCTCGTATCGTCGCGTTCAAGAACGTCACCGTCAACGAGGAGTTCTTTCAGGGCCATTTCCCTGGCGCGCCGGTGATGCCCGGGGTCCTGATGATCGAGGCGCTCACGCAGGTGGCGGGCGTGCTCGTCCTCGATCGGGCCGACGCGCCGCCGACCGCACGCGCCGCGCTGCGCGGTGTCAACAACGCCAAATTCCGTCGTCAGGTCGTCCCGGGCGATCGTCTGCGCCTGGAAGTGACGATGGGGCCGGTTCGCTCGCATCTGGCGAAGGCCAACGCCGCAGCGTACGTGGACGATCAGATGGTGGCCGAAGCCGAGCTCCTGCTCGGCATTGAGCCCGACGCCCTTTACATTGACCCAACCGCGCAGGTGCATCCGGCCGCGCGCATTGGCGCGGGCACGTCGGTGGGCCCGCATGCCGTCATCGGGCCGGATGTCCGCATCGGCGATCACTGCCGTATCGGCGCTTCTGTGGTCATCGAAGGCTGGACCGACATCGGCGACGACACGCAGATTTTCCCGATGGCGTCGATCGGTCTGGCGCCGCAGGACTTGAAATACCGCGGAGAACGGACGCGCCTCGTGATTGGCAAGGGCAATATCTTCCGCGAGTTCGTGACGATCAACCGCGGCACGCTCGGCGGCGGGGGCGAAACGACGATCGGCCATCACAACCTGTTCATGGCCTACGTGCACGTGGCGCACGATTGCCACGTCGGCAGCGACACGATCTTCGGACCACACGCCACGCTCGGCGGACACGTCGATGTTGAGGACTACGCCAACATCAGCGCCGGATCGGCGGTCCACCAGTTTTGCCGCGTCGGTCGTTATGGTTTCATCGGCGGCTACTCGGTGGTGACCAAGGATGCGCTCCCGTTCGCGCGCACGATCGGCAGCCGGCCGGCGCGGATCTTCGGCGTCAACGCCATCGGGCTGTCACGACGCGGCTTCACGCCGGACACGATTTCGCAGTTGAAGCAGGCCTACCGGTATCTGATTCAATCGAAGCTGAACACGACGCGGGCGCTGGCGCGCATCGATCAGGACGCCACGCTCACATCGTCCGAGGTCCGATACCTGGTCGACTTCATCCGCAGCTCGCGGCGAGGCGTGATCCTCCGGCGCCCCGCGCGCCGTACCGAGGAGCTCGTCGCCGACGAATGAAGCTGGGGCTCATCGCTGGCAACGGGCGGTTCCCGTTCCTCGTGCTCGAGGCGGCGTGCGCGCAGGGGCACCAGGTGACGGTCATTGCGGCCAAGGGAGAAGCGTTCAAGGATCTCGACGCCGCGGCCGGGGCGGCTGGTGCCGCCATCCACTGGATCTCCCTCGGCGAGCTCGGCTTGTGCATCAAGCTGCTCAAGGACGCGGGTGCGTCGCACGCGGTGATGGCCGGTCAGGTCAAACACACACAAATCTTCGCCGGCGGTCTCAAACCTGATGCGACCTTCATGGCCCTCCTCGCGACGTTGCCCTTCCGCAACACCGACGGCCTGATCGGTGCGGTGGCCGGTTTGCTGCGCCGCAACGGCATCGAGTTGATCGATTCGACCTCGCTGCTGAAGCCGCTGTTGGCGTCGTCTGGCGTGATGACTGATCGGGCGCCGACGCCTGAGGAGCGTCACGATTTCGAGTTCGGCTACAAAATGGCGGATGCGATCGCCGGCCTCGACATCGGTCAGACGATCGCGGTGAAGCACAAAGCGGTTGTCGCGGTCGAGGCGATGGAAGGGACCGATGAAGTAATCGGTCGTGCCGGCTTCCTCGCCGGTCCGGGCGTGCGCATCATCAAGGTGGCGAAGCCGAACCAGGACATGCGGTTCGACGTACCCGTGATCGGGTTGGCGACCATTCAGGCCATGCGGGTGGCGGGGGCGAGCGCGTTGTCGGTCGATGCGGGGAAGACGCTGATGTTCGAGCGCGAAGCGCTCCTCAACTCCGCCAACGAAGGCGGCATCACCGTGTTCGGCAGGGACAGGGTGTAAGAGGTGCCGCCTCTTCGCATTGCGGTGATCGGCGTCGGCCACCTTGGGCAGCACCATGCCCGCCTCCTTTCGGCCATGCCCGACGTGGAGCTCGTCGGCGTCGTCGACACGAAGCCGGGTCGGGCCCAGGAGATCGCGACGCAATACGGGACGCGCGGCTTTACGGATGCCGCCGACGTTCGTGGCCTGGTCGATGCGGTGACCGTCGCGGTGCCGACGCAGGCGCACGTGGACGTGGCGCTACCGTTCGTTGTCCAGGGAAGTGCGGTCCTCGTCGAGAAGCCGCTGGCGTCAACGCTGGCCGAAGCCGACCGTCTGATCGATGCCGCCGCACGGCGCGGCAGCCTTCTCGCGGCGGGGCATACGGAGCGATTCAACCCGGCTGTTGCGGCCGCATCGCCCCGTATTTCGAATCCGCGTTTCGTCGAGGTGCATCGGCTGGGCGTCTTTCCGGAGCGCAGCCTCGATATCGACGTGATCTTCGATCTCATGATCCATGACCTCGATCTGCTGCTCGCTCTGGTTGGCTCAGAAGTCATCTCGATCGAGGCCGTCGGCGTTCACGTGCTGACGCCGCGAACGGACATCGCGAACGCGCGGCTTCGTTTTGAGTCAGGATGCATCGCCAACCTGACGGCGAGCCGCATCAGCCGCGAGCGTGTCCGTAAGGCCCGCTTCTTTCAACAGGACGCCTACATTTCGATCGACTTCGCGGCGCAGGAAGTTGAGGTCTACCGCACCGTACCATCCGCGGAGCGGCCGATCATTCAAGGCGGCAAGCTGGATGTGACGAAAGACGAGCCACTGCGGCGCGAACTGGCGGACTTCGTTGATGCGGCGCGGTCGGGTCGCGCGCCGGGTGTCTCTGCGCGGGCCGGCCGCGACGCTCTGGCGCTGGCGACACGGATCGCAGAGCAGATGGCTGCGGCAATATGACGTTGTGTAATTCAGACACCAGAATTCAGAATTCCTAAATCCATGGCCACTTCTGTCTTCGACGCCCACATCGAACGCATCACTGCCGGCGAGCGGCTGCCGCCTGACGAGATCCGCGAGCTGGCGCGGACGCCAGACATCCTGCCGCTGGGCATGCTGGCCGACACATTGCGGCGGCGTCTTCACGGCAGCAGGACGACGTTCCTTCGTGTCGCTGCGTGCCCGTTCAACCAATCGATCGCCGACGCGGTCCCTCCGGCCGCACGCGAGGTACGACTGTCCGGATCGCCCGAGACACTCGACGCGGCAGTCGCCGCCGTGCAGGCAGCGAAAAGCGTTGCCGGCCTGCGGACGGTGGCGGCGTTCTCGTGGGCAGACGCCGAACGCTGGCGCAGCTCGGAGGGTCCGGGTGTCTTGAAGAAGCTGCATGACGCCGGACTCGACGCGATCGCCGAGCTGCCGCTCGATAAGATCAGCGACGCACGCTCCGCCTTGCGCGCGTTGACGACCCGCGGGTTTACGCAGGTACGTCTGTCGATTGCGGCTGCGCCCGCCGCCGAACGAACCGAGCTGCTGCTGCAGGTAGCGGCGCTGCAGGACGAGTTCGGCTGCATCCAGGCGCTCGATCCGCTGCCGGCCAAACTCCCGGCGTACCGGCCGACCACGGGGTACGACGATGTGAAGATGGTGGCAGTGGCGAGATTGGCGGCACCGAATGTTCCGTGTATTCAAGTGGACTGGCTGCGATACGGTCCGAAGCTCGCGCAGGTCGCACTGACGTTTGGCGCTGACGACATTTGTGGCGTATCGGCATCGGACGAAGCGCCAGAGGGACGTCGTCGAGCGCCACTCGAAGAGATCCGGCGCAACATCGAGGCGGCAGGGTTCGAGCCCGTCGAGCGCGACGGCCGCTTCTCGTGAAGGCCCCGGTTCACATTGGTGCCGTCGGCTATCTGAACGCGCGGCCGCTGACGTGGGCGCTGGACTCAGATCAGCAGAAATGGGCTATTCGCTACGACCTGCCGTCAGTGTGTTCGGCGCTGCTGCACGCGGGTCGGGTTGATCTCGGCCTCGTACCGTCAATCGACTACCTGCAGGATCCCGGCTATCGGTTCGTGCCCGGCGTGGGCATCGGGTCACGCGGACCAATCGCCTCGGTTGCGGTATACACGCGCGTGCCCGTCGATCGCATCACCTCGATTGCGCTCGACACCAGCTCGCGGACATCCGTGACACTGATTCGCGTGCTGTGTCGACATCACTTCGGCATTGCGCCGGAGTTCGTCGCACATGGGCCTGACCTGCAGGCGATGGTGATGGCGGCGGATGCCGGCCTCCTGATCGGCGATCCCGCGTTCGAGGCCGACCATGTTGGCCTCGGGCTGGAAAAGGTGGATCTGGGGGAACAATGGACGGCGATGACAGGCCTGCCATTCATCTACGCGGCGTGGACAGGCCGGGCGGACGCGGTGACGGATGCCGACGTCGAGGCGCTGCAGGAAGCACAGCAAATTGGCGTCCGGTCGGTGGACGCGATTGCGGCTGAATATGGGCGCGGCGATGCCAGCCGCACGGCCCGGGCCGCCGCCTACTTACGGGATAATGTGAAATACGGACTCGGACAGGATGAAGCCGCTGGCCTGCAGCTGTTCTTGAATTACGCTGCGGATCTCGGTTTGGCGCCTCGCCGCCGTCAGCTGGAATTCTTCTAGATGATCGACCACATCGCCAGAAAGGTCAGGGACGGCGGCCGCGTTGACGCGGCCGAAGCGCTCGCGCTCTATCGAGACGCCCCGACGCACCTGCTCGGGTCGCTTGCCGACGGCATCCGCGCCCGCAAGCATCCCGACCGCATCGTCACGTACATCATCGACCGCAACGTCAACTACACGAACGTGTGCGTGGCGCGCTGCAACTTCTGCGCGTTCTACCGGCAGGTTGGCGACAGCGAAGGCTACGTCCTCGGCTTCGAGGAGATCTTCCGGAAGATCGACGAGACGATTGCCGTCGGCGGCAATCAGCTGCTGCTCCAGGGCGGCCACAATCCCGATCTGCCCATTCAGTGGTACGAGGATCTGTTTCGGGCGGTGAAGGGACGGTACCCGGAGTTCAAGCTGCATGCGCTCTCGCCCCCAGAGGTTCTCCACATCTCCAGGCTCAACGGGCTGTCGACCACCGCGGTGATCGAGCGTCTCATCGCTGCGGGACTGGACAGCATCCCCGGCGGCGGCGCGGAGATCCTCGTGGACCGTGTTCGCAAGCTGCTGAACTGCTATACCAAGGCGTCATCGGACGAATGGCTGGACATCATGGGCCAGGCGCACCGTGCGGGTCTCCGCACCACGGCGACGATGATGTATGGGACGGTGGAGACGGAGGAAGAACGCATCGAGCACATGATGCGCCTGCGCGATCTCCAGGACGAGACCGGCGGCTTCACCGCGTTCATCACCTGGAGCTATCAGCCCGACCACACCGAGCACGGCGGCTACGAGGCGACCGGCGTCGACTACCTGCGGACGCTTGCGCTCTCGCGGATCGTGCTCGACAACTTCGACAACCTGCAGGCGTCGTGGGTGACGCAGGGCGGCAAGGTGGGGCAGCTGAGCCTGGCGTTCGGCGCCAATGACATGGGCAGCGTGATGATCGAGGAAAACGTCGTCCGTGCGGCGGGCGCGAGCTACTGCATGGACGAAGTGGAGATCGTCGAGAACGTCGAGGACGCCGGCTTCATCGCCAGGCGCCGGAACATGCACTACGAAGTTCTCGGCGAGCCGATCTTCCGCGAGCGGGATGTGCCGCGGATGCTGTCGCTGGCGACGGCACGCGCCGACGGTGATACCTCGGTTCCCGAGGAACTCAAGAACTATCCCGCGCGCAGCCGGCAGGGAAAGACACTGCGGCTCGCGCAGTAATGTGCCAACGTATCAGGCTGACTGGCTGCTGCCGATCAGCGACGATCCCATCGCCCGCGGTTGGGTCAGCATTGGTGGCGGACGCGTCACCGGCGTGGGCGCGGGCGAGACCGCGGCGCCGATCGATCTAGGCCGCGCCGCGATCCTGCCCGCACTCGTCAACGCGCACACGCACCTCGAGCTCTCGTACCTGCACGGGCGTGTACCTGCGGGAACCAATTTCACCCGGTGGGTGCGGACGCTCATGGCCTTGCGGCGCAAGTATCCCGATCCGTCGGATCCGGAGATCCTGAACGCTGCGCGCGCCGCGATAGCGGGCGCTCGCGCGAGCGGAACCGGGCTCGTCGGCGATATCAGCAACACCCTCGTGACCGTGCCGTTACTGCGTGAAGCCGGCCTGGCGGCGCAGGTGTTTCACGAGCTGCTCGGTTTCAATGTCGCGGATCCGACAGTTCGCGTCGGCGCCGCGTCCGCGGCAGTGGACGCCGCTCGATTCGGCGATGGTGAGGTGCGAGTGACGCTCGCGGCGCACGCGCCGTATTCGGTGTCGCCGGCGATGTTCCGCGCCATTCGCGTGGCGGTCGACGAGCATCCGGCACCGGTGACCAGCGTGCACCTGGGCGAATCGCCGGATGAAGTGGAATTCCTGAAGCAGGGCACGGGCAGCGTTCGGGCGCTGCTCGAGGAGCTCGGTGTCTGGGCCGCGAATTGGGAGCCGCCGGGTACCTCGCCTGTGACCTACCTGTCGGACCTTGGCTTTCTCGATCGCTGCGCGCTGGTTGTTCACGGCGTGCAGTTCGACGGGGACGATCTGTCCCGCCTCGCGGCGCTCGGCGTCACCCTGGCCGCGTGTCCACGGAGCAACGTGCATGTGGGCGTCGGCTCGCCGCCGCTCGAAGCCTTCTATGCGATGGATGTCAGCGTCGCGTTCGGCACCGACAGCCTCGCGAGCGTGTCGGATCTGAACGTGTTTGCAGAACTGAAAGAGGCGCGGCGGATCGCGCCACGCGTCGCGGGCAGTCGTCTGCTGGAAAGTGCGACGTTGATCGGCGCCAGGGCACTCGGCTTCGGCGACCAGTTCGGCAGCATCGAGGTCGGCAAACGAGCGGTGTTGATTGCCGTCACGATCCCGGCCGGTGTGACCGATGTGGAAGAATACCTGGTCGGGGGAATCGAGCCCGATGCGGTGACCTGGCTCGAAGATTAGTTGTGTCAAAACTGGCGACCTACTTCTCGTTCGTCCGCTTCAGTCATTCGGTCTTCGCGCTGCCGTTCGCGCTGACTGGCGCGCTGCTGGCGTGGCGTGAGCACCCGTTTACCTGGGCGCAGGTCGGCTGGATCGTGGTCTGTATGGTGGGCGCGCGCAGTGCCGCCATGGGTTTCAACCGGCTCGTCGATGCGACCTTCGACGCGCTGAATCCGCGCACGGCCATGCGCGAGCTGCCGCGCGGACTCATGAGCCGATGGGAGGCCGCCCTCTTCGTTTCCATCGCATCGGCGGTGTTCGTGTACGGTGCGTCACGGCTCAGCACGCTCTGCTTGGCGTTGTCGCCGCTGGCCCTGGCGATTGTCTTCTGGTATTCGCTGGCCAAGCGCGTCACGGCCTACACGCAGTTGTTTCTCGGGCTGGCGATGGCGGTGGCCCCTGTTGGCGGATGGATTGCCGCGGGCGGCCGCGGCGGGGCTGAGCCCTGGCTGCTGGGCCTGGCAATCGGGTTGTGGGTTGGCGGCTTCGACATCCTGTACGCCTGTCAAGATGTGGAGTTCGATCGCGGCCACGGGCTTCGCTCGATTCCGGTGCGTTTCGGAGTCGGGCGCGCGATTCTCCTGTCGCGCATGATGCATGTGGTCACGGTGGCGGTTATGGGCGTGCTCTGGAGCGTCGCCAGTCTGCCCCTCCTGTACCTCGGGGGCGTCGCGGTGGTCGGGGTGCTGCTGGCCTACGAGCAATCGCTCGTCAGCGCTGACGATCTGTCGCAGGTGAAACGAGCGTTTGATCTGAATGGCTACGTCGGCATCGTCTACTTCGCCGCGACAGCGCTGGCGCTCTACCTTGGCTGACTGCCGGTTCCCTGTGGCTGTTTCGAGCTCACCGCCAGACAAAACGCCTCAACGCATCGCGGGGATGTTTGACGCCATCGCGCCGCGATACGACCTGCTCAATCACCTGCTCAGCGCGGGCATTGATAAGCGCTGGCGGACGCGCGCGATACGCACTCTGCAACTCAGTGGTCGCGAGACGCTTGTCGACGTGTGTACCGGAACGGCGGATATTGCACTGGCCGCGCATGGGGCCGGGCGTGTCATCGGTGTCGATTTTGCGGGCGCGATGCTCGGGCTTGGCCTGAAGAAGGTCCGGCAGGCGGGGGAGGGCCAGCGCATCACGCTCGTTCGCGGCGATGCACTGAACCTGCCCGTCGCCGACGGCATTGCCGACGCGGTGACGATCGGCTTCGGAATTCGCAACGTGCAAAAACCCGAGGTGGGCTGCGCCGAGATGGCTCGCGTGCTCCGCCGAGGCGGGCGGCTGGCCATCCTCGAGTTCGGCATGCCGCGCGTGCCGGGCGTCCGTGCCCTCTATGAGTGGTATTTCAGCCGGGTCCTGCCGTTCATTGGCCAGCGAATCTCTGGCCACGGCGGCGCGTATTCCTACCTTCCCGCCTCAGTTGGAACGTTTCCACCGCCGGCTGAGTTCGTGACAGTTCTGCGACAGGCAGGATTCGCCGATGTTCGCGCCGTCCCGCTGACCTTCGGCATCGTCTACCTGTATACGGCGGTAAAACGCTAGGTGGTCGTCGTCGTACCGGAGTGCGGAGCGCTGACCTTAAGTCATTGAAATATCGGATGTTATAATTACATCCCGCCATTGATTCACTTCGATTTAGACGATCGCTATCAGGACGAGCTCGTCGTCGGCAGCGCGATTACCAAACGCGACGGCGTGGTCGTGTCCACGCTGTTTCATGCGCTGATCCTGGGTTTGATCCTGTTCGGGCCCGAGTGGACATTCTTCAAGCCCGATCCTGCGGAGGTCGAGGCTCGCCAGCAGGAACTGCTCCGTCAGCAGCAGGAGCGTGAGCGCGCGGCGCGCCGTTTCGTCTTCGTTCAGCCGCGAGTCGATTTCGAGGCCAAGCAGCCACCGCCGCGCGCTGAACTCTCCGACATCAACCGAAAGGCGCAGACGCAACAGCGCGCGCCAACACCGTCGAATCCGCTGCCGTTCTCGCGTGGCGAGACGACCGAGCGAACCGAGTCGGTACCTGAAGAACGTCCGCGAGGCGCTGAAACGCCGCTGCCTCCCAATGCGGAGCCGCCGAAACCGCAACCGCCGGAGCAGATCGCCAGGGTGATGCCGCCCTCGCCCACCGGATTGAGGCGTGAGGTCGAGCCGTCACGACCGACGCCAGGCCGGCTTGGCGACGCGCTCCGCAACCTCGAACGCTACGTTCAGAACCAGACGTTTAACAACCCGCAAGGCGGACAGAACGATCCCGGATCGACGATTCAGTTCGACACCAAGGGCATCGACTTCGGTCCCTGGCTCCGCCGCTTCGTTGCGCAGGTGAAGCGAAACTGGATCATTCCTCAGTCCGCGATGGTCGATCACGGCCATGTAGTTCTCCAGTTCACGGTCCATCGAAACGGCCAGATCACCGACCTGCATATCGTGCAGCCGTCGATCAATCCCTCGTTCAACCGGGCGGCGTACAACGCGATCGAGGGTTCCAATCCGCTTGAGCCGCTGCCTCCCGAGTATCCGACTCCGGCGATTTCTCCCTTCACTGTCACGTTCTTCTACAACGAGCAGCCGCCGGGCTGACCCGCACGTGCCGACGCGAACGCAGCAGCTCGGGATCATCATCCTGCTTGTGGCCCTGACGGTGTACGTCCTCATGAGGGTTCGATAATCGTGCGTCGACTGTCTGTCGTTGTTCTCGTTCTGCTGGGGATGGCGCTGCCATCGACACAGGAGCGTGCCGAATTCTTCATCCAGCTGGCCGATCCGCAGTTCGGGGCGTTCACTCAGGACCGCGATTTCAAACAGGAGACGGCGAACTATGAGTTCGCGGTTGCCAATGTGAATCGCCTCCATCCCGCGTTCGTGGTGATCTGCGGTGACCTCATCAACAAGACCGGAGACAAGGCGCAGGCGGCTGAATATGTCCGCATCACGTCGAAGATCGATCGCTCCATTCCCGTGTATGCCGTTGCCGGCAATCACGACGTCGGAAACGATCCCACCCCGGAAACGTTGAAGGCCTATCGGACGCGATTCGGCCCGGACTACTACAGTTTCCGCCACGGTCGCGTCTATGGCATCGTGCTCGACAGCAGCGTCATCTCGGCGCCAGGCAAGGTGCACTCGGAAGCGGAGGCACAGGAGGAATGGCTGAAAGCCGAACTGGATCGCGCGCGCAGGTCAAACGCGCGCCACATCGTGGTCTTTCAGCACCATTCGTGGTTTCTCGAGACATCCGACGAAGCGAGCCAGTACTTCAACGTTCCGATCGAGGCGCGGCGCCGCTATCTCGATCTGTTGAAGGCGTCGGGTGTGCGATACGTCTTTGCGGGGCATTACCACCGCAACTCCTACGGGCGCGACGGTGACCTGGAGATGATCACCAGCGGACCTGTCGGCCGCCCGCTTGGCGCCGATCCGTCAGGCCTCCGCATCGTGACCGTCAAGGACGATGGCCTGGAGCACGTGTACTTCGCCATGGGTCTCATTCCGAATCAGTTCCCGATTCGGCCGGCGGCTCCGCGGCGTAACCCTTGATCCTGACGTCAGGTCAGGATTGACACTGTCTCCATGAGTTACCGCGTCGCCGAATTTGCCAACCTGACGCGCGTCACAGTCCGCGCCCTCCAGCACTACGACCGCCTCGGCCTCCTGCGACCCTCTCGTACAGAGTCCGGCCATCGTGTGTATGTCGAGTCCGATCAGGCGCGCGTCCGCCACATCCTCGCTCTTCGAGCGGTTGGCATGTCGTTGCAACAGATCAGCGATGCGCTCGACGCGCCTGCGTCACGTCTGGCCGAACTCTTTCAGGTGCAGCGCACCAGGCTCGAGCGGTCTCGAACAGGCATCGAGGAGGCGCTTGGCGCCCTGCAGCAGGTCGAGGCGGCATTCGGGAATGCGGGACCCGGGCCGCTGGACAGACTCGCCTCGGCAGTGGAGATGCAGGACGTCCTGGAATCGATGCGCACGTATTTCACGGACGAGGCATGGACGAAATGGGGCCGTCACTATTTCCACGACTGGCCATCGGCTGCGTGGCGAGCAGCGTTCCGCGACATCGAAGCCGCGCTCGACGAGGATCCAGCGAGCGAACGTGCGCAGCAGCTCCTCGACCGATTCATAGTGCTGTGGGACTCGGACATCGGATCGGACACATTGCTGGCACGGGCGGTCCGTGACGGGTACGGCAAGGCCTGGAATGCTCGCGACCGCTGGCCGCGCGAACTGCAGCGCCGATACGCGGAATTCCGGATCGCCGAAATCGCGCGGTTCCTCGGAGCGGCCAGCATGGAGTCGTGGCGCCGTCGCGGCCTCGTCCACACCTACACGACCGGCCGCCGGTCGATGGCCTAGCGTCTAGCTCACCCCACACGGGCGCAGAAACCGCGGTCGTGATTAGATTCTGAAGTGCATCCACGTGTCCTGGCCGTGCTGGGGCCGACTGCTTCGGGGAAGAGCGCGCTGAGTCTGGCGCTGGCCGAGCGCTATCGCGGCGAGATCATCAACTGTGATTCGACGGCCGTCTATCGCGGATTTGACATCGGCACCGACAAGCTGGGGGCCGAACAGCAACGCGGCATTCCTCACCATCTGATTGATATCGCCGACCCGATCGAGGTGTACACCGCCGCCCAGTTCGCACACGACGCCGAGCGTGTGATTCGCGACATCCACCGCCGCGGCCGGTTGCCGATTCTCGTGGGCGGCACGGGCTTCTACTACCGCGCGTTGACGCGCGGCCTCTTTCCCGGCCCTGGAGCGGACGAGGCCCTGCGCGCCCGTCTCGACAAGGTTGCCGAGCGGAAGGGGCCGGAGCGACTTCACCGGATGCTGCAGCGCGTTGACTCGCAGTCCGCGGCCCGCATCATGCCGCGCGACCGTAAACGCCTGATCCGGGCGCTCGAGGTCTACTACGCCACCGGGCGCGCGCTGACGAGCCATTTCGGCGAGACGCGCTCGTTGATCGCCGATTGCGAGGTCATCTCGATCGGGTTGAAGCTGCCGGCGGTGCTCACGGCGGAACGCGTCGCGCGTCGGGTGGAGGAGCAGTTCGCCCGGGGCATTGTCGACGAGGTCCGTGGTCTGCTCGAACACGGGGTGCCGCCGGACGCGCGTCCCTTCGGTGGTCTCGTCTATCGACAGGTGATGGACATGCTGCGCGGCGTGCGCGGCGAAACGGAGACGCGCAGTCTGATCGTGCAGGAGAACCGTCGCTACGCGCGTCGCCAGTTGATCTGGTTCCGCAAAGAGCCTACGCTTATCTGGTTCGACGGCCCTGGTGAACTGACGGCCACATTCGAGCGCGTGGTCGAAGCGCTTGCGGCACGTGGCATTCTCGAGGAGACGGTCCCTGATGGCCCAGGTCACTGAAGTCCGGTCAGCCACGTCGGCGCAGTCCGCAATCCAGGATGTCTTTCTCAACTTCGCCCGGCGCGATCGTCTGTCGGTCAAGATTTATCTGATGGACGGCCGTCAGCTCGAAGCGCGCATCAAGAACTTCGACAAGTTCGCAGTCGTCGTCGAGGCGGACGGACAGGATCAGCTGATTTTCAAGCACGCGATTGCCACGATCGAGACGCCTCGCGCGGTCGCGAACTATTTCTCGTCGAATTCCTTACCCTGATTCACCCCTTTTCCCGCGTCATCCTCATCGTGCTCGACAGCGTCGGCTGCGGCGAACTGCCCGACGCGGCCGCCTATGGCGATGAGGGCAGCGACACGCTGGGAAATATCGCACAGCAGGTTGCGCTCAGAGTGCCGCGCCTCCGTGCGCTCGGGCTCGATCGCGTGAGCGCCATCGGCACGGCGCCGCCCGGCGCCGGCGTCACTGCCGATCCCGGCGCCCAGCGCGCCGCCGCTGATCTGCGGCGCGGTGCCTACGGCCGAATGGCTGAAGCGTCGTCCGGAAAGGACTCCGTCACCGGACACTGGGAGATGATGGGTATCGTCCTGGATCGGCCGTTCCCGACGTTTCCGAACGGCTTTCCAGCCGAGGTGATTGCCGAGTTTGAGCGGCGCATCGGTCGCGGCACGATAGGCAACGTCGTGGCGTCGGGGACAGAGATCATTCAGCAGCTCGGCACCGAGCACGTCCGTACGGGACACCCGATTGTCTATACGTCAGCCGACAGCGTGTTTCAGATTGCGGCGCATGAAGACGTGATTCCGATTGCCGAGCAGTACAGGATCTGCAAAATTGCATTCGAGATGGTCGGGCGGGGCATGGGCGTGGGCCGGGTGATCGCCCGCCCGTTCGTCGGCGTGCCTGGTGCGTTCACACGCACCGCGAACCGCCATGACTACGCGCTCGAGCCCTTCGGTGAGACGCTGCTCGACCTGCTCACGGGAGCAGGAGTGCCCGTCGTGGCGGTGGGCAAGACGGCCGATCTGTTTGCCGGTCGTGGGATTCAGCGGAGCCTGCCGACCAGCAGCGATGAAAGCGGCGTCGAGACCATTGCGAAGGTGATGGGCGAGACGAATAGCGGTCTGATCTTCGGGAATCTGGTTGATTTCGACACGTTATACGGCCATCGCAACGACGTCCCTGGATACGCGGCCAACCTTGAGCGTTTCGACGGGAACCTTCCACAGATACTTCAGCGGATTGAAGAGAACGACCTATTGGTCCTTACCGCGGACCATGGAAACGACCCGACCACCCCGAGCACCGATCACTCGCGCGAGCACGTGCCGCTGCTCGTGAGCGGCCCACGCGTTCGCAGTGACGTGGATCTGGGGACGCGGCGCACGTTCGCCGACCTTGGCCAGACGCTGGCGGAGAACTTCGGAATTGGCCCGCTGGCGCACGGCACCAGTTTTCTGGCGTCTTTAGTAGGTCCGGCTAACGCCGGAGACGATTTTCGTGCTGTCCGCCTTCAGGCGGACGAGAACGAATCGTGAGCATGTCCAGCATTCGTGAGGCGCTCGAGCAACGCGAGATAGAGACGCTGGCGCCCCAGGCGGCCCGGAGCGCGGCGTCACGCGGCCGGCTGCATCCCGAGCCTGAAGATGACGTGCGTCCGGCGTTTCAGCACGATCGGGACCGCATCATCCACAGCAAGGCGTTCCGTCGGCTCAAACACAAGACCCAGGTCTTTTTCGCGCCGGCCGGCGACCATTACCGCACCCGGCTCACGCACTCGCTCGAGGTCTCCCAGATCGCGCGGACGATCGCCAAGGTGCTGCAGCTGCATGAAGAACTGACGGAGTCGATCGCGCTGGGGCACGACCTTGGCCATACGCCATTCGGCCATGCCGGCGAGAAGGTGCTCGATTCGCTTGTCCCGGGTGGCTTCCGCCACTATGAGCAGAGCCTTCGAATCGTCGACGTGCTCGAGAACGATGGCCGTGGTCTGAACCTCACCTGGGAGGTTCGCGACGGCATCGGACGGCACTCCAAGGGCAAGCGAGGGTCACCGGTCGGTCTCGATCCCGACAAGCGGGCGGCGACGCTCGAGGGCCAGATCATGCGGGTGGCTGACCTCATCGCCTATGTCAATCACGACATCGACGATGCGGTTCGCGCTGGCGTGCTGACCGAAAAGGACTTGCCGCGTGGCGCGGTTGCGGTCCTCGGGTCATCGTCCTCCGCCCGCATCGCCTGTATGGTCAAGGACGTCGTGATTGAGACTCAGGCCGGCCAGCTGTCCGAGATCCGCATGAGTGAGCCCGTCCTCGATGCCACCCTCGCCATGCGAGCCTTCCTGTTCGATGCGGTGTACGAGAATGAGACGGCGACGGCCGAGTTCCGGAAGGCGGCGGACATCCTCGGCGGGCTCTGGGGGAAGCTTCGCGAGCGTCCTGAGGAGTTTCTGGACCGCCGCATCCTGGAGCACGAGGGGCTCGACGTTGCGGCGCGCGATTTTCTCGCTGGCATGACCGACCGGTACGCGGTCAACCTGTTCGAGCAGCTCTATATCCCGAAGCCCTGGATCGGGCCTATCCGCAGCGAGTAACGATATAATCGTTGGTCTGGCCTGTCGGGGAATTGCCCTGCAGTGCCGGCAGTAATGCAGCTGGATCTCACCCGGTATCGACAGCCCGAAGCGCATTTTTCCCGATCCTTTCAGCCCCAGGAAGTGGCCCAGGACGGGGATGCGTACAGGATTGTGGCGCCAGTCCAACTGGACTTCGACATCCAGAAGGACAAGGACAAGTTCCGGCTGGTCGGAACCGCCGGGACGGAGCTGGAGCTGCTGTGCAGCCGGTGCCTGGAGGGGTTCCGGCTCCCGGTGAACGCCACCTTCGATCTTCGGTTTCTTCCTGCCACCGAGATGGCGGACGAGAACGAACGGGAAGTTCAGGACGAGGACCTGGACACGAGCTACTACCGGGACGACCAGATCGACCTGAACGAGCTGCTGCGCGAGCAGTTTTACCTTGCGTTGCCGATGAAGCCGCTGTGCCGCGACGACTGCAAGGGGTTGTGCCCGCAGTGTGGGACCAACTGGAATAACGGCACGTGCACATGCACGACCGAGTGGGAGGATCCCCGGCTCGCCGCCTTGAAGGGGCTGGTCAAAGGGGAATCGTAGGAATGCCAAATCCAAAACGCCGACATTCGAAGACGCGCACCGCCAAGCGGCGCACTCATGACGCTCTCACCCCTGCGACGACGGGCATGTGTCCGCAGTGCCACGAGCCGAAGGCTCCGCACCGGATCTGTCCGCACTGCGGGTTCTACAAGGGCCGCGCCGTACGACCTGTAAACGAAGAGTAGAGTTCACGCTGCGGTGATTCGCATTGCGGTCGACGCAATGGGTGGTGATCACTCGCCCGACACCATGGTCGATGGGGCGGTCGCTGCCGCGCGCCACCTGGACGCCGAGATCCTTCTCGTCGGAGCGGCTGATCGCGTCGAGGCGGCCCTGGTTCCGCACGGCCATGCCGGTCGTCAGCGTGTCCGTGTGATCGATGCCCCTGATGTTGTCGAGATGACCGAAGCCCCGGCCGCGGCGCTGCGGCGGAAGCCGCGGGCATCGATTCGGGTTGCCGCCGAGTGCGTGGCGCGCGGTGACGCCGTGGCCCTCGTCAGCGCGGGTCATACGGGCGCATCGGTGATGGCCTCCTACTCCGCGTTCGGGACGCTGGCGGGGGTCGATCGCCCCGCGCTCGCCACCACGATTCCGACGCGTCGCACCCCGGCCGTCCTGTTGGACGCCGGAGCGAGCGTCGAGTGCCGGCCGCAGCATCTCGTGCAGTTCGCGATCATGGGCGGCGTCTTCGCACGCGTCGGGCTGGGCGTGACACGGCCTCGCATCGGCCTCTTGTCGATTGGCGAAGAAGCCAACAAGGGCAACGAGCTCACGCGCGAAGCGCATCGGCTCCTGAAGCAGTCACCGGTTCATTTCGTGGGCAACGTCGAGGGGCGCGAAATCTACAGCGGTGTCGCGGACGTGATCGTGTGCGACGGGTTCACCGGGAACATCGTGCTGAAGACGAGCGAGGGATTGGTGGAAACCGTGGAATCGCTGTTGGGAGACGAACTGCAGGGCACGTTCTCCAGCCAGGTTGGCTACCTGCTGGCCCGCCGTGCGTTCCGCCGCTTCCGGCGCCGCGTGGATTATTCGGAGTACGGAGGGGCGCTGCTCCTCGGCGTCGCCGGTCTGTCCATCGTCTGCCACGGACGGTCGTCTGCGAAAGCCGTTCGCAACGCGATCGCTATGGCCTACCGGTTTGCCACGGACGACTTCATCCATCGCGTCGAGCGAGAGATCGCCTCGGCGGCCGCCTCGTGATCGCCTTCATCTTCCCCGGTCAGGGTTCACAGAGGGTCGGGATGGGCCGCGAGCTGGCCGAGGCGTATCCGATCGCACGACATACGTTCGACGAGGCAGACGCGGCGTTTCGCCGCGAGGGTGCGGAACCCGTGCCGCTGAGCAACCTGTGCTTTCAGGGTCCGGAGGATCAGCTCACGCTCACTGAAGTCACGCAGCCGGCGATCCTGACGGTCAGCACCGCTGCGGCGCGCGTGCTCGGCGAGCACGGCCTCCGGCCCGCGTTCGTCGCCGGTCACAGCCTGGGCGAGTACTCAGCCAACGTCGCTGCCGGCACAATCGACTTTGGCGATGCCGTGGCGCTTGTTCGCAGGCGGGGGCGGTACATGCAGGAGGCCGTGCCGGTGGGAACCGGGGCGATGGCGGCGATTCTCGGAGGCGACCTGGCACTCGTGACCAGGGCGTGCGAGGAAGCTGCCGCCGGAGAAGTCGTCAGCCCGGCAAATATCAACGGGCCGGAGCAGATCGTGATTGCGGGCACGGCTGGTGCCGTGCAGCGTGCCGGTGAGCGTGCGAAGGCGCTCGGGGCCAGGCGGGCCGTACCACTGGCGGTCAGCGCGCCATTTCACTGTGCACTGATGAAGCCGGCCGAGGATCGCCTTGCGCCGGAACTGCGCTCGCTGACGGTGAAAACTCCGAATGTCCCCGTGGTGGCCAACGTTGATGGCGCGGCGAAACGCGATGCGAGGGGCGCAATCGAGGCGCTGGTGCACCAGGTGTCGCTGCCGGTGCGGTGGGAGGCGGTGGTGCAGCGCCTTGCGTCTGAAGGCGTTACTACGTATGTTGAGGTGGGCCCGGGAACGGTGCTGAGCGGTCTCGTCAAGAAGATCCACCCGGGCGCACAGGTCCTGTCCTTTGGATCGCCCGCGGATCTGGCCGCGGTCGTCGCTGCATGTTCGACTTAAGCGGAAAGATTGCGATCGTGACGGGCGCCTCCCGCGGCATCGGCCGCGCGATCGCGCAGACACTGGCGGCTCGCGGCGCGGTGGTGGTTGCTGCGGCCCGCGACGACAACGCTGCGGAGACAGTCGCGGAGATCCATGGTGCGGGGGGGAAGGCCGAGGTCGCGTCGGTAGACGTTACCGAGGCGGCGTCGGTCGACGCGATGGTGGCCGGGGTATTGGCGCGGCACGGGCGTATCGACATTCTCGTGAACAACGCCGGCATCGCACGCGATCAGCTGATGCTGCGAATGAAGCGCGACGACTGGGATCAGGTGGTTGCGACGAATCTCACGTCGGCGTTCAGCTGCGTGCAGGCGGTGCTGAAGCCGATGGTCAAGCAGCGTGCTGGCCGGATTATCAGCATCAGCTCGGTTGTCGGCCAGATGGGAAACGCGGGGCAGGTGAACTATGCGGCGTCGAAAGCGGGGTTGATCGGATTCAGCAAGGCGCTCGCCCGTGAGGTCGCCTCCCGCAATGTGACGGTCAACGTCGTGGCTCCCGGGTTGATCGACGCCGGCATGGCCAAGGCGATTACGGACAAGGCGCAGGTGGACTGGGCAGCAGCCATTCCACTGGGACGGCCCGGCACATCAGGTGAGGTGGCCGCGGCAGTGTGTTTCCTGGCCTCGGATGAGGCAGCGTATATTACAGGGCAGGTGCTCGCCGTCAACGGCGGCATGTACATGTGATTTGGTTGGTGGAACGTGGTTGGGGGGTCGTGGGCATCGCGACTACCAGCTGCCAACTACCAACTACCAACCACCGACCGGAGGACAGATGGCAGTCGCAGACAAGGTGAAGAGCATCATCGTGGAGCAGCTGGGCGTGGACGAGGAGGAAGTGACGCCGGACGCGTCGTTCGTCGACGACCTTGGCGCCGACTCTCTCGACACGGTGGAGCTCGTCATGGCGTTCGAGGAGGAGTTCGGGATCGAGATTCCGGACGAGGATGCCGAGAAGATCACCCGCGTGAAGGAAGCCATCGAGTATATCGAGGCGCACGGTAAAGGAAAGAAGTAGTCCGACCGGCGGGTCCTCGAATGGAGCAGCCGTGAACAGGCGGGTTGTCATCACCGGTATCGGACTGGTGTCGGCCCTCGGCCTCGGCACCCGCGAGACGTGGGCGGCGCTGCTGGCGGGCCAGAGCGGGGTGACGCGCGTCACCCGCTTTGACGTCAGCGGCTACGCGGCGCAGATCGCGGCCGAAGTCAACGGCTTCGACCCGCTCAACTGGATTGAGAAGAAGGACATCAAGAAGATGGACCTCTTCATCCAGTACGCGATCGCGGCCGCGCAGTTCGCGATGGACGACTCGAAGCTGACGATCACGGCTGAGAACGGTCCGGAGGTCGGCGCGTTCATCGGCTCCGGCATCGGCGGATTCATCACCATCGAACGCGAGCACGAAGCGCTGCTCAAGGGCGGACCGCGCAAGGTGTCGCCCTTCTTCATTCCGTCGGCCATCATCAATCTGGCATCAGGGCAGGTGTCGATTCGCTTTGGCGCGAAGGGGCCGAATCTCGCGACGTGCACAGCCTGTTCGGCGTCCGCGCATGCCGTCGGCGAGTCCTACGAGATCATCAAACGCGGCGATGCGAACGCGATGATCGCCGGAGGCTCCGAGGCGGCGATCACGCCGATGAGCCTCGGCGGATTCGCGCAGCTCCGCGCGCTCTCCACCCGCAACGACGAGCCGGGCCGAGCCAGCCGGCCATTCGACAAGGATCGCGACGGCTTCATCATCGGCGAAGGTGCCGGCGTGCTGATTCTCGAGGAGCTCGAGCACGCGACGCAGCGCGGCGCGACGATCTACGCGGAGATCGTCGGTTACGGATCGACGTCCGATGCGTACCACATGACCGCGCCGTCAGAAGACGGCGACGGCGCCAGGCGTGCGATGGCGATGGCCGTCCGCAAGGCCGGGATCAGACCCGATCAGGTCGACTACATCAACGCCCATGGCACGTCCACGCCCTACAACGACAAGCTCGAGACGCTGGCGATCAAGAACTGCTTCGGCGATCACGCACGGAAGCTCGCCATCTCGTCGACGAAGTCGATGACCGGGCATCTGCTCGGCGGCGCCGGCGGCCTCGAGGCTGGCATCTCGGCGCTGGCGGTGTCTACCGACGAGGTGCCGCCGACGATTAACCTCGACAACCCCGATCCCGAGTGCGATCTCGATTACGTGCCGCATACGAGTCGGAAGATGCCAGTCCGCTACGCGCTGTCGAACTCGTTCGGTTTCGGCGGCACGAACGCTGCATTGCTCTTCAAGAAGTACGAGGGGTAGCTACGAAGATCGCCGTCTGTATCAAGCAGGTTCCGACCCGCGAGTGGCAGCCGCGGCTCAACGACGACAAGACCTGGATCCGCGAGCAGGACGTCAGCTACGAGATGAACGAGCCGGACGCCTACGCGCTCGAGGAAGCGCTGCGACTGCGCGAGCGGCACGGCGGGGAAGTGGTGGTCTGCTGCGCCGGTCCGGCGCGTGTCCAGCAGGTGATTCGCGAGGCGCTCGCGCGCGGCGCCGATCGCGCGATTCATGTCCAAGACGACCGGCTGGCCGCGGCGGACGCGTTCATGACGGCTGACGCGCTGGCTGCAGCGATGGGCGACGAGAAGTTCGATCTCGTGCTCACGGGTCTGCAGTCGGACGATCTTGGCCAGGCGCAGACGGGCGTCATCCTGGCCGAGCGGCTGGGCAGCCCGCATTCCACGATCATCATGGAGGTCCAGGCCGAGGGAGACGCGCTTCGCGTGAAGCGCGAGCTCGAAGGCGGCTGGTTCCAGTGGATCACCATGCCGCTGCCAGCGGTGCTCACCATCCAGAGCGGGATCAACCAGCTTCGCTATGCCACGCTGAAGGGGATCATGGCGGCGAAGAAGAAGGAGATCCGGACAGCGGCCATGCCGCCGGATCTTCAGCCGACGCAGCAGATCGTCAGCCTCGCCGTGCCGACGCGCGCCAAGACGACGCACATGATCGAAGGCTCCGCTGGTGAGGCGGCGAAGGACCTGGTGCGTCTCCTGCGCGAGGAGGCGCGGGTCCTGTGATCCTCGTCATCGCTGAGCAGCGCGACGGCAGGCTGAATCGCGCGTCGTGGGAAGCGGTGGCGGCCGCGCAGGCCATGGCCGGACCGTTGCCGGTGAAGGTTGCGGTCCTGGGAAGCGCCGTCGCTTCGATTGCGTCCGAGATCGCCGGAGCGCAGGTCGCGGAAGTGTTCGCCGCTGAAGACCCGGCACTGAGCTTGTACACGCCGGACGGGTACGCGATCGCGGTTCGCGCCGTCGTCGATGCGACGACACCGACCTTCGTGCTGATGCCACACACGTATCAGACACGCGATTGCGCCCCGAGCATCGCCGCCCGGCTGCGGAAAGCGCTCATCACCGACGTCACAGGAATCTCCGGCACCGGCGCGGACGCGACGTTCACCCGTCCGATGTTCCAGGGAAAACTGGCGGCGCAGGTGAAACCGCTGGGGGAACCGCCGTTCTTCGTGACGTTGCAGATCGGCGCGTTCCGCGCGGATGCCGTGCAGAAGGGCGGTCACGCACCGATCACCCCCGTTCCGGTACACCTGGATGCCGCGCAGGTTCGGCAGAAGCCGGAGCCGCCGTTTCAGGAGGCGAAGCAGGCCGTCGATCTCAGTCAGGCCGAGCGGATCGTCGCCGTCGGTCGCGGTATCAAGTCGCAGGAGAACATCGCGATCGCGGAGAAGCTGGCGAAGGCGATGGGTGCCGAACTCGCTGCCTCGCGTCCGATCTGCGACAACGGGTGGCTGCCGATGGAACGCCAGATCGGCAGCTCGGGACAGACTGTCGCGCCGAAGCTGTACCTGGCGCTCGGGATCTCGGGGGCCATCCAGCATCTCGTCGGCATGAAGGGCGCCCGCACGATCGTCGCGATCAACAAGGACGCCGATGCGCCGATCTTCGAAGTCGCGGACTACGGCCTCGTCGGCGATCTGTTCGAGATCGTGCCGGCCATGCTCGCCGAGCTGGAGAAGGCGTAACCACCAAGAGCGCGAAGAAATACGGAGACCGCGAAGAGAAACTATTATTGGTTTGTGATCGTCGTGTGCGTCGCGTCTTTCGCGGTTAAGACTCAGTGACACGCGAGACCCTCGAAGTCGACGTCCTCATAGTCGGCGGCGGCCCTGCCGGGATGTCGGCGGCCCTTCGTCTGGCGCAGCTGCAGAAGCAGCAGCCGGGCGAGCCGCTCTCCATTGCCGTTCTCGAAAAGTCGCGCGAGCCCGCCGCGCACCTGTTGTCGGGTGCGGTGCTCGATCCATCGACGCTGCGCGATCTGATTCCTGACTACGAGCAGAAGGGCGCCCCGCTCGCGGTTCCGGTGCACACGGATCACGTTTATTTCCTGACATCGCAGCGGAAGATCGCGTTTCCCATCATCCCGCCACCGCTGCAGAACCACGGCAACGTCATCATCTCGCTCAACGCGTTCGGACAATGGCTGGCGCAGCAGGTCGAGGCGGAAGGGGTGGACGTGTTCACCGGGTTCGCCGGACAGGAGGTGCTGATGGAGGGTCAGCGCGTCGTTGGCGTCAGGACCGGCGATCGCGGGATCGGCCGGCATGGGGAGCAGAAGCCGACGTTCGAGCCAGGTGTGGATGTCCTCGCCAAGGTCACGATCTTCTGCGATGGTGTGCGAGGCAACCTGACCAAGGAACTGCTTCGTCGTCTGCCGCTCGGCACCGGCCGCCAGCCGCAGCAGTTTGCGGTGGGGCTGAAGGAACTGTGGGAGATTCCCGCTGGGCGTATCGCGCCGGGCACCGTGATGCACACGATGGGCTACCCGCTGCGGTCTGAGGAGTTCGGCGGCGGATTCGTTTACGCGATGGCCGAACGCCAGCTCTCCATCGGCTTCGTCGTCGGACTCGATTATCAGGACCCGCTGTTTGATCCGCACATGGCGTTCAACCGGTTCAAGCAGCACCCGCTGATCGCAGGACTGCTCGACGCCGGCTCGCTCGTGCGCTACGGTGCCAAGGCGTTGCCTGAGGGCGGGTGGAACACGATTCCGCAGCCGTACATGGACGGCGCACTGATCGCCGGCGATGCCGGAGGATTCCTGAACTCGCTGCGCCTCAAGGGCATTCATCTGGCGATGCGAACGGGAATGCTGGCGGCGGAGTCGGCGTTCGAGGCGGTTCGGGCGGGCGACAGCTCTGCCTCGAGCCTGGCGAGCTATCAGAGACGGATCGATGCGAGCCCGGTGCGCGCCGAGCTCTATCCGGTTCGCAACGTGCACCAGGCATTCAGCCACGGACTCCTCGCGGGGCTCGCGTTCTCAGGCGTGTCGCTGCTCACGCGCGGTTGGTGGCCGACCGATGTGCATGGTGATGCCGGTCACGAACGGATGCACCGCATCAACACGTCGACGAGCGGCGCACCAGATCTGCGACCGAGCAACGACACCGCGATCGACAGGCGTCTGACCTTCGACAAGGTCACGAACGTGCACTATTCCGGCGCCGCGCACGACGAGGATCAGCCGCCGCATCTGCTTGTCCACACCGAGGTGTGCAGCTCGATCTGCGGACCGGAATACGGGCATCCGTGCACTCGGTTCTGCCCGGCAAACGTTTATGAAATTGCCCGCGAATCCGATGGCACGCCCAGGCTGCAAATCAACGCCTCGAACTGCGTCCACTGCAAGACGTGCGACATCATGGATCCGTATCAGGTCATCACCTGGGTGCCACCTGAAGGTGGCGGGGGCCCGCAGTACAACGGAATGTGATGCCGGAAGACTGGCAGGCGTCACCCCTGAAGCGACTGCAGATTGCCGCGATTGCCGGCCTCGGGTATCCGCTGATTAACGCGCTCGGTCACACACTGCGCTGGCGTGTTGAAGGGATGCATCACCTTGACGCGATTACCGCGTCCGGCCGGCAGCCGGTGATGGCCTTCTGGCATGGCCGAATCCTGCCCGCGACCTTCTACTTCCGCGGTCGCGGCATCGTTGTCATCACCAGCGAGAACTTCGACGGGGAATGGATCGCGCGGATCATCGAGCGATTCGGCTACGGCACAGCGCGTGGGTCGTCAACGCGTGGCGGCCGCAAGGCGATGGTGCAGCTCGTGCGCGCGATGAAGGCGGGAAAACCGGCCGGATTCACGCTCGACGGCCCGCGCGGTCCCGCGCGCGTGGCGCAGCCGGGCGCCGTCTGGCTTGCCGGCGCGACCGGCAATCCTATTTTGCCGTTTCACCTCGAGGCGGCGAGCGCCTGGACGCTCCGCAGCTGGGATCGGACGCAGATCCCCAAGCCGTTGACCAATGTCGCTCTCGTGATCGGCGAGCCGATCGAGGTGCCCCCCGACGCTAAGGACGATGCGCGTGAAGAGGTGCGGTTGACGCTCGAAGCCAGGTTGGCTTCGCTCGAGCAACGTGCCTCAGAACTGGTCAAGTCGGCCTGACAGCCAGGATCTTTCGACCCTGGAGTACCGCTTCAGTGATCAACAGCGGCACGGCCCAACAGCCCCAGGCGGCCATCGCCGCCGCCGCGCCGGCGTCCGCGATGCCGCTGCTTTGCAGCAACGGAAACACGGCGCGGAAGCTGACGAATCCCGTGGTGACCACGTAACTGCGGATCATCCATTCCTTGTGCTGATCGTAGAGCTGCCGTTTGATCGCAGCGAACGCCAGCCCTGTTGTCACCAGCCATGCGGTTGCCAGCCCGGCCAGACCGGCACCGAACACCACACCGACGTCGGTGTGAAATGCCAGGTAGTAGGCGGCGGCGGAACTGAACAGCACCGCCAGCATGTAGACGAGGCCAAGCCGCCGATGAATCTCCGGCCTCTGGTCGCTCACGCCAAGCCAGAGCTGCACGGGTCCGGACAGCAGTGCCACGATCCCCAGTGAGATGTGGGCCAGGAGCCACCAGCGTCGCGGCCAGTAGCCCTTGAACTGGGACTGGTCCAGAGCGAAATAGGGCACCGCCGCCTGGACGATGAAGAGCACGCCGGCGAGGAAGACCAGGACCAGAACGATCAGGGCCGTCCGATGCGAACGAGCTGGTGACGGTCCGGAGACAGGTCGATCAAGCGTGACAGCCATGGATGCGCATTTTGCCACACCGTGGTAGTTTCTCACCGTGAAGCCTGCCTCGCTTCGTTCCCTTCGGCTTTCCGGCCTGGTTGCCGCGCTGTCCGTGGCGTCGGTGGTCGCGCAGGATCGCGCCGCGCGCACCCTCGACGTGTATGTCATCGACGTGGAAGGTGGCAACGCCACGCTGTTCGTGGCGCCGTCGCGGGAGTCGCTGCTCATTGATACCGGCAACGGGGGGCCGGCGGCGATGCGCGACGCGGATCGCATCATGGGGGCGGTCAAGGATGCGGGTCTCACGCAGATCGACCATCTGATTACTACCCACTACCACGCCGATCACTTCGGCGCGATGGCGGAGATCGCCGGCCGCATCCCAGTCCGGGAGTTCATCGATCACGGTCCCAGCGTTGAAAAGAACGCAGCCACTGACGCGTTTCTGCAGAACGTCTATCCGCCGCTGTTTGCGAAGGGGCGTCACACGGTCGTGCAGCCCGGACATCGTTTCTCACTCGGCGATGTCGAGGTCCGGATTGTGGAGGCCGCCGGCAAGCCAATCACCGCGGCGGTTCCGGGCGCCGGCCGGCCCAATCCGTACTGCGCGTCCACGCAGCCACAGGATCCGGACCCGGGAGAGAACGCGCAATCCGTCGGGTCGCACTTCAGCTTCGGACGCTTCCGCGCTCTGCATATGGGCGATCTCACCTGGAACAAGGAAATCGAGCTGATGTGCCCGGCGAACCGTCTCGGCGACATCGATCTGTTCGTCGTCTCGCACCATGGCCAGGCGATTTCGAATTCGCCGGTTCTCGTCCACGCGATTCAACCGCGCGTCGCGGTGATCAACAACGGCACGCGAAAAGGCGGGCAGCCGGACGCGATGAAGGTGTTGTTCGGCGCACCGCGGCTCGAGGCGATCTGGCAGCTGCACTTTTCGCAGTTAAGCGGGCAGGAGTACACGGTGCCGGGTACGTTCATTGCCAACGGCGTGGACGATCAGCCAGCGGCGCTGCCAATCGCACCGATGACGCCCCCGGCACGCGGCGCGGCGGGAGCGACAGCCCCACCTGTCCACAACGGTCAGGCGTACTGGATCAAGGTCTCTGCCCGTCAGGACGGGTCGTTCACGGTGACCAACGCCCGTAACGGGTTCGCGAAAACGTACGCTGCGGCACGGTAGCCGGGGGCTGCGACAGGGCCATGAGCCGCATCACGCTGAGGGTCAACGGCACATCGCACACGGTCGACGTCGATCCGGCGACACCATTGCTCTACGTGCTCAGCGACGACCTGCAGTTGAATGGTCCGAAGTTCGGCTGCGGACTCGGGCAGTGTGGCTGCTGCACCGTGATCATCAAGGGACAGGCTGTCC
>DASROF010000078.1:0-9003 GCA_035647075.1 Vicinamibacterales bacterium | reverse complement strand
AGCTGAACCTGAGCGAGCTCGAGGTGATGACGGCGCTGGAGATCGTCACTGAGGAATACGGAGCCGAGCGCTCGCGCACATATCTTGCAGGCCACTCGATGGGGAGCGGAGGCGCGTGGCACCTGGCCGCCAGATACCCGGAGCGGTGGCGGGCGGTTGCGCCGATGTCGGGACCCTTTGTGGACGAAGCGACATACCCCTTCGATCGCATCAAGCGGCTGCCGATCTTCATGACCGAAGGCACTGGCGCGACACCATCGCTCGAAGGCAGCCGCGTGCTGGCGCGGTACATGCGCGGACGTGGCTTTGCGTTCGAATACCTCGAAGTGGACGGCAACCACGGAAGCATGGTGCCGATGGTCTGGCCGCGGATTTTCGAGTTCTTCGATCGTCAGGGAAAGACGCCGCCATGCGCGAAGGAGCCGTGTTGATCCGCGCGGTCATCACGCTCGGGCTGCTGGCGATCGCTGGTGACGCCGTCGCACAGGCGCCGGAGGAAATTCGTCTCTGGCCCGGCAAAGCTCCGGGCTCTGAGAACTGGACGCGCCCGGAAGTCATCACGACCTCACCGGCAGGCGACCGGACGATCAGCAACGTCAGCGATCCGACTGTGACAGTGTTCCTTCCTTCGCAGGGTAGCGCGACGGGTACTGCCGTCGTCATCGCTCCAGGCGGAGCGCTGCGCGTGCTCGGGTGGGACAACGAAGGCGTCAAAGCGGCGCAGTGGTGGAACTCCAAGGGCATTGCGGCGTTGGTGCTGAAGTACCGGACACTGCAGACCATGTCTGATGGTGGCCGTGGGCGTGGCACGGCGCCATCAGGTGTGGGAGTCGCTGCCGCGGGGCCGCGGAAGGAACTGGAGATTCGCAACGGCAACGCGAATCCGGAGCCCGACGATCCCGCGCTGCGGGAAGTGCTGCAGATGGGAATTGCCGACGCGCAGCAGGCGCTGCGCCTCGCGCGCCGCAATGCCGCTGCCTGGCGAATTGATCCGGCACGCGTTGGCATCATGGGGTTTTCGGCAGGTGGGGGGATCGCTGTGGGCACGGCGTTGGCCGAACGATCCGATGCGTCGCCCGATTTCCTCGTGTCGCTCTACGGGCCGTCGCTGCAGGACGTCAACGTGCCCGCGCACGCGCCGCCGCTGTTCATTGCGGTCGGCTCAACCCATTTCAACGTGACGAACGGCTGCCTCGCCCTCTTTGCTGCATGGAAGGCGGCGGGGAAGCCCGTAGAGATTCACGTCTATGACCAGGTGAGCGCTGGCTTCGGAATGACGAAGCGCGGGTTGCCGGTGGATTCCTGGACCGATCGCCTGCTGGAATGGCTGGTGGCGAGGAAACTTCGATAACGACATCGCGACTGATCGCCACGCTGCCAGCCATAGTATTCTCTGCCGAACGTTGATGCCTCACATCGTCCGAGTGTTCCTCTTCGTCACGCTGGTATGGGGTGCCGCCGCCACACCGGCGGTTGCGCAGGTCGATTTCTCCGGCGTGTGGGCGCCGATCATGCACGAGGACTCGGTCGAGCGCGCCGCCGGGCCGGACATCGGCGACTTTCTCGGCCTGCCGATCAACGATGCCGCACGTCAGCGCGCCGAGACCTGGGACGCCTCGCTGCTCACGCTCCCGGAGCACCAATGCAAGCCGCACCCGTCGACGTATGGATTCAGAGGCGTCGGCAATCTGCGCATCTGGAACGACGCTGATCCCGAGAGCGGACAGATCGTCACCATCCACACTCACATCCAGTGGATGGAGCAGAAACGGGAGATCTTCATGGACGGGCGGCCGCGTCCGCCGGATTTCGCGGCGCACACGTGGCAGGGTTTCTCCCTGGGACACTGGGAAGGGCCCGTCCTCGTCGTCGAAACCGATCATCTGAAGGCCGGATGGATGCGCCGAAACGGCCTCGCGCTGAGCGATCGCGCCCACATGACCGAACGGTTCATCAGGCACGGCGATCTGCTGACGCACGTCTACATCATCGAAGACCCGGTCTATCTCACCGAACCGCTGATCAAGACGAACGGGTTCCGGCTGACCACGCAAGTCGGCAACCCGCCGTATCCATGCAAGGAGGTGGTGGAAGTCCCGCGTGACGCTGGCGAGGTGCCTCACTATCTGCCGGGGCAGAACCCGTACGTGACCGAGTTCGCCGAGAAGCACAAGCTCCCGGTCGAGGCCACGCGCGGCGGTGCGGAGACCGCGCTTCCCGAGTTCGGACGGAAGATCCGCAAGTGACTTTTCGCCTGGCAGTCGCGGCAACGGCGGGCCTTCTCGTGTTTCTCGCCGCGGGAGCGCGGGCGGAACAGGGAGCACGGCCGTCAGTCACACCGGTGCAGACACCGGTCGTGCGATCGCTGCACGTTCAGGGCAACGTCTGGATGATCAATGCCGGGTCCGTAAACGTCGCGGCTCAGATCGGTGATCAGGGTGTGCTGCTCGTCGACACCGGCACCGAGGCGGCGGCCGACGCGATTCTGGCAGAAGTACGGCGGCTCGCGGGCGACAAGCCGATCCGGTACATCGTCAACACGCACGCCCATCGCGATCACACAGGCGGCAACGTCAAGATCGCGGCGGCGGGGAAGTCGGTCATTTCAGGGAACTTCGCGGCGCAGGCCGGCGCTGGAGCCGCGAATGCGGCCAAGATTCTTGCGCACGAACAGACGCAGATCCTCATGCTGGCGTCGGGACCGCTGGGCGTTGCGGAAGCCGGGCGGCCCACAGACACCTTCTTCGTGGAGAAGGATGCCTTCTACTTCAACGACGAAGCCGTGGAGCTGCTTCATCAGCCGGAGGCACACACCAGCGGGGACATCATGGTGTACTTCCGGAAGTCCGACGTGATTGCGGCCGGCGACGTGTACATCAACACGACCTTTCCAGTCATCGACCGCGAGCACGGCGGCAGCTATGCGGGCATTCTTGCTGCGTTGAATCGCATCATCGACATCACGGTGCCGCGCGACAAGGAAGAGGGCGGCACGTACGTGATTCCGGGTCACGGACGGCTGGCGGACGAAGCCGACGTCGTCGACTACCGCGACATGGCCACTATCGTGCGCGATCGTGTCCGCGACGCGATCGGCAGGAAGATGTCGCTCGAGCAGATGAAAGCCGCGCGGCTGGTGCGCGATTACGAGGGGCGTTTCGGCGCATCGCAAGGCACCTGGACGACCGATGCGTTCATCGAGGCGGCGTATCGCAGCCTCAGTCCGGCCCGTCCTGCGGCAGGTGCCCGATGAAAGTGCACGACATCGCAGGTCCGTTCGGACGCGTGCTGGCTGCCGCCCTGATCGTCGCGGCGATGGTGCCAGCCGTCCTCGCGCAAGGCGGTCGCGGCGGCGGACCGGGTCCACAGGCGGCCCAGTCGGCTCAGGCATCCGCGCCGATCGATCTGACCGGCTACTGGGTGTCCATCGTCAATGAGGATTGGCGCTGGCGGATGGTGACACCGCCGAAGGGCGACGTCGCCAGCGTGCCTCTGAATGGCGAAGGACGGAAAGTTGCCGACAGTTGGGACCCCGCGACGGACGGATCGTGTCTCGCGTATGGTGCCGCCGCTCTCATGCGGGTGCCCACCCGTCTGCACATCACCTGGGAAAACGAGACCACACTCAGGATCGATACCGACGCTGGCACGCAGACGCGACGCCTGCTGTTCACAGCGACGGCGCCGCCTGCGGCGAAATCGTTGCAGGGATTGTCGCGCGCAGAGTGGGAGCGTGTGGCGAGTCGTGGCGCCGCCCGCGGTAGCGCGCCTGGGGGTGGAAACCTCAAGGTCGTGACTACGAACCTGACGGGCGGCTGGCTGCGGAAGAACGGCGTTCCGTACAGCGATCAGGCGACGGTCATCGAGTACTTCGATCGCTTCCCGGCACCGGGGAACAGCGAGTGGCTCGTTGTCACGACCGCCGTCACCGATCCGAAGTACCTGACCCAGGAGTTTGTGACCAGCACACACTTCCGGCGCGAACCGGACGGATCGAAATGGGATCCGACGGGCTGTCGGCCTTAACGCGTCTCCAGCGTCAGGACGACGATTCCGCTCGCCGGCACCGTGTAGGTAAACCCGGACTTGATGCCTGTCAGCTTCGAGGCGACTGGCACGACATTCCGCGGCGTTTCGATCGAATTCGTTGCCTGCGGATCGGCCGCGAGCGTCAAGGCCGTGGCTGTCCCGGCGATCGTCTTCGCGCCAGTGAGGTCAATCTGCACCGGCGCAGCGGCAGCCGTCGCGTTCACCAGCTTCACAAATACGCGACCCGAGCCGCTGTCGCGAGTGACGGAGACGAATACCTCGGTGTCGGTGGTCGTCGCCCTCAGGATCTCGTCCCCGAGGTTGGTGCTGAACATCTTGAACGCGTGATAGCTCGGCGACCCGTAGACGCGCAGCGCGTCGTAGCCGATGAGGTTCGGCCGCCACTGGCGTGCCCCTGGGCTGACGTTGACGAGTAGCGGCGCGTAGCCGTGCATCACGACCACGTCGGCGTTCTTTTCCATCTGCGTCATGAACGCGGCGTCACCGAGGGCGGCGCGCATATTGGGCGTGGGCGCTTCCTTCCGTGATCGTTCGTTCCATGGCTCGAACGGCGTTTCGTACGCGCCCCACTCACCAACAAAGATCGCAGGGCCCTTGCGGTCGTACTTCTCGTAGTGCCCGCGCGACATCTTCAGGAACGTATCGACGGTCCGGTAGTAGTGCTCGTCAACCATGTCGGGCACGACGCTGCGGACGCGCCGTGGTTCTGGCTGCTCGAAGCCAACGGTCGAGATGAGCTTGAGGGCAGGGTAGCGCGCCTTGATGGCTGTCGTGAACTGGACGAATCGCTGATCGTAGGAACCTGACTTATCGAAGAAGTCCTCGTTGCCGACCTCGACGTAGGTCATCGTGAACGGCGCCGGGTGTCCGGCTTTCGCCCGCGCCGCACCCCATGTCGACGTCGCCGGTCCGATCACGTACTCGATCTCGTCGAGCGCATCCTGGATGTAGGGCTCCAGATCCGGTCCCGGCTTTACGTACTCGCCCTTGAGTGAATAACCGGCGTACACCGCGAGCACCGGCTCCGCGTTCAAGTGCTCGGCCCAGAGCAGGAATTCGTGAAGGCCGAGGCCGTCCGACGATCGGTACGTCCAGGGCGCCATGTGACCCGGCCGATCCGTAAGCGGCCCGAGCGTCTTCTTCCACTGAAACCGGTCGGCGATCGTGTCGCCCTCCAGGTAGTTGCCGCCCGGGAAGCGCAGGAACTTCGGCTTCACGTCGATCAGCATCTGGAGCAGGTCCGGCCGGAAGCCGTTCGGCTGGTTCCGGTAGGTGGGCGGGAACAGCGAGACCAGGCTCAGCCACACAGTGCCTGGCCGATTCAGCGTCAACACGAAACGCGCGTCGGCCGTCGTTGGGGCTTTCCCGGTGTCGAGCGTCAGCTCGTAACGCTTCCAGTCCGATGTCACACCGCTCACCCTGCCGCTCGCGTACGTCGTCCTGCCGTCGGAACTTTCGATCGCCAGGGTGATCGGGCCCTCAAATCCAGGAGATGCCTTTGCGTAGAACGAGGCGCGGTAACGTGTCTTCGGCTTGACCGGGATGCCCCAGAATCCTTCATTGGCGACGCCGGCGCTGCGGCCGGCTGCGGCCTGCGTGACGTCGACGCGCAGGCTGACGGGAATCGACTGGTTGAGCGGCTGGTTCCTGTCGATGGCGATCGCGGCCGCGGAGCCGTCACGCTGGACAACTGACCAGCGTACGGGGGACTGCGCGTTGTCGAGAAACGCCCGGTTGTGGATCAGTTCGGCGTACAACCCGCCGTCATAGGCGTGGTTGATCTCTTCGGTCATCAGGCCGTACAGAAGTGGGCTGACCTTGGCCGAAGGTGTCGTCGCGTCGATCGTGATGGTCGGACCGGCGGCCCGGCCGGAGATCATTCCGAGCAGCAACAGGAGCAGGACGCACAAGCGTTTCGACATGGTGCTTCGTTCACCTCAGTGAGACGGGGCGCGTCTCTTTGAGCCCCAGCACACAGACCCACGACACTGCAGCCAGAATCGTGATGTAGAGACCCACCGCATTCGACGAATGGAACCTGTCATACAGGGCCGCGGCGACGAACGGTGCCGGAGCGCCGCCGACGATTGTGCCGAGCGTGTTGCTCAGCGAGGCACCGCTGTAGCGGAGCGATGGCGGAAACAATTCCGCGAACACGGCAGGCTGCGTTCCGATGTACGCGCCTTGCACAACGAGCATCCCGGACAACGCGAGCCAGATGAGTGGAATGGAACGCGTGTCGAGCAGCGGGAAGAACACCGCCGACCAGACGATGAGCGCAGCGTTGCCCCACAACATCAGGCGGCGGCGACCAATCTGATCCGACCACCGCGCACACACGACGACGGATATGCCGAAGAGGACCGCTGCGAACAACAACGGCGCGAGGATGACCGGCAGCGACAGGCGGAGTACTCGCGTCGCATAGGAGACGTAGTAGACGAGCCCGATATAGCCCAGCGCGCTGATCCCCGTGTAGCTGCCAGCAGCGAGCAGAACGGTCGTGGCGCTGCTCCTGAGCACGTCGATGACCGGCGCGCGCCGCGTCTGGCCGCCGCGGCGAACGTCCGCGAACACCGGACTCTCGCCGAGACCGAGGCGAATGAACAGCCCGACCGCGATCAGGATCGCGCTCGCGAGGAACGGCACGCGCCACCCCCACGCGAGAAACGCCGCCGGATCCACGAGTACAGACGATATGAGAAATACGGCGTTCGACAGGACGATTCCAATCGGCAGGCCGAGCGCGACGACACTCCCGTAGAAGCCACGCCGTCCGTCAGGCGCATGCTCGACGGACATCAGCACCGCTCCGCCCCACTCGCCGCCAAGAGCAAACCCTTGCACCAGTCGCAGCGCGATCAGCAGGGCAGGCGCCCAGACGCCAATCTGCGAGTAGTCCGGCAGCAGACCGATGCCGAGCGTGGAACAGCCCATCAGCAGCAGCGACCACACGAGCATCGATTTTCGACCGAGGCGATCGCCGAAGTGCCCCATGACGATCCCGCCAATCGGACGCGCGACGAATCCCACTCCGAACGTCGCAAACGACGCGAGTGTGGCGGCGACGGGCGAAATCTGCGGGAAGAACCTGGGACCGAAAACGGTGGCTGCGGCGGTGCCGTAGATGAAGAAGTCGTACCACTCGATGGTCGTGCCGATGGCGCTCGCCACGGCCACCCGGCGGGCGTCGTGAACGGGCGCGACGGCGTCTCCCACGGCGCCGGGTGAACCGGCGCCGTGGCTGCCGCCGACCATTTATGCCGTTCTCATCTGAAGAGTCGCGTGGAGAAGTGATAGAGGTTGTTCTTCCAGACAACGAAGTCGTGCACACCGCCCGGGTCGATCTGCCAGACGTGCGGCACCTTCTGTTCGTCGAGATACTTGTGCATGCCTTCGCTGATATTGAACAGCGAATCCTTGTCGCCGCACCCGACCCAGAGCAGTTTCAGCTGCTTCCTCGCGGCCGCGCCATCGGCGACGAGCTGTGCCGGCTGGGCAGTGTTCGGAGCAGACGAGAAACCGCCAACCCACGCGAACGTATTGAGGTTGGCGAGGCCGAAGTTCAGCGATTGCCCGCCGCCCATCGAGAGTCCCGCCAGTGCGCGATGTTCGCGATCGCCCTGTACCGAGTAATGCGATTCGATGAAGGGAATGAGATCGCCAAGGAGTTCCTTCCCAAAATCCGCGTAAGCGGTGAACTCGACGCCCATTCCTGCGCCGCCCAGTCGTCCACGGCCGTCACCACCCGCGGCTCCAGCCTGACCACCCGGCGGTGCTGCGCCTGCGGGCGGCGCGGCAGCGGGTTGTCCCGCCCCGGCTTGCGGCGGCGCGCCGGCAGCAGCGCCGCGGTTGCCGCCACGAGGTCCGCCCGCGAACAGCGTCGATGGTTCATTCGACGCGCGGCCGTTCGGCATCACCACGATCATCGGCAGTGCCTTGTTCTCGGCGATCAGGTTGTCCAGGATGGCGTCAGTCTTGCCGAACTGCGTCCAGTGGTTCTCGTTGCCGCCGATGCCGTGCAACAGATAGAGCACCGGATATTTGCGCGCAGTCGAATAGCCCGGGGGGAGATAGACCACGGCGGGGCGCTTGTTGCTGGTGACCTTCGAGTCGTACTCGATGCGTTCGACGCGCCCAGCCTGAATACCCGGCTTCCGGACGTCGAAGCCTTCGGGTGCCTTGAGGGACACTGCAGCGGTCTGCGCGATCAGCGTCGCTGCACCCAGCGCGGAGGCGCAGACTGCCGCAACCGAGAGGGAAATCAGTCGTGTTCTTCGTGTTGCCATGTTCACGTCTCCAGGAAAGTCGATGTCGACGCTACTTCAACGACTTCGACGCCGTTTGCCAGTTCGCGTCGCCGCAGATGACGCACTTGTCGCCGACGAAATACCCCTTGCCGCCGGCGCTCGTGTCGTTCATCAGCTGCCACTTGAGCCACGCCACTGCTGCCACTCCGAATGCGCCGCCGTTGTCCTGGTTGTACGTCCCGCCATGTCCCACGGACGGATGCACGCCGTAGAACACCGGAATCTTCGCGGGCATCGTCTCGAAGTCGCGCTTGCCGTTCGCATACGCGATGTCGCTCTCGCCGCCGGTCACGATGATCACGGGGGAATGCAGACCGGCGAAGATCTTCTCATCGGGCTGGATCAATCCGCTGTTCCAGATGCCGACGGTGGCGACGCGCGGATCAGCCGACGCGCCGTACGACATGAGGCCGCCGCACGACATGCCCATGGCGGCGACGCGACCGGTCTCGACCTTCTGGTAGAAGCGGCTCGTCTTGTCGTTGCCTTCCTTCGCGATCCAGTCAATGGCTTGCACGAGCGCCGTGCCGTCGAGCATCGCTCCGTTTCCACGCCCCGGACCTCCCGGCCCCGCCCCGGGTGCGCCGCCAGCAGGCGGTGCACCGCCCGGCGCGGCACCCGCGGGTGGCGGACCACCCGCGGG
>DASROF010000077.1:0-25061 GCA_035647075.1 Vicinamibacterales bacterium | reverse complement strand
GAGCACGCCGAAGAGTTCCTGCGCACGAATGGGCTTTGACAGGTAGTCTGCACAGCCGGCGGCGCGAGCGGTCGCACGCGCGTCGCCGAGCGCACTCGCCGTGACGGCAATGACCGGGATCGCCGCCGTCACCGGATCCTGCGCCAGCCGCCGGGTGGCCTCGAGCCCGTCGAGGTCGGGCATCTTCAGGTCCATGAAGATGATCTCCGGCTGTTGCGTGCGCGCCAGCTCGATTGCCTCGAGCCCGCCCGCTGCGGTTATGACCTGAGCCCCGGCGCTTTCGAGCAGGCTGGCGAGAATGTGCCTGTTCGCCGTACTGTCGTCCACGACCAGAGCGGTAAGCGTCTGGCCGGGCGCGAGCCTGGCGTCGAGCGGCGGCAGAGCGGTGTCGCTTCCCGGAGTGGAGGCCGCGAGACGCGCCTCGACGAGCGGCAAGGTAAACGAAAAGCGGGTGCCAACCCCGAGCACACTGTCGACCTTCAGCGCTCCGCCCATCTTTGTGATGAGATGGTCCGAGATCGTCAGGCCGAGTCCCGTCCCTCCCGCTTCGGCGCCTGCTTTTGTTTGCGAGAACGCCGCAAAGATCTCGGTAATCGCCTCGGGCTCGATGCCCGGGCCGGTGTCGACGACCTCGAACGCCAGGCGCTCGCCGGCGCTACCGATGCGCAAGCGGACCTCGCCGGCGCTCGTGAACTTGACGGCGTTGCCGAGAAGATTCAGGAGCACCTGGCGGAGGTGCCGCCCGTCGACGACGATCGCACGGGGGACCTCCGGGTCCAGCGTCATGGTCAGCGTCAGGTCTTTATGGGCGGCGGTTTCGGCCACGACGTACTTCAGATCGGTCAACAGCTGCGCGAGATCCGTCGGGCCCTCATCGATGTCGAGGCGTCCGGCTTCGATCTTCGACAGGTCGAGGACGTCATTGATCAAGTCCAGCAGTTGCGAGCCGCAGCGGCCGATGGCGTCGAGTGCTTCCCGCTGGATCGCGTTCATCGTCCGATCGCGCTGCAGGAGCTGGGCGTAGCCGAGCACGCCGTTCAACGGCGTTCTCAGCTCGTGGCTCATGTTTGCCAGGAACTCGCTCTTCGCACGGGTGGCGGCTTCCGCCGCGTCACGCGCCCTGCGCAGCTCCGTGTCGCGTTCGCGCCGGTCGGAAATATCGCGCAGAAACGCCGCGAAGAAGTAGCCGTTCTCGGCCGTGATCGGCGACGTTATCGTGAGCTCGATCGGAAACTCGCGTCCGGATCGGTGCAGCGCGGTCAGCTCGAGGCGCTGGTTGACTACCGGCGCGTCACCCGTTTCGTGGAAACGGCGCATGCCTGCGGTGTGCGCATCCCGGAACGCCGGCGGCACGATCGTCTCCGCCAGGCTGCGGCCGACGACCTCCGCGCGGGCCCAGCCAAACGTCGCCTCCGCCTGGGCATTCCACGCGACGACCTTGCCGTCGGAATCAATCCCGATGAAGGCGTCATGTGCGGTGTCGACGACCAGTCGCGCGCGCGCCTCGCTGTCCGCGAGCTGTGCCAGCGCATGGCGCCGCTCCTCTTCGACGAGAGCCACGACGACCAGATTGCTGACCGCCACCGCGAAGTTCTGCTCGTCGATGGTCCAGGCGCGGGGGCCGCCGACATGCTCGGCGCAGAGCACGCCGACGGTCGCATTGTCGTGGCGCAGCGGCACGTCGAGCATCGCGCCGATGCGGTTCGGGATCAGATAGCCCGCGGTGAATCCAGATGTTCGCGCATCGTTCTGTGCGTCGTGTGCCTCGACGACGCGTTCGCGCTCGATGGCATCGAAGTAGGCGGGCGCGTCGAGCCGATGCAGGACGGTGCCCGATTCGTAGCGGCCGTCGCTCACACAATAGAGACCGTCGCAGCGAATTGCCGAGCGGTCGTCTGCAAACCTCCACAGGCTCAGTCGCTCCACCCGCAGCGTGCCTGCGGCCAGAGGGAGGATGCCCCGGAGACGCTTCTCAAAGCCTTCCCCTGGACTGGTGTACCGCGCCGTGAGGTCCGTCAGGGCGTCGCTCTGCGCCGCGAGCCGCCGCTCGCTGGCTTTGAGCGACGATTCCGCCGCCAGCTGCTCGCTGATGTCGTGGAACACGGTGAGCGCCGCGGGCTCTCCGTTCCAGTCGATCACCCGAATTGCTGCCAGTACCCAGAACGGTTCACCCCGGGCTCTCTTGATGTGCAGGCGGACGTTGTCGGCCCTGCCATCGCGCCGCACGCGGTCGATCAGCTCCAGCCGCTGCGCCGGATTCACGTAGTAGCCACTGACCGCTTGGCCGATGGCCTCAGTGGGCGATACGCCCACCAGTTCGGCTGCGCTGAGGTTGACGGCGAGCACCCGATGGTCGTCGAGACGGCTGACCACTGCCGGGAATGGACTCAGCTCGAAGAGCTGGGAGTAGGGATGGTTCGGCACGGATTCAGCTAAGCGCCACGGCGCGAGTTTTACGCTGGCTGCGTTTCGTGGATCTGGCGCAGCTTGAACTTCTGGATCTTACCGGACGCGGTCATCGGGAAGCTCTCCACGAAACGCACGTGACGCGGCACCTTGAATCGTGCGAGCGTCCGCTCGCAGAACGCTATCAGCTCTGTCGCGTCGGTGGCCACCCCGGGCTTGGTCCGAATCGCGGCGGCCACCTCTTCGCCAAAGAACTCGCTGTCAATTCCGTAAACCGAGACGTCGAGGACGGCGGGATGCAGTCGCAACACGTCCTCCACTTCCTTGGGCGCGATGTTCTCGCCTCCGCGAATGATCAGGTCCTTGATGCGGCCGGTAATGCGAACGTTGCCATCGGGGCCGATGCACGCCTGATCGCCGCTGCGCAGCCATCCGTCCGGGGTGATCGCGGCAGCAGTCTGCTCGGGCATGTTGTAGTAGCCCTTCATCACCATATAGCCGCGGGCCCAGAGCTCCCCGTTCGTACCCGGCGCGACGTCCTCACCGCTGACGGGGTCGACGACCCGCAGTTCGACTTCGGGGAGAACTCGGCCGACCGTCTGCGTCCGCGTCTCGATGCTGGCATCGCGAGGGGTCTGCGTGAGCCCCGGTGACGTTTCAGTCAGCCCGTACGCGATCGTCATCTCCGGCAGGTGCATCCGGGCGATGACTTTGCGCATCAGCGTTTCCGGGCAGAGCGCGCCTGCCATGATGCCGGTGCGAAGTGTGCTGAGATCGAATCGCTCGAATTCCGGATCCTCGAGCTCCGCCACGAACATCGTCGGCACGCCGTACAGCGCCGTGCATCGTTCCCGCTCGACCGTTTCCAGCACGCGCCGGGCATCGAACGACTCCATCGCGCAGAGACAGACGCCGTGGGTGAACGCCCCGAGCACGCCGATAACGCAGCCGAAGCAGTGAAACAGCGGGACGCAGAGACAGAGGCGATCGCGCGACGTAAATCCGAGCCCTCGCGCCAGCCAGTAGCCGTTGTTGACGATATTTCGGCTCGACAGCATGACGCCCTTGGGAAACCCGGTCGTGCCCGACGTGTACTGGATGTTGATGACATCGTCGAGGCCGACGGCCACTTCGAGCGCGTCCAGATCTTCCGGCGACACCTCGTGAGCCGCGGCGCGAAGCGCTGCGTACGGAGTCAGGTCGCCCGGACAATCTTCGCCAATGAACAGCACTCGCTGGAGGTGGGGCAGTCGTTCCTTGCGGCTGGTCACGTCCACCCCGATCGCACCGATCGATCGGAGCTCGGCAAGGTAGTCAACGTTTCGAAAGCCCCGAATCGTGACCATCGTCGACGTTTCGCTCTGCCGCAGGAGGTATTCGATCTCGTGCGCGCGTAACGCCGTGTTGACCGTGACCAGGATCGCGCCGATCTTGGCCAGGGCGAACTGCAGGATGATCCACTCGGGGACGTTCGTCGCCCAGACGGATACGCGATCGTGCGGCTTGACTCCGAGAGCAACCAGGCCGCGGGCAATGAGGCGCGCGTCGTCGTTCAGCTCGCTGAACGTCCAGCGTTGGCCGGAGTGGTGGTAAACGAGCGCTTCGTGGTCCGACAGCGTCCGCGCCAGATATGAGGCGAGGGCACCGACAGTGACGTCGCGAACGGGAGTCACGGCGCCGGATTATAGCGGGGCGAAGGGTACGGCGGGCAGCTCTAGATCGCGAGCGGTTCCGTGCTGTCGCCGATCTTGTCCACTGGCGCGCCCATCTTCTGCAACATCGCCAGCAGCAGGTTCGACATCGGGGTGTGCGGCGCGTGACGGATGTGACGGTTACCCTTCAGCCGTCCAGACCCGCCGCCGACCAGTACCACCGGCAACGGATCGAAATTGTGCTCGTTGCCGTCGCTCAGGCTGCTGCCGTACAGCACCATCGAGTGATCGAGCAGGTTGCCGTCGCCATCCGGTGTCGCCTGCAGCCGCTCGGCAAAGTAGGCGAGCATCTTGATGTGATAGCGGTTGATCACCGCGAACTGATCCATGTTCTTGCGTTCGTTCGAGTGATGCGACGCGTTGTGGAAGCCCTCGCGGATGCCCGTTGCCGGATAGACAGCACCGCTGTTCTCGCGCGCCAGCATCAGTGTCGAGATGCGCGTGATCTGCGTCTTGTAGGCAAGCACCTGCAGATCGAACATCAGCTTGAGGTGCGATTCGAATTCGGCGGGAATGCCCGTTGGTGCGTCGGGAAGATCAACACTCTTCGACAGCGTCGCGTCAAACTGCTTGACCCGGCGCTCGATCTCCCGCACTTCGTCGAGGTACTCACGCAGCCGCCGACGATCGCCCGCAGGGAGATCCTTCTCGAGCGACGGGATCTGATCCCGGAGTGAATCCAGCAGGCTACGCGCCTGACTGCGCCGCTCCTGGCGCTGCGCATCCGTGCTGCCGTCCCCGAACAGGCGCTCGAAGACGAGCTGCGGGTTGTTCTCCATCGGCAGCGGCAGCGTCTCAGATTTCCACGCCAGGGTATTGCGATACGCGCAGGTGAACCCGGCATCGCCGCACGTCAGGTTGAGCGGTTCCATCGCCAGCTCGATCGACGGCAGCGGCGTGTCCTGACCGACGTACTTCGCAGCGATCTGGTCGATGGTGGCGCCGACGTGCGCCTCGTTCTTCTTGACCGGGTGCGCGCCGCTCAGGAAAACGGCTGCCGCGCGCACGTGATTCTCGGCGCCGCCAGTATCCTCACCCGTCCACGGCGCGACCGGCTGATGCGCGAGATCGCTGACGACGTTGACGTAGTTCCGGAACGGCTCGAGCGGCTGCAGGATCTCGGAAAACTGGAACCCCGTCCCTTCTGTGGTCGGCGTCCACTTGTCCATCGTGGCGCCGTGCGGGATATAAATGCCGCACAGGCGGGTTTTCGGGTTTGCGGCTGTCTGCGCGAGCGCCGTGGCCGCCGGCACCATCGATTCGAGAAGCGGGAGCGCAAGCGTGACACCGGCTCCGTGGAGAAATGTCCGTCGCGAGAGATGCTTCTTCGTAATGAACATCACGGCTCTCCCTCGTTACGCCTCATCCCGAACGGCACGCTCTTGACGATGCCGACGATGAGCGACGAGAAGCGGTAATCCGTGCGTGCCGCATCGCGAACGACGGCTCGCACGGCGGGCATGTCGTAGTACTCGACCCGCCGGCCCAGCGCGTAGGTTAGCAGCTTTTCCGTGGCTGTCGCGGCCACGGCATCGCGGCGGCTGAGCAGCGCTTTTCGCAAGCTGGCAGGGCCGTCGAGCACTGTTCCATCGGCGAGGCGGCCCGTGGCGTTGACCGGTGATCCGCTATCCGTGTCGCGCCATTTGCCAATCAAATCGAACGGTTCGAGCGAGAACCCGACCGGATCCATGAGGGCGTGGCACGCGGCGCAGTTCGGGCTGGCACGATGCCGCTCCAGCCGCTGGCGCACCGAGGTGGGCGTCGAGCCGCCCGTTGTGTCGGTCAGATTCGTCTCGACACCGGGAGGCGGCTGCGGCACCGGAGCGCCGAGCAGGTTCTCGAGCACCCATTTGCCGCGCTTGACCGGCGACGTCCGGTTACCCGCGGAGGTCGTCGTCAGGAAGCTGCCCTGGCCGAGTAACCCGCGTCGCGCGCCGTCGTCGAGCGTCACGCGACGGAAGCGGCTGCCGCGGACGTTGGGAATGCCGTAATGACGAGCCAGCCGCTCGTCAACGAACGTGTAGTCGGCGTCAATCAGATCGAGAATGCTGCGGTCTTCGCGCACGATCGTTTCGAAGAGCAGCTCCGTCTCGCGATGCATGGCATAGCGCAGGCCGCCGTCGAATTCCTTCGTGGAAGGCGCGACATCATCCAACTGGCGCAGCATCAGCCACTGGCCGGCCAGGTTGTCGATCAGAGCGTCGGCCCGCCTGTCGGCCAGCATCCGTCGCGTCTGCTGCTCGAGCACGGCCGGGTCGTCGAGCTTTCCTGAGGCGGCGACACGGAGGAGCTCGTCGTCCGGGATGCTGCTCCACAGAAAGAAGGACAGTCGAGACGCGAGTTCGACGTCGCTGATTCGAAAGGCGCCAGCCTTCGCTGACGCGGAAGGCACGTGCTCAAAGCGGAAGATGAATTGCGGATCGACGAGGACACGCGCCAGCGCGTACTGAATGCCTGTCTCGAAACCGCGGAGCTTGCGCCCAGAGTCGAAGAATCCCATCAGCGAGTCGACGGCCGCATCCTTCTCGGCAACCGGACGCCGAAACGCGCGGGTGGCCAGGGCGGCAAGGATCTTCCGTGCACAAACAGTCTCCTGCGCCACCGCCTCCGATCTACAGATGAAGATCCTGCGTCGGCTTGGCGTGTCACCGGGCCCGGTCGGATTCAGCGGCCCGTTGATGCCGAGGCTGGTGACGCCAGCCGTTCCGGCAAGCTCGGAATACAGGTCGTCGACTCCGCGGGCGTTCGAACGACGGACGACCGCGACGCCAATCGTCTGCGGCCCGGCTGGAACTTTGAGACGAAGCGGACCACGCGCGTTGCTGTCCAGAATGCGGACGCGCTCGCCGTTCAAGGTGACTTCGACCGGGTCGGCGCCCCCAACCGGTTGCAGACCAAAGAGTCCGCCTCCCGCGCGGCCGATTCGGAATTCGTATTCCGCGTCGAGCGGAAAGACATGTGTCACGACCAGGCCGCCCCGGGTGCCGAGCGGCATGCCTTCGCGGTGGCCGCTCTGCGACATCCCGCGCGGCGGAGAGTAGGTCACGAGCTCGGCGTTGATCGTCGGATCCCCGATTGCCAGCCGGCTGATCCTGGCGGCGGCGGTGACGTAGGCTTGCATCAACGCCGGCGATACGCTCAGCGTGCTCGCCATGTTGTCGAAGCCCTCTCCGCTCGAGTCGTCGCCGGGGAGCAGCTTGGCGGGGTCGATCGGCAAGTCGAGCACGTCGCGCACGGCGTTGCCGTACTCAGCGCGGTTCAGACGATGGAGTGACGGCGCGCCGGGATTGGGTGCGTTGGCCGAGACTCGGTCGATCGCGGTCTCGATCGATGCGGCAAAGGAGTCGAGCGTCGCGCGATCCGGGCGCGGCATTCCGCTCGGCGGCATCATCCCGGTGCGCACCTTGCGGACGACCTTCTCCCAGGTCTGCGGCTCGCGGCCGGCGGCGGTCACATCGAGCACGTCGAGCGCAAGATTGCCGGCGCGTGTGCGCTGGTTGTGGCACGTCGCGCAGTAGCGGTCGATGACTGCCTGCTCGGCGGACGCCGGTCGTGCGGCCGGCGGCTGGGCCGTCTGGGTTTCGACGCGCGTGAAACCGACACCGATCAGCAGCAACGCCGACGCAAGAACTGTTGCCTTCATTTCGCAGGTTGGGCGGCAGGTGTGGAGAGGCCCTTCTCCGCCATGAGCCGTTCAAGGAGGGCGATGGTTGCCGGCTTTCGTTCGGCCCCGACGGACGCCAGGAACACCCCTTCCGCCCAGCGCAGCGGTGTCCGGCCCTCTCTGTCCTTGATGTCGAGCCGCGCGCCGCGCTTGACCAGCAGTTCGACGATGTCGTTCGAGCCGCGGTTGACGGCGCCGAGCAGCGCGGTCAATCCCATTGAATTGGTCGCGTTCACGTCCGCGCCCAGCTCGAGGCACAGGCTGACGGCATCGATGCGCGCCTGCAGCGACTCGGTGTAGGTCTGCGCGACGACCCAGTTCACGCCGGCGGCTGCCATCAGCGGCGACGTGCCGGCCAGCGTTGGCAGGTTCGGGTCCGCTCCACGCTGCACGAGCAGCTTCATCGCTGCCGTGTCGCCGGAGAGAGCCGCTCGAAGGAATGGCGTCTGACCGGTGAAGTCCACCCACGACACGTCGTTCAGCGAGTAGAGCCAGCGCCGGGCGGGCGGGAGTTCGCGGGTGCGGGCGTTCACGTTGGCGCCCGCGTCGATCAGCTCTGTGATGAAGGTCAGAATCGGCGCGCGATCGACGCCGTTGTCCTTCGGGTCATCCTGCTCGACATTGTTCATGTCGAGATTGCGGTACTCGACTGCCGCCCAGAGAGGTGTACGGCCCCAGAAGTCGTCGGCGTTGACATCCGCGTGCTTTGCGATCAGAAGACGCGCGACGTCCATCTTGTTGTTGAGAGCGGCCATCAACAGGGGGCGGATGCCATTGACTTCTGGCAGCTCGAGATCCGCTCCGGCCTCGATCAGCCGTCGTGCCGCGGCCACTCGTCCATCGCGCGCGGCATAGAGCAGCGGCGTCATGCCGCCCTTTGCTTCCGCGCGTCGTCCGCGATCGGGTAGACCGCCGCGATTGATACCGACGCCCTCTGAGCCGCAGCCCGTGCCTTTGCACGGCAGAACGAACGCCGGAATCGGACCCTTGCGCGTCTGGGCGTTGGGCGAAGCGCCTGCCGCCAGGAGTACGCCGACTGCCTCATCGTGATCCTCGCGGACCGCGATCATGAGCGCGGTCTGCTGAAACTCCGGCTCACGTGCGTCCACCTTGGCACCGCGTTCGAGCAGCGCCCGCAGCGCCGCCGGACTGCCAGTGCGCGCGGCGGTCATCAGCACCGTCTCACCGCCGCCGTCGATGCCGTTCGAGTCCGCGCCGGCATCGAGCAGGCGCCGGATGATGTCTGCGTTGCCGTTGACCGCTGCCAGATAGAGAGGTGTCACGCCGTAGCGATCGGTGGCCGTTGCTTTGGCGCCGGCGGCCAGCAGGATCTCGGTGATGTCCAGGCGGTCGGCATACACCGCCGCATGCAGCGCGGTCAGACCATCGACACGCGCTGTGTTGATATCGGTGCCCTGTTTGATGAGCGCGCGGACTTCCGCAAGATTGCCGCGCTCGGTGGCATCCACGAGCGTCGGCGCGCCCGCCGCCAGCAGCGAAGCTGGCAGCAGCGCTGTCACGAGAGCGGCGACGGCGAAAATGCGCCCGGGCATCGGCGCATTTTAGCTCCGTCTAGAACCGAAACCCTATTCCGAATCGCACCTGATTCGCGCGCAGTTTCTGCCCCACTGCGAGCAGACTCGCGAACGAATCGCCTCCGGCGATCTGCTTGTAGCGGTAGCCGATATCCGCAACCACAGCGCCGCCGCGCAGCAGGAACCCGCCGCCGAACCCCAGCAGTGGATCCGTGCTGCGGAACAGCCCGAGCCCGGCCACCGCGGCGTCGGCGATGGAGCCAAATCCGGACACCTGCGGCGATAGCCGCGCAATCCCGGCGGTGGCCTCTGCGTACGGACTGATGTTGCTTCCCGGCGCCCCGACCAATCGGACCCCGCCTTCACCGTAGAACGCCGATACGCGCACGTCGTACGGTGTCAACGACAACAGCCCCGTGGTCATCGTTGGCAGCATGTCGCCGATGCGGCCGAACTCGCCAATCGCCTGGATGTTCGGGGTCAGCTCCTTGCTGACGTTGACGCCGAAGTCGATCTTCGATGCCGAGGCTGAGAAGGTGTTCAGTGACGCACCGCCGAACGCGACCGCCGACGCGGTTCGGTCTTGTGCGATCGCCGAGGCCGGAGCGAAAGACAGCGCAAGAAGGAAGGGGAGAGCGGTTCGTCGAAACGACATGGACCCGTCCTGACGACAGGCGTTGGCCTCGAGTGGTTTGGCAAATGGAATGCCAGCCCCGCCGCCCGGCAAAATCGGTAACATACGCGCGCCATGCGAATGACCCGCCGTGAACTGACCTTGAAAATGGGCGCCGCTGCAGGATTGGCTGCCGTCTCGCCACGATTCGCTCTGGCCCAGGCGCCTCAAGCTCCCGCACCGCCCGCGCGCAGCAGCCCGCCTTCAGTCATTTCGAATCCGCCGCGCGACTTTTCGCCCGGCGCACCGCCGGTCACCTATCCGGATCCGGATCTGATCACCGTCGATCCGGCATTCAATTCACTGCGTCTCGGCAACACACCAATTCAACGGCTCTGGACCGGGGGACTCTGGATGGAAGGTCCGGCCTGGTGCAGCCAGGGCCGGTACCTGGTGTGGAGCGACATCCCCAACAATCGCCAATTGCGATATCTCGATGACGATGGCCGCGTGACGGTGTTTAGAAGTCCGTCGGGCAACAGCAATGGCAACACCTTTGATTTCGAGGGCCGGCAGATTTCCTGCGAGCACGGCGAACGCCGTGTCGTGCGATACGAACACGACGGCTCCGTCACCGTCATTGCCGACTCCTACAACGGCAAGCGACTCAACTCACCGAATGACGTCGCCGTGCATCGTGACGGCAGCATCTGGTTTACCGATCCGCCGTTCGGCGGGTCGCTCTATGAGGGCGTGGTCGATGCCCCTGGTGGTCCGAGCAACCCGCAGGGACGCCTGAATGCGCGCGCTGGACAGCGCGCCGGCGCCGGCGACATCAAGCGCGACCTGCCGTCGAACGTCTATCGCGTCGACGCAGGTGGACGCGTGGCGCTCGTGATCGACCAGGACGCGCTCGGGTCGGCGCCGAACGGCATCACGTTCTCCCCGGATTATAAAAAGCTGTACATCGTCGCCCGCGGCGGCGTGGTGTCCGCCGACATCGCGACGAACAACACGCTCGCCAACGTCTCGCCGTTCGGTAACTTCGCGGTTGACGGCGTCCGCTGCGGCCCCGATGGAATCCGCACCGATGTCTTCGGCAACCTGTGGTGCAGCAGCAACGCCGGCAACAGCGTGGGCTACAGCGGCGTCACCGTCCATTCGCCGGAAGGCAAATTGATCGGGCGCATCCGTCTGCCCGAGGTCTGCGCGAACATTGCCTTCGGTGGACCGAAACGCAATCGGCTGTTCATGGCGGCGGGGCAGTCGTTGTATGCGGTGTACGTGAACACGCAGGGTTCAGCGCCGGGCTGAAGAGCCGAGGTCGTCGCTACCACGTTGAGAGGTCGACATGACAGGACGCGCCCACGATCGAGTCGTCGCTTCGGCGCTCGGAGTCGTTCTGAGCGGAACCCTCGGACTGTCTCAGTCGCGGCCACCAACGCAAGGGCCCGCTGTCGATGGCTCGCCCGCCTGGTTTCTGCAAGGGTCGTTTCCGGATCCCGGTGGGCGAACGATCGTCGAGCCCGGAGGGAAGGTCACGATCCCGGCGCGTGACGCCACGCCCGCGGCAGCGCCCGGCGCTGCCCGTGTCGCCGTTCCACCACCGACGCCTGCATGTGTGAACTCGCCTTTGTGCGGCAGTCGCTTCGGCCCCGGCCGTCAGATGCTGCAGCGTGTCCAATGGCAGCAGACGCTGGGCTACACGTTCACCTACCCATACAACCTGCCTCCGGGGTTTGGCGGTGTCCCCGCCGTGGCGCTCGATTCGAAAAGCAACCTGTGGGTGTTCCAACGCGCGCCGATCGGAAAGCCACAGCTCTTCAAGTTCGACGCCAACCACAGGCTGGTGCTCGAAGTCGGAGAAGACGTCATCGGTTATCAGGACAAGGCGCACGGCATGGCCGTCGATGCAGACGACAACGTCTGGATCACTGCCGCCAATGGCGCCACCGTGACGAAGGTCAGTCCCGACGGCAGGCTCCTGATGACGATCGGCGAGAACGGTCGCCGCGGCGACTGGAACGAAGCGCGCGGGCAGCGGCTGCTCTGGCAGCCGTTGATGTTGGCCTTTGCGCCGAACGGCGACGTCTACATCGGCGAGGGGCATGCGAACGAGAGCCCGAACGACACTGATTCAAGCGACCCGGCGAACAACATCGGAGCGGCGCGAGTCATCCACCTCGACAAGAACGGCAAGTTCGTCAATCAGTGGTACGGCAACCAGGTTGGACAGGGAAAGTTCAGCGCCGTCCACGGGCTTGCGATCGATCCCAGAAATGGTGATGTGTGGATCGGGGACCGCGAGGAATACCGCATCGTCGTCTACACCTCGGACGGCAGGTTCCTGAAGACGATGCAGATGAGGAATCTCGTCTGCGCGCTCTATTTCGACTCGCACGGAGAGCCGTGGATGGCGAGCGGGCAGGACGGCCAGTTCCTGAAACTGGATCGCGATGGCAAGGTGCTTGGCGCGATCGGGAATGGAATGGGGATCGGGCCCGGTCAGTTCATCGAGGCCAGCTACTGGGTCATGGACAAGCAGGACAATCTATACGCCGGCGACACCAGTGTTGCCCGCGTCACCAAGATGGTCGCACCCGGAAGGTAGGCGACCTCGCCTGACCTATTCAAGGGTGAGCGTGACCGGCCATGTTCGAGCCTGGCTGACTGGCTCGGGGACCGGGGCGCCGTGCGGTGGTGCCGGCGAGAGGATCGTTTCGAGCAGCGGTCGCATCTGAGACAGCTGCTTGATGCGGATCACGAGGTCCCATGCCGGCTCGAACTTCTTCCAGCCGGCACTGTAGGCAGCGTGCCTGATCCGGTGGCTGACGCTGCGATGCGCCGACGCGGCCTTGAGGATGTTTCCCCAGCGGTAGAACGCGTCGTACGACCAGTCATAGCCCGCCTTCAGTTCTTCGGGTGACAGACCGAGCGGCCGGTAGACGACATGGCGTGTGTCATACAGATCCCAGTCGCTGGTGACCAGCCGATTCTCCGCAGCCATTCGCGTATGTGCGGCGGTGCCGGGATATGGCGTCAGGATGTGGAACGTCGCCGTCGTAATGCCGCTCTGCACTGCCCAGTCGACGGTACGCGCGAAGACATCGCGATCGTCTCCGTCAAGACCGAAGACAAAGCTGCCGTTGATCATGATCCCGAGGTCGTCGAGTCGGCGAGTGACTCGTTGATAGTCGCGGCCGAGATTCTGGCGCTTGTTGGCGTCCTGCAGACTGCGCGGCGAGAGGCTCTCGAAGCCGACGAAGAGGCTGCGCAGCCCGGCGGCAGCGGCTTCTTCGATCACGTTGTCCCGCAGGATCGAGTCGACGGTGGCGGCTGCTTGAAAGACCCGTCCCATTCCGCGCATGCCGCGAAACAGCTCCCGGGCGAAACGCACGTGGCCGAGCAGATGGTCGTCGAGGAAGTACAGGTGGCGTCCGGGGAGGCGCGCGATTTCTGCAAGCGCGTCGTCCACGCGCTGCGTATAGAAGCCTCGCCCTCCCTCGAAGAACGCGTCCTTGTAGCAGAACGAGCAGTGATGCGGACAGCCGCGCGACACCACGATCGAGTTCGGCACCAGGTAGCGGTGCCGCTGGATCAGGTCACGCCGAATCGGTGGTATGCCCTCCAGCGTTCGGACGGTCGAGACGTAACGTGGTGCTGGTCGTCCCGCGACCAGGTCGCGCAGGAAACGTGGAAACGTGTCTTCACCGGGGCCGAGCACGATCGTGTCGGCGTGCGGCGCCGCTTCGTCCGGCAGCGACGTCACGTGAAGCCCTCCGAGCACGACGTACGCGCCGCGCGCGCGGTAATGGTCCGCGAGCCGGTAGGCGCGATATGCGTTCGTGATGTAGACCTGAATGACGACGAGGTCGGGATGGTCATCGAGATCGATCGGCTGGACGTGCTCGTCCTGGATGGTTGCCTCGACGTCGGGGTCGAGATACGCCGCCAGCGTGGCGAGGCCGAGCGGCGGGAACAGGGAGTACTTGATCGGCCTCCAGTACGGGCCGGTGGCTTCCGTCAGGGCAGGCAGGATGAACTTGGCATGGCGCACGCGTGGAATATAGTGCAAATAACTTTATATTACAAAGTTAATCCGCGTGGGGGGCGCCGTCTCTATGAGTCCGGGTAAGATTCCGGCCGGAGGACGGGATGGCAAGACGGCTTGTCGATTCGGTGACCGGCATCGGTTCAGTGCAGGCGGGCGACCTGACTCTTCGCGCGACGCGATATCGGCTCTCGTTCTGGGTCAACGACGACGTTCGTCCGCAAAGCAGCGACGGCGCCGCAACGACCGTTGACGGGCATATCGACATTTCGGGAATTGGTGAAGCCGCGGTCCTGTCCGGTCCGGACTCGTTGACGTTGACCCTCGCCGATGGCCGGGAGATCGCCTTCCGCATCAAGAGCACCGCCGGCGACATAGTCGGACGCTTTCTCTAGGCCGCTCGAATCTCGGCTAAACTGTACGACCCCATGGAGTTGGGGTCGATTTGAGTATTTCACGACGGAACACTGTTCGCGGGGTTCTTACCTCCGCAGTTGGCGCCTTTGTTGTCGCGGTCCTGACGTCGCCTACCGGATCCGCACAGGGCAGCGCGCCAGCGGCCGCCGTCAAGGCGCCGGCTCCCGCGCCGCGCGCCACCGCTGACGCGTCCTCGAGCCAGAGTGTTGTCACGCGGTACTGCATCACGTGTCACAACGACCGGACGAAGACCGGGGAGTTGACGCTCGAGCATGCAGACCTCGCCGACGTTCCGAAGTCCGCCGAGCTGTGGGAGAAGGCGATTCGGAAAATCCGCGCCGGTCAGATGCCGCCAGCCGGTATGCCGCGGCCGGACGCCGCTGCTCTTGAAGGCTTCGTCAGCTATCTCGAGACCTCAATCGATCGTGCCGCGGACGCCAATCCTCGTCCGGGCCGGACGGCGCTCCATCGCCTCAACCGCGCTGAGTACGCAAACGCCATTCGCGACCTGCTCGCGCTCGAGATCGATTCGACCGCGCTCCTCCCGCCAGACGATGAGAGCAGTGGCTTCGACAACATCGCCGACGTGCTCACCGTGTCGCCCTCGCTGATGGAGCGCTACCTCTCGGCGTCCTGGAACATCAGCCGCATGGCGCTTGGCAACCTCAAGATTCAGCCGAGCATGGTGACGCATCGGGTCCGACCGGACCTCTCGCAGGATCAGCACATCGAGGGGCTTCCGCCGGGCACACGTGGCGGAATGCTGGTCGAGCACACGTTCCCTGTCGATGCCGAGTACGTGATCAAGCTGCGCATGTGGCGCAACACCTTCGATCTGATGCGCGGCATGGAAGACCCGCACGACATCGAGATCGCCATGGACGGCAAGAGGCTCACCGTGGTCACGGTCGGTGGCCGCGAAGACTTCGGGACGATGGCGGAGAACCCGGGGACGTTCGGCGCCGAACTCGATCGCAAGCTGACGGTCCGCCTGCCGGTGAAGGCCGGCACGCATACGCTCTGGGCGACGACCGTACTGAAGAGCCAGGCACCGCGTGACGATCTGATCAAGCCATTCATCCGGACGACGGTTGATGGCCTCGACATCATGGGCGATCCGTCCGTGGATCGCATCACGGTGGAGGGACCGTTTGCCGCGACGAGTCCCGGCGACACCCCATCGCGCCGGAAGATCCTCTCGTGCAAACCGGCTGCTGCAGCGCAGGAGCAGGCATGTGCGCGTCAGATTTTGACGTCGCTGGCGCGACAGGCGTATCGCAAGCCCGTTGATCGCGCGACGACCAACGTCCTGATGGACTTCTACGCGCGCGGTCGCAAGACGGGTGGCACCTTCGAACGCGGGATTGAGTCGGCGCTCCAGTTCGTTCTCGCCAGTCCGGAGTTCCTGTTCCGCATCGAGCCGGACCCGGCGACCACCCTCAAAGGGATCTATCAGCTCGGCGACGTTGCGCTGGCGTCACGGCTCTCGTTCTTCTTGTGGAGCAGCCTCCCGGACGAGACGCTGATCACGCTCGCCGCGCAGGGCAAGCTGCGGCAGCCAGCCGTGTTCGAGCAGCAGGTTCGACGCATGCTCGCGGATCCGCGTTCGAAGACGCTCGTCGACAACTTCGCGGAGCAGTGGCTGCACCTGCGGAATCTGAAGAATTCCAATCCCGATCTCGGCGCGTTCCCCGACTTCGACGACAACCTCCGGCAGGCGATGAAGGAGGAGACCGAGCTGTTCTTCAACAGCATCATGCGCGAGGACCGCAGCGTGATGGACCTGTTGAACGCGGACTACACGTTCGTCAACGAGCGGCTGGCGCGTCACTACGGGATGCCAAACATCTACGGCAGCCGTTTCCGCCGGGTGCAGGTTCCGAGCGAGACACGCCGCGGTCTGCTCGGGCAGGCAAGCATCCTGACCGTGACCTCATATCCGAATCGCACGTCGCCGGTCGAGCGCGGCAAGTGGATTCTCACGAACCTGCTCGGTGTGCCGCCGCAGCCGCCGCCGCCCAATGTGCCGACGCTGCCGGAAGCGGGCGCGGATGGGAAAGTGCTCTCCCTGCGCGAGCGGATGGAAAAGCATCGCGCCAACCCGGTGTGTGCCGGCTGCCACCGGTCGATGGATCCGATCGGGTTCGCGATGGAGAACTTCGACGGCATCGGCCGCTGGCGCGTCAAAGAGGATCAGCAGCCAATCGACGCCACCGGAACGTTGTTCACCGGCGCCAAGATCGATGGCATCAGCGGACTGCGTCGCGAGATCGCGGCACACCCGGAGGTATTTGTCGGCGTCCTCACCGAGCGGATGCTGACCTACGCGCTCGGCCGCGGACTGGAGTCCTACGACATGCCAGCTGTCCGGAAGATCGTTCACGATGCCCGGGCGACCAACTATCGCTTTTCCGCGATCGTCCTGGGCGTCACGCGCAGCGTGCCGTTCCAGATGAAAGAGACTTCGTTGAAGGTAAGGGAAACCCGATGAGTGCCATCTTCAAGAAACATCTCTCGCGACGCACGTTCCTGCGAGGCGTCGGCGTCACGATGTCGCTGCCGCTGCTGGATGCCATGGTGCCGGCCAGTACGGCCCTGGCGCAGACGGCGGCGAAACCGAACGTCCGTCTCGGCCTCTGCTTCATCCCGCACGGCGCGGTGATGAATCAATGGACGCCCGCGACGACCGGGGCGCTGGAGCTCTCGCCGATCCTGCAGCCGCTCGCGGCACATAAGGATCGCGTGGTTGTGCTGAGCAATCTGGCGCACGCGATGGCCGGCCCACAGGGACCCGGCGACAACGGCGGCGATCACACCCGCTGCCCGGCGGTGTTTCTGAATGGCGTGCACCCGAAGCGGACGGATGGCGCAGACATTCAGGCGGGAATCACGATCGATCAGATGGCCGCCCAGAAGATCGGGCAGGAGACTCTGCTGCCCTCGCTCGAACTGGCGGTCGAGGATTACAGCGGACTGGTCGGTTCCTGCGACGTCGGGTTCAGCTGCACCTACATGAACACCATCTCGTGGCGCACGCCCACGTCGCCGCTGCCGATGGAGATCAACCCGCGCGTCGTGTTCGATCGGATGTTCGGCGACGGCGCCACGGCGCAGGAGCGCCTGCAGCGCATCGAGACGCAGCGCAGCATCCTCGACGCCGTCACCGGTCAGGTGCGCCGGCTGCAGGGCGACCTCGGAATGAGAGATCGAAACCGCGTGGCCGAGTATCTCGACGCGGTCCGTGAGATCGAGCGTCGGATTCAGATCTCTGAACGTCAGGCCGAGAACCCGAATCTTGCCGTGCCATCGTCGCCAACCGGTATCCCGGACGATTTCGAGGAACACACGAAGCTGATGTTCGACCTGATGGCGATCGCCTTCCAGGCAGACATCACACGCGTCTCGACGTTCATGATGGCGCGTGAGGTGAGCTACCGGACGTTCCCGAAGCTGGGTATCTCCGAGGCATTCCACCCGGCGTCGCACCACCAGAACAGCCAGCAGCGGCTCGAGCAGCTGGCGAAGATCAACGCCTTCCATGTGTCACTGGTGTCGTATTTCCTCGATCGCCTGAAGAACACGCCGGACGGCGACGGCACGCTGCTCGATCACTCGCTGGTGCTGTATGGCAGCGCGATGAGCAACAGCAACGTGCACAACCACTCGCCGTTGCCGGTGCTGATTGCCGGCGGCTCCGCCGGGAAACTCAAGGGTGGACGTCACCTGATGTACCCGGAGGGAACGCCAATGTCGAACCTGTTGCTGACGATTCTGAATAAGACCGGTGTTCAGCAGGAGAGTGTCGGCGACAGTACTGGTCTCCTGTCGGACGTATAGCCATGAAAAACACACTGCTGATCTGGGCCGTCGCTCTCATCGGTGCCCTGCCGACCCTGGCCCGCGCGGCGGGATCGGACGCTGCCGACGCGGCGCAGCGCAAGGACACGCCGGCGCTGCGCGCGCTGGTGAGCAAGAAGATCAACGTCAACACCCCGCAGGCCGACGGCACCACCGCACTGCACTGGGCTGCCTACTACAACGACACCGAGACCGTGAAGCTGCTGCTGAAGGCGGGCGCGAGTCCGGCGGTGACCAATCGCTTTGGCGCCTCACCGCTCTCCGAGGCTGCGATCTCCGGGAATACCGAGCTGGTCAAGGTGCTGCTCGATGCCGGCGCCGACGCCAAGACCGCGTCGACACTCGACGGCGAAACGGTGCTCATGAGCGCGGCGAGGTCTGGCAACCTGGAGGCGGTGCGTCTGCTCCTCGATCGGGGCGCCGACGTGAATGCCCGTGAGCGCTACAAGGGTCAGACCGCGCTGATGTGGGCTGCAGCCGAGCGGCACGCCGCGATCGTCAAACTGCTGCTCGAGCGCGGCGCAGATTGGAAGGTCCGCTCGTTCGACCGCGAAACGCGGCCGCCCAAGTTGAGCGCGGCCTCGTCCATCTCACCGATCCCGCGCGGCGGATTCACGGCCCTGATGTTCGCCGCCCGTGAGGGCGACCTCGAGTCCGCGCGCAGCATGCTCGACGCCGGCGTCGACATCAATTTCGGCGACGTGGACAACGTGACGCCGCTCGTGGCGGCCATCATGAACAAGCAGTACACCCTGGCAAAGTTCCTCATCGACCGGGGCGCCGACGTCAACGTCGTCGATGCCGGCGGACGCACGGCGCTCTATGCCGCGATCGACATCCGCAACGAAGACTGGACAGCGATGCCGAATCGCACGACGGACGATCCACTCCCGGCGTTCGACGTCGTCAAGGGGCTCGTCGACCATGGTGCGAAGCTCGACGTGCCGCTCACTCGCCCGTTGACCGTCCGCAGCGGAATGGATTTCGGTGATACCACGCTCGGCGCCGGCGCGACACCGCTGATGCGCGCCGCCCGCGCTGGCGACCATGCGGTCATCCGTCTGCTCCTTGAGAAGGGAGCCAACGTGAAGGCGACGACCAAACAGGGAACCACTGCGCTGATGTTCGCGGGCGGGATCGGCTATCGGGACAAGAACACGCGCGGCTCCGAAAGCGACGCCCTCGAGTCAGTCAAGGTGCTGATGGCCGCCGGTCTCGACATCAACCAGACCAACACCGCTGGCGAGAACATCCTGCACGGCGCGGCGCTGCGCGGCGCCGACACCATCGTGCAGTTCCTGCTCGCGCAGGGGATGGATGTGAACGCAACCAGCAAGCAGGGGTACACGCCGCTCGACGTTGCGCTCGGCAAAACCATCGTCGGCCAGCTCCCTGTACCCCACGAGAGCACCGTCGCGTTGATCAAGAAAGCGGGAGGGAAGGAAGGCCCCGGCCCGCGCGGTCCCCGTCCGCCCGGTCAGTAGCGGACTTCCGGATCGACCCTCTAGATCACGCCCGTCTGCCTCCACTGTGCGATCAGCTCGTGGTCGAACCCGAGTTCAGCGAGAACAGCTTCGCTGTGCTGGCCGACGGTCGGGATCGGGCCCATCGCGGGTTCCACCCCATCGAGGCGGACCGGCGGACGAAGCGCTCTCAGGCGTCCGACCGGCGATTCGATCTCACGCCAGCTGTCGCTCGCTGCGAGCTGTGGGTGGCGGAGATACTCCTCCACGCTGTTGACTCTGGCGTTGGCAATGCCGGCCGCTTCGAGTCGTTCAAGCGCGTCCGCCGACGTGAGTGTGCCGAAGGCCGTTTCGATCGCATCGGTCAAGGCCACACGATGCTCGAAGCGCAGCGGTGTCGTTCGAAATCTCGGATCAGCAGCGAGATTCGGTTGACCCAGGACGTCGGTGGAGAACCGAATCCACTCCTGATCGTTGTGGACAGCGACGACGACGGCTCCGTCTCTGGTGCGGAAGGGGCCGTATGGAGCGATGGTCGCGTGACGCGCCCCGGTCCGCTCCGGCGGTGAGCCGCCGTAGGCCGTGTAATACATCGGATAGCCCATCCACTCGCCCAGCGAATCAAAAAGCGAGACGTCGACGATCGTTCCCTGTCCCGTGTCTTTGCGGGCGAGCAGGGCCGTGAGGATTCCCGCATACGCGTACATTCCAGCGGAGATGTCTGCGATTGAGACGCCGACCTTGGACGGCGTGCTCTCGGTTCCCGTGACCGACAGGATTCCGACTTCGCTCTGCACGATCAGGTCGTAGGCCTTCTTGCTCGCGTACGGACCGGACGAGCCGAATCCAGAGACGTTGCAAACGACGAGGGACGGATACTGCGTTCGCAGTGTCGGTGCGGCCAGCCCGAGTCGATCGGCAGCACCCGGCGCCAGATTCTGCACAAACACATCGGCCCGCGCGAGGAGACGCTCGAGCACGGATTCAGCTTCAGGACGTTTCAGGTCGAGCGTGACGGACTCCTTTGTGCGATTCAGCCAGACGAAGTGGCTGGCCATTCCCCTGACCGACGTGTCGTAGCGACGGGCGAAATCACCCTCGCCCGGCCGCTCGATCTTGATGACGCGTGCGCCGAGGTCAGCGAGTTGGCGAGTGGCGAACGGGGCGGCCACGGCCTGCTCGATCGAGACGACGGTCACTCCGTGAAGGGGAAGAGCGGAGCTCGTGGACATCAGGGAACAAGAACCGCGGTGAGCTGGCGCACGTCCGTCACATCTTCGATCGTCTGCAGGAGGTTCCATGCTTCGGATGCGCCGGAGGGGGTCAGCGCGCGAGCCGCGCATGATACGAACTTGGCCGCGAGGTCATCGGTCGAGAGACGCCCCGGATAGCCACGAGCGCCGTCGACGGATCGCTCAAGGCGGCGGCCGTCGTGGAGAGTCACCGTGACCATTGCCCGAGAGAGCGGAGTAGATGCATCGAACGAGGGGTTCGTACGCATGTCCACGCGCCGCATCAGATCCTGCACAGCGCGGTCGGCGATCACTGTGACGTCGAACGTATCGACCTGCGGGTGGCCGACAACAACTGCAGCCGCGGCGCAGAACGGCATGCTGAACTTGGCCTCCAGCGCAGTTGTTGGCCGATCGTAGAGCAGCAGCCGCGGGGTCATCGAATCGACTTCGATGTCGATCGAGTCGACCTGCTCGTGAGTGAATCCGTGCTCTCGCACCAGGTCGAGCAGCGCATCGAGCGGCGGGTGAGTGGCTGCGCAGGACGGATACAGCTTGACCGTGATTCCTGTCTCGAGGATCTCCCATCTCACGCCCAGGTCGGCGACCGCCCCGTCGAGGGCTGGCTCCTGACTATCCATGGCTGCGAGAAAGCCCTGTGGACCGTCGAGCGCGTCCGCGCTGGCCGTAAACCCTCGCGATGCCAGCCGCGCGGCCATCAGCCCGTTGCGAGCAGCCATGCCGGCGTGCAGCGGCTTGACCATGCTGCCCATGTTCTCCTTGACGCCGCAGGCAGCAGACGCCGCAATCCCGAGTGCGTGGCGCGTCTCAGTGACGGTGAGTCCCAGCACGCGTGCAGCGGCAGCGGCGGCGCCGAGGGTTCCGATTGTGGACGTGCAGTGCCATCCACGCTTGTGGTAGTGCCGCGGGTTCATCACGTTGCCGAGGCAGCATTCGAGCTCGAACCCGATCACGTACGCGTTCAAAAGCGCGCTGCCGGGTGCGTGTGTCACCTCACCGGCGGCGACGATCGCTGGTACCAGGGCGCAGCTCGGATGTGCGAGCGAGACGAAACACATGTCGTCATAGTCGAGCGCGTGTGCGGCGACGCCGTTGGCGAGAGCGGCTTCAGCAGGCCCCGCTGTTTGACGCGAGCCAAGAATCCGACAGTCACCGCGACTGTCCTCCGCGGTCATCTGTTGCACCATCCGGGCGGCCGGCTCGATCACGCCTGCGAGCATGACGCCGACCGTGTCGCCGATAGCCGCCGCGGCGCGCTGACGGCCGGCAGCAGGTGGCGTACCGCGGACGACGAATTCCGCGACTGCCGCGACGCCGCTCGGGATCCCAACACTCAACGGCCGACCTCCTGACACCGCATGATCATACGGCGCGCGGGATTCGAGTCCCGGCGGTAAGATCCGGCGGATGACTTTCAACACGCGACTCTCGCTGGGACTGGCGCTGCTCGTTCCGCTCACTCTGGCCGCGGACCAGCAGTCGGCACGAACCGATCGCGCAGCCGCGTCATCGTCGTGGACGCCGCCGCGCACCGCCGATGGCAAGCCGAGCCTCGAAGGGGTGTGGGAGAACAACAGCGCGACGCCCCTCGAACGCCCTGCCCAACTGGCGAACAAGCCGCGGCTGACCGACGAGGAGCTGGCGGACTTCGAGCGCCGTGCGAAGACGATGTTTGCGCCCGACGCGGAGGCGACATTCGGCGACACCCTGTATCTGACGCTGCTCGCGAATCGAAAACCGAACGGACTCGGCGCCACCGGCTCGTACAGTCAGAACTGGCTGCCCGACAGATACTTCGAGCACCGCACCTCGTTAATCGTTGATCCCCCGGACGGCCGCCTGCCGCCCCCTACGCCGCAGGGCGCGCGACTGCGCGCCGGGGGAATCGGATCGCGGTTCGGGCGTCCGCCGGCTTCTGCACAGGACATGACGATGCCCGACAGATGCATCGCCTACGGATTCCCTGATCTCTTCGCCGCGTACATGAGCGTCTACCGAATCGTGCAGACAGCCGATTACGTGGCGATTCAAATGGAGAAGATTCACGACACGCGGGTCATTCCGCTCGATGGCCGGCCGCACATTTCACCAGTGATGCATCAGTACCTGGGCGATTCACGCGGCCGCTGGGAAGGCGACACGCTCGTCGTCGAGACGACGAACTTCCACCCGAACGGCAACCCGATGGGCGGGTACAACACGCTCTCTGATCAGAACTTGAAGCTGACCGAGCGCTTCAGGCGAACGGCGGCGGACAACATCGAATACACGTTCACCGTGGACGATTCGACGATGTGGACGAGGCCGTGGACGGCGGTGATCAACTGGAAGCCGTCAAGAGGCGAGGTGCTCGAGTACGGCTGTCACGAGGGGAACTACAGCATCCGCGGAATGCTGGCAGGGGCACGCGCCGACGAGGCCGCCGGCCGCTGATCGTAGGGCACCCTTTAAAGGGTGCCCTACGGAAGAGGGCTACTTCACAGGTCCCGGAGCGCTCGGCGTCGCAATCGCATCCCAGAAATCCTTGCTCGTCTGCGGAGTCGCCGATGCGTGCACGTTGATGTAGCGATCGAACGGCAGGTTCAGCTTCTTCAGCACCGGCGCCAGCGCCTTCACGTGATCATTGGCAGGTTCACCGGGCTTCCCAGGCAGCGAGAAGTCCCCCTGGAACAGCACCTTCTCTTTGGGAATGTAGGCGATCAACAGGCCGTTCGAGTGAGGCGCGCCGGGCACGTGGTAGAACTCCACTGATCGCGTGCCGTCCGAGTAGACCTTCTTATCACCCACTGCTTCGACCTTTGCCTTCTTCGGGTTCTTCGCGAGGGTGTCGGTGAGCAGCGTACGCGGCGTGTTCAGCGCCCGCTCGAAGAACTCCTCGTTGTTCTTGTGGGTGATGATCGTTGCGCCCTCCGCGACCAGTACTGGCAGGCCGCCGGTGTGATCCGAGTGCGGATGCGTGTTCATCACGTAGCGGATCGGCTTGTTCGGATACATCTTCTTGATCTCGGCGACATACGCGAGCGCGCGGGCCTCGGACTGTCCCGCCTCGAGCATCATGATGTAGTCCTTGAACTCGACGATCACCGAGTCGTAGCTGCCGTTGCCGGCGGTGAAGCGGTAGAGGCCCTCGCCAAGTTTTTCAGGGGCAACCGTCAGCGCGGGCGGGGCAGCGGGTGCTCCGCCGGGACCACCGGGACGTCCGCCGCCTCCCGGAGGTCCGCCACCGCCGGGGCCGCCACCGCGCTGCGGCGCGGGAGCGATCGTTGCGACGTCGGACGGATTCGCTTTCGCCGCGGTCACGTTTACTTCAAAGAACGGCCAGCCTCCACGCGTCTGGACGATCTTCGCCGGCACGATCGCCCCGCCGCCGAAATCCTTCCATCCCGTGTACGTGGAAACGATCTGCATGTCGCCCATGATGTTCTCGCCCAGCCATGTCTCGACGTGATCGACCATGTTCTTGTCGTCGATGTAGCCGTTGACGACGTAGTTCTTACCGGACGCCGCGGTGACCTTCGGGCTCCACGTCACGACCGTGAACTTGCCGCTCTTGCGCGCGGTCGCGTTGTTCTCGGCGGCGCCCTTCAGGAAGCCCCACGGCGTGATGTAGAGCTCGAGCGACTGGGCCCAGGGTGACGACACGTCAGCCTGCTGCGGCGTGACCACCTGGTTGAAGTTTCCGGGCGCCACGGTCGTCGAACCGCCAGCGCCGATGTTGTTCGTTGCGCCGGCGGCGCGCGACGTCGGACCGCTCAGGTCGATGACGCGGACGTAGTTGTCGATCGGGCGCATCGGATCGTGGGTGCCGCGGCAGACCATGTCGGCCTTGTTGGCGCCGCACTGCTGGAACGACACGTCTTTGGCCGAGCCAGAGTAGGTGATCGATTTCACGTCGCCCAACGCCTTCTGCGCGCCGGCGATGACGGTCTTGGCATCCTGCGCCGTCGCGATTCCAGACGGAAAGGCGAGGCAAATGACGAGCAGAACAAGTTTTCTCATGCGCGGGATTGTAATGCGTAACGGGGGCTGGGGGTGCCTGAGGTGCCTGAGGTGCCTAAGGGTGCCTGGGGTGCCTAAGGGTGCCTGGGG
>DASROF010000076.1:0-47850 GCA_035647075.1 Vicinamibacterales bacterium | reverse complement strand
CGCCCCGAGCGAGTCAGAGTGGTCGATGTATCCCGTGCGGACAATGGTGACGGTCTCGAAGCCGCGGTGCGGATGCTGCGGAAAACCCGGGACGACGTCGCCGTGGTACATCCGCCAGCCGTCCTTGCCCTCGAAATCCTGACCGATGTCGCGTCCGCCGAGCGGGGCCGCAGGACCGAGCCGGTCGTTGCCCGCGGGATAGAGATCGATGTGATGGACGCAGAAGAGAAACGGGTCGTGCGTCTGCCAACGCTGACCCAGCGGTTCGACTCGAAGCACTGACGGGCTCATTGGCCCAGATTACTACTTGGGCGGCCGGCGTCGGTGTACGACCAGTGCGTCTGGATAATCCGCCATCCTGACGGATCCTTTCGGTACGCTTCGGTGCAGTTCCAGCGGGATTCGCCTTCGTTCCCCCACGACACGTAGTTGAACGTCAGCACCGCCAGTCTCTCATCAGCCTGGACCAGCGGATTGAGCAGATCGTAGCGGTCGATCTGAATCTTGCCTCTGATGCCCTCATAGTGGGCGGTCAGCCCGGCCAGACCGTCGATGCGACGTTTCAAGAACGGATCGAAGTAGACGACGTCCGGCGCGCAAAGCTCGAGAAACCCGGATGGATCGCCCTTGCCCCAGCGGTCGAGCGCTGCGCGCTCGAGTCCGATGATCTCCGCGGCGATGCTCGTGGCTGCGAGGCTCATCGCGCCGACATCAGTTTCTTCAGCAGGTCGGCGGTGTCCTGATGCACGTCGATGCGCTGCCCGCCGCGGCTGTTGCCACCGGCCTTGCCAAGCGCTGAATCCACGGGCGTATTCCCGCGATTGTCTTTGGCAGTGAGATCGGCGCCGTTCTCGACCAGGAAGCGAACGACGTCGTTCCAGCCCCAGCGGGCGGCTTCGTGAAGCGGTGACAGGCCGCGGGAGTCTTTCGCGTTGATGTCGCCGCCGGCTTTCAGCAGCAGCTTCAACGATTCGATCGATCGCTGCTGCGTGTCCTCGGACAGGTAGAACCCGCGCGTGTCTGCGTCAACGGACCCAAGACCGGCTGCAGCCATGAAGGGTGTGATTCCGCGCGAGTTCGCGATCGACAGGTCGGCGCCTTTCGCAAGAAGCACGCGAACGGCCGGCGCGTCGAGCGCTTTCGCGGCGCGGAGCAGCGGCGTCGAGCCGGTGGTGAGAATGCCGTCGAGACCGCGATCGTTGCCGACGTTCCGGAACGGCGGCGGCAGCTTGAGCTGCGCGTTCGGATTCGCTCCGGCGTCCAACAGCTTTTCAACCACCTGCAAGGCCGTCGTCTTGTCGAGCACTGGACGATCCGGACGGCCGCCGCGCGGGATGGTGTTGAGGTCGACGGCCGCATACAACGGTGCACGCCCCCAGAAATCGATGTGATTCGGATTGGCGCCGCGTTCAATCAGCGCCGCCGCGGCGTCGAACCGCATGTTGATGACCGCCATCAGCAGCGGGCTGATGTTTTCCGGATCCGGCAGGTTGATCTCGGCGCCACCGGTAACCAAAGCGGCGACGCAGTCCACGCATCCCTCGCGTGCGGCGTACAGGAGGGGCGTCAACCCGCCGGCGGGGCGATAAATCGCGCGCGGCTCGGCGGTGACCTGGCGTCCCCAGTCGTTGACCGTGGCACGGGCGTTGACGTTGGCACCGGCGGCAATCAGCTCGCGCACCATCGCCGGCTGGCTTTGCGCTGCGGCCCACATCAGCGCCGTCTGGCCACGCCACTTCTCCACCGCGTTCACGTTCGCGCCGTGCTTGAGCAACAGGCGCGCGGCGTCGACACGGCTGGTGCGTGCGACGACCATCAACGCCGTCTGCCCATCGCCGTTGGGCGATTCAACGCTGGCGCCAGCCTCGAGCAGCGCACCAAGAAGCGTGGGGTCCGCGAGCACCGCGGCCTCGGACATTGGCGTCGCGCCGAACTCGTTCACCGCTTTCACATTGGCGCCGGCACGAATCAGCCGCTGCACCAGATCGACGTCGCCATTGTGCGCCGCCCAATGCAACGCCGTCGTACCGTCGGGCTCGGGCGCGTTGACGTTGACGCGCTTTTCGATGAGCGCGACTGCAGCAGTCTTATCCCCTGCTTTGACCGCGTCGACGAGCGGCGCCGCGGCGCCGAGCGCCATCGCCAGAACAAGATTCAACATGCTCCGCGTCCCCGCGACTCCCCAGCCCGTGTCAGCGACGTCCGCGCGCTCATAGCTCGCTGAACGACCCGGTGCTGTTGCCGACCTGCTGCACCGGAATTCCGGCGCGCTCCATCAGCGTCAGGTGCAGGTTCGCCAGCGGCGTCCGGTCCGGATATCGCAGATGCTGGCCGCCCGTGATCTTTCCGGCACCGCCTCCCACGACCATCGTCGGCAGCGGGAACTCGTCGTGAGCGTTGCTGTTGCTCATGTTGCTGCCATACAGCAGGATGCTGTGATCGAGCATCGAGCCATCACCGTCCGGCATCTTCGACAGCTTCGCCAGGAACTTCGAGAAGACGTCGGCGTGATACGTCTGGATCTTGACGAGCCGCTCCTTTCGGGACTTGTCGTTCTGGTGGTGCGAGAGCGGATGGAAGGCATCGGACACGCCGATGTGGTTGTAGGTCATGTTGCTGCCTTCAGCCGCCATCATGAACGTGAAGACGCGCGTCAGGTTCGCCTGCCACGCGAGCGCGACCATGTCGAACATCAGGTTGAGGCGCTGATCGAAGCTCGTGCTCACTGGCACATCGGGCAGCGCGAGCGCGCTGAGGTCCTGCGCTTCCATTTTCTGGACGCGCCGTTCGATCTCGCGCACGCTCTCCAGATAGTCGCCCAGCTTCGCCCGGTCGGGGCCGTCGAGCGTCTTCTGCAGATCCGCGGCTTCGCGCGACACGAGGTCGAGAATGCTCGAGTACTGTCGCGTGATGGCCTTCCGCTCCTGCGGGGTGTCGCCCTGGCCGAACAGCCGCTCGAACAGTTTTCGCGGGTCCGCCTCCATCGGCAGCGGCGTGGACGGCGTGCGGAACGAGATCGTGCCGCCGTAGCTGCAGCCATAGTTGCGGTCGCAGGCACCTCCGCCACCCCGGCTTTCCGTCGCAATTTCCAGCGACGGCAGCGGTGTGTCCTGACCGATGTGCATGGCCGCCATCTGATCGATGGTGACGCCGCCGTATGGCTCCTGTGTCGGCCGCGGCGACACGCAACTGAGCCACGTGCCGGGATTGATCGCGTGAACCGGCGGCAGAATCGCGGGCTTGTTCTCCAGCCCGCTGACGATCGTCACCTGCTTCTGGAAGGGCGCCAGCGGTTTGAGGATCGCCGGCATCTCGAAGGCCTTGCCTTCAGCGGCGGGCGTCCACTGTTCCATGATGGCGCCGTGCGGCAGGTAGAGGAACCCCATCCTCGGCTTCGCCGCCGCCGCTGTCTGCGCCAGCGCCGTCATCGACGGAATCATCGCGTCGAGCAGCGGCAGGCCGACAACCACGCCCGCACCGCGTAAGAACGTCCGACGAGACAGGTGCTTTTTCGAAATATACATGGCTACTCCGCTGCTTTCCTCATCTGGAACGGCGCGCTCTTCACAATCCCCATCACGATCGACGAGAAGCGATAGTTGTCGCGCTGGGCGTCGCGGACGATTTTCCTCACGGCGGGCATGTCGTAATACTCAACGCTCCGGCCAAGCGCGTAGGTCATGAGCTTTTCCGTCAGCGTCTGGACGAACTGATCGGGCCGGCGCATCAGCGCATTCCGAAGGTCGACTGGCCCGCCCACCGGTGTCCCGTCCACGAGCTTCCCTGCCGCATCAATCGGCGTGCCTGCCCACCGATCCGCGCTGCGCCACTCGCCGATGGCATCGAAGTTCTCGAGCGCAAACCCGAGCGGGTCCATGATGCCGTGACAGGAGTTGCACGCCGGCTTGGCGCGGTGCGTCTCCATGATCTCGCGCACCGACCGCGCCTTCTCCCCGTCCTTGTTTTCCGGGAAGCCCTCAACGTCTGGAGGCGGCGCCGCTGGCGGCGTGCCCAGCAGATTGTCGAGAATCCACGCGCCGCGCAGCACCGGAGCCGTGCGGTTCGCGTACGACGTCACCGTCAACACGCCGCCCTTGCCGAGAAGACCGAACCGGTTCTGATCGGTGAGCGTCACGCGGCGGAAGAGATTCCCGCGCACGTTGGGAATGCCGTAGTGCAGCGCCAGCCGCTCGTTGACGAACGTATAGTCCGCCGACAGCAGATCGAGCACGCTGCGATCTTCGGTGAAGACACTCTGCACGAAGAGCTCGAGCTCGCGCTTGAACGCCTCCCGCAGGCCATCGTCGAAGTTCGGGAACAGGATCGCATCCGGATCCGCATCGTCGAGGGCGCGCAGCTTCAGCCACTGGAACGCGAAGTTGCTCACCAGGGAGCGCGACCGCGGATCGGCAAGCAGGCGACGCACCTGCGTGTCGAGCCCCTTCGGCTGGCCAAGCGCGCTCTTCTCCGCTGCCGCAAGCAACGGCTCGTCGGGCGCCCGTCCGGTCAGGAAATACGAAAGACGCGATGCCAGCTCGAGATCGGTCAGGCGGTGTGCAATCCCGGCCTTGACGGTCGGCGGCGTGAGTTCGGTCCGGAAGAGGAACTTCGGGCTGGCGAGTATTGTGGGCAGCGCTTCCCGGATGGCAGCCTCAAAATCACCGCTCTGGCGCGCAGCCTGGTAGAAGGCCATCGGCGCGTCGAGATCCGCCTGCGTGACGGGGCGACGGAAGGCGCGGTGCGCGAGCATCGAAAAAATCTTCGACGCACATGCCCGTTCCTCGCCGGCCGCTGCCTGGCTCGGCGAAGCCTTCGGTGAAGGCGGCGCGGGCTTGCAGACGAACACACGTTGCCGCGCCGGCGTGTCGTTGAGACCAGCAGGGTTGAACGGCCCGAGGATTTCAACGCTGCTGACGCGGACCACGCGATCTTCCAGCGCGCCGGGCTTGAAGGATCCGAGCACGTCGTCTGATTCGGCGAAGGTGCGGGCGATGAAGGTGACGACGACCTTGTGGGGTCCGGCGGTCACGTCCAGCGGAATGTTCTGGAAGCGGCCGTTGATGTCAGCCACGGCCGCAGCCTGCCGCTGGTCGATCGCCTTGATGTCGTCCTCGCCGCCAATGCGACCTTGAAAGACCTTGACGCCGTCGAGCAGGACGACAAGCGTGTGGGCGTATTCCATGCCGCGGACGTAGCCGGCACCGGCGAGGCCGTTGATGTTGATTTTGTATGCGCCATCCGCCGGGAACAGGTGGTCGGCGACCAATCCGCCGCGCGTGCCGAGGGGCATCCCTTCGATCCGCTGCGTCTGGTCGGTGCCGCGAGCCGGACGATAGGTCATGCTCACCGCGCGCTGTGCACGGTTGCCGAGTGCCATATTCGTCACGGCGCGTGCGGCGGAAATGTATTGCTCGAGGAACGACGGCGAGACCGTGAGCACGCTCGCGACGTTGTCGAAGCCGTCCGCTTCGTCATCCTTCGGCAGCAGCGCGGCGGCGTCAACACGCACGCCGAGCAGATCCTCGATCGCGTTGGCGTACTCAGCGCGATTGAGCCGGTGGAGCGCCACGCGGCCCGGATTCGGATTCGAGAGCGCTGCCTGATCGAGCGCCTGCTCGAGCGAGTGCACGAAGGTGTCGACGTCTGCCTGCGGCGGTCTGCGAATACCGGCCGGCGGCATCAGCCCTCCGCGCAATTTGCGAACGACTTCCTCCCATACGTCAGCGTGTGCCGCAACGTCGGCTAGGTCCAACGTGTCGAGCGTGAGGCCTGCGGTCTTCGTGCGCTGGTTGTGACAGGTCACGCAGTACTGATCGAGGATGGTGCGATCGATCTTCGTCGTCGGTGCGAGGGGTGCGAGTTGGCTTGTGGTCGGAGCAAGAGGTGCGAGGGGTGCGGCAGGTGCAGTGCGTGATTGCGGCGCGCCAGACAGAGCGGTAGTGAATGCGGCAATTAACGCCGCGCTGCATCCGACAGCCGCGACCGCAAACCGTTGCACTTTCAACTTACTTTTCCACTTTTCCACTTCTTCCACTTCTTCCACTTACACGATTCCTCCCACCTCGCGAACGTGTAACCAGAGGCCGCGATACGAGGTCTTCACAAACAGCCTCGGGTCGCCCCACTTCGCGTCGAACGCTTTCGTCGCGCCGGCAGCGATCATCTCGTCGGCGCTCATCCCCTGGCGCATCATCTTCACGAACGCGTCGCGCGACGCCGAGAGCATGTCGTATTGCGCCTGCAGGTCCGCGCGTGTCTGCACCGGTCCTTCACCCGGCACGATCCGAGTGTTGGCATTGGTGAGATCGAGCAGCGTCTTCGTCGCGGTCACAAGGCCACCCAGCCATCCGCCGCTCGTGTAGTCGCTGATCGGATATTTTCCGACGGTCATCAGATCGCCGACAACGAGGACGTTCGCTTCACGAAAGAACACATCGATGTCGCCGTCTGTGTGCGCCTGGCCGAGGGGTGCGTACTCAATCGTCTGTCCCCCGAACGCCATCGAGCCAGCCCTGACGAACGTCTTTGTCGGCAGCGCCTTCGTGGGCAGCGGCTTGTACGTTTTGTTCTGCCACTCGACAGGCCGATCGATGGAGAGGTACTGCCTGGTGAACTCGTGCGCGAGGATCTGACCGCCACGCTCTCCTACGGGCAGATTGGAACCGGTGTTCTCCGCGTGCCAGTCGGTGTTGAACAAGAACTCGACACGCTTGCCACCGGTACCAGCTGCAATGGCGCCGAGCAGCTGGAGCGATGTCCCGGGCGCGCCGCCGTTCACGAGCAGAAGACTTGAACCACCGTTCAGTACGACGACGTTGCCTCCGCCACCGGAGACGAGGCGCAACGACTCACCGAGGGGAGCCACTGAAAACGCCGGGGCGACGAGCGAGGCGCCGCCAGAAACGGCTTGCGCCGCAGCGCGCCCGGCAAAGGGAACGCCCACAGCGGCCCCTGTCAGCAACTGGAGAAAGTGACGCCTCCGGACTCTCGCCGGCATCCGGCACAGTCTAAACCGCGAAGACCGCGAAAATCGTCGAAAAAACTGCGAACGGGAGCGCGAAGAATTGTGGTCTTTTCGCCATGATCTTCGTTTATCTTCGTGGCCTTCGTGGTTCCCAGATACGTCACGGCGATCATCGGCGTCATCGCGATCGCGGCCTCGGTGGCCGCTCAGCAGCGGCTCGCCTCCAACCGTGTGGACGATGAGGCGCTCCGACGGGCGCCGCAGGCCGGCGACGAGTGGCTGACCTACGGCCTGACGCAGTCGGAAACCCGTTACAGCCCGCTCGCCGACATCAACACCTCGAACGTCGGGCGCCTCGGCTTCGCCTGGTCCTATGACGTCGGCGCTGGAGGCGGCGGCCAGGAAGGCACGCCGCTCGTCTGGAACGGAACCATCTACGGCATCACGAACTGGAGCGTCGTCTTTGCCGTCGATGCGCGCACGGGCAAGGAACGCTGGCGCTGGGATCCGCAGGTCAATCAGGAACTGGTCCGGCCGGAGATCTGCTGCGGCGTCGTCAACCGCGGTCTGGCGATCTATCAGGGTCTGATCATCGCGCCGGTGATCGACGGGCGTCTGCACGCGCTCGATGCTGCAACGGGCCGCCCGGTGTGGGAATCGCGAGTGGCCTACCCGCAGGACCATTACACGATCACGATGGCGCCGCGTATCGCCAAGGGAAAAGTGATCATCGGCGTGAGCGGTGGCGATCGCCCGACGCGCGGCTTCTTCGACGCGTACGACGCGATGACCGGCCGCCGTGCCTGGCGCTTCTATACCGTCCCCGGCGACCCGTCGAAGCCGTTCGAGAATCCGGCCCTCAAGAAAGCCGCGCAGACCTGGGACAAGGATTGGTGGACACGCGGCGGTGGCGGCTCCGTGTGGGACGGCTTCGCGTACGACGCAGAAGCGGGACTCGTTTACGTCGGCACCGGCAACGCCGAACCGTGGACGTTTCACCTGCGGTCATCGAAAGACAAGGACAACCTGTACGTGGCATCCATCCTCGCGGTTGACGTCGACACCGGCGAGTTGAAATGGCACTACCAGGTCGTGCCCGGCGACAACTGGGACTTCGACAGCGTGCAGCATCTGATTCTGGCGGACCTGCCGATCAACGGCCGGCCGCGCAAAGTGATCATGCAGGCGAACAAGAACGCGTTCTTCTACGTGATCGACCGGCTGACCGGCCAGTTCATCTCCGCGCAGCCGTTTGGATACGTCACGTGGGCAAAGGGCATCGACCAGAAGACGGGCCGGCCGATCGTCAACGACGAGGCGTTCTACGGTGCAGACGCAATCCTCATCTCGCCGGGTGGCGGCGGTGCGCACAACTGGTCGCCGATGTCGTTCAATCCGACGGCCGGACTCGTATATATCCCGACCTCGACGAGCAACAGCTTCTCGTACGCCGCTGAGCCGACGTTCAGTCCTCAGCCCGGTCGGATGACTGGCACCGTCAGACCCGCTCCGACTCCGGTACGTCCGCCACCTCCGGCGATCGGTCCGTCTCCGATGGAAGGCGCCGGCGGACGCGGCGCGCTGGTGGCATGGGATCCGGTGAAGCAGGAAATGCGCTGGCGTCGTCCCGGCGGCGGGGGGATCGGTGGCGGCACACTCACGACCGCGGGCAATCTGGTCTTTCAGGTCCTCGGCGACGGACGACTGATCGCATACAGCGCCGACACAGGCAACAAGCTGCTCGATCTGCAGACCGGGCTGCGCAGCGGCATGGGTCCGGCGATCACCTACCGCCTCGACGGCCAGCAGTACATCGCGCTCATGGGAGGCGTCGGAACCGTGGGCGGTGGCAATGCCGGTCCCGGAAATCAGGCAACGTCGTTCGCACCGAAGCTGATGACGTTCAGGATTGATGGCGGACCTGTCCCCGCACCAAGCGATAGCGCCGCGGCGCGATGACGGCGACTCGGCGACGTCGGATTGTTCGCAGGCTACTGATCCTCATCGTCGTCAGCCCGCTGATCGGATGGACGTACGAGCAGTACGCCGTCAGACGCGATGCGAAACGATTTCCGCCACCCGGCCAATTCGTGCAGGTGGAGCCGACCAGGCGTTTGCACTACGTCTGCAGCGGCAGCGGCAGTCCGCTCGTGCTGTTCGAGGTCAGCGGCTTCAGCAACGCACTGAGCTTTCGCGAAGCGCGCGCGGGTCTCTCCCAGCACACGCGGGTGTGCAGCTATGACCGGGTCGGCATCGGCTGGAGCGATCGGTCACCGTCAACGGTCCCGGTCAGCATGCTGGCCAGGGACGTCGGGATACTGCTGGATGAAATAAGCCCGCGCGCACCTGTCGTTCTGGTGGCTTCATCAATCGGTGGCGTGACCGCCGAGCTTTTCGCACGACAGCATCCTGAACGCGTCGCTGGCCTCGTGTTACTCGACGCCGGGAACAGTGACGCAGTCCGCGCTGCGATCAACAGAAACTATGTTCCAACGCTTGCAGCCATTGGATGCAGCGGCCTTCGCGCCGCGAGCGCGATCGGGCTGATGCGTCTGCTGGATCCGTGGCATCTGCGACGGGCCGGGTCGGAAGAATCCGCACGCGCCGCGGCCGTGATGTATCGCGCGAAGCCATGGAGCATGCTCTGTGCGATGGTGCGCGGCGCAGAGGCGACGCTCAGTGAATTCGACGAAGCGTCCCCGCTGCGTCCGGAAATCCCGATCACCGCGTTGAGCGCGGAGACACGCGAGGGTTTTCTGCCGCCCGCCCTTGAAGGCTGGGTTCACCTCCGAGGTTCGGTCGATGCGCTTCGACAGCGTCATCAGCGAATGGCGCAGGGCTCGACCCGCGGAGTGTGGCGCGTGGTTCCCGGCAGCAGCCACCTGATCGCCAGCAGCCGGCCTCAGGCGGTCGTCGACGCGGTGATGGAAATGATCAGGCCCTCAGAAAAGCCGTCAGCTCCGTGAGGACCTGATTCCAGACCGGCTCTTCTTCCTGCAGGTTGTGGCCGCCCGGCAGACCTTTGCCAGTCACTTTGGTCCCGCGCTCGCGCCACACGGCAAGAACGTCGTAGAGACGACCCATCGGTCCGTTCTGGCCCCACAGTGTCAGCAGGGGGCATGCGATCTTCTTCTTCAGGTCCAACTCGTCGTGCTTCAGATCGATCGACGCAGCCGCGCGGTAGTCCTCGCACATCGCGTGAATGTTCTCCATCGTTGACGTGGTGCGGTAGTACTCGGCTTGCACGTCCGACATCGGCTGCCCGCGCCGCGCGTCCGCCTGCGCCTTGAGCTCGTTCTCCGGGCCCGGTGCGGCCCGCAGGTAGTTGAACCAGTGGAAGTAGGCGTTGACGAATTCCAGCGTGACGTGCGTGTAAAGGTAATGGGTCGGCAGGATGTCGAGCACCGCCAGCTTCATCACCTTGTCCGGGTGATCGAGCGTCATGCGATGCGCCACGCGGCCGCCGCGATCGTGACCGACGACGGGAAACTTCTCGAAGCCGAAGTGCTTCATCACCTCGACCTGATCCAGCGCCATGTTGCGCTTCGAATAGTTGGCATGGTCCGGAGTGTCCGGCATCTTGCCGCTGTCGCCGTAGCCACGAAGGTCTGGCGCAATGACGGTGTACTGCCGCGCGAGCTGCGGGCCGATGAAGCGCCATGTGATGTGCGACATCGGCGCGCCGTGCAGCAGCAGGAGGGGCGGACCCTGTCCGCCCTTGACGACGTGAATCGTGGTGCCTGACGTCTTGACCTTCGAAACTGTAAAGCCGGGGAGAAATTTGCTGATCTCGCCGGCCTGCTGGCCTGTGGCCGCCGATCCGGCCGCGAGCGTCTGCGCAAGCGCGGTCGACCCCAAAATCGGACGGTCAGTCGCGGTTATGGCCACGGCAGCGGTCATCTGTCGAAGTAGTTCACGGCGTCGCATAGGTAGTCGCGATTCTAGGCCAACTGGCGCTGCTGTTGCAGAAACCGCGGCATGCGAATGACCTCTCTTCTGACGCTCGTCGCGGTGATGTTCACATCCGGCTGCGCCAGTCTTGGCGGGCTCTCGCAAATCATGCAGCCGCCGCGTTTCGAGCAGGCGGACGATCAGCCGGCCGAACTGCGCATCCTCACGCCGTCGCGTTCGATGCCGGTAGGAGGCGCTGGCGTCCGCATCTGGGTGAAGGTCACGAACCCGAATCCGTTCGGCTTCACACTGAGCACGCTGAATGCGGCGCTGTCGCTTGAAGGCAGCCGCGCGGCAAACGCCGACCTGCCGCTCGGCCTTCCGCTCTCGGCGCGGCAGCAGTCTGTGATTCCGCTGGACCTGTCTTTCAGCTTCGCCGATCTGCCTGGACTCGCGGGCGCGCTGCGACGCCTCGCGGTGGGCGGAGCTGTGGCCTATGAGCTGAATGGAACCGTCGGCGTCGATGCCGGACGTCTCGGCACACCGACATTCGGTCCAATGCTGCTGACCCGCGGCGAGATGAGGGTGGTGAAGTAGTCAGTTTGCGGTCGGGCGCTCGATGCTCTCGATGACGATCCCGTCAACCGGCCTGCGAGCGTCCTCCAGCCGCAACCCGAGCTGCTCCTGAAAGGCGGTCGTCAGTGCTGGCGCCGAGCTGTCGCCCGGGTTTGCGTTAGGCGGCGCAAACAGCAGATCGAATGTGTATTGCCCGGTCATCCCGGTGCCGTCCACCACGGGTCGTCTCATGACGATGCCGACCATCAACGCCACGCGACTCATGTTGACGTTGCTCACCCGAAGACGAAGCGCATTGCCCCCACCGTTATCAGGGATGATGTTGAACATCACGGGATCGTCGCTCTTGGCTGCGGGCACTTTCGCACCGCCACGGCCCGCGACCAGCGCATATACAGGCGCGTCCTTCGTTTCCCGGCGCACCTTCAGCTTGAAGCGGTCAGCCAGTAGCGTACGCAGCATTGCATTCAGTCGCGGTGACTGGCCGTCCAGGAACTGATTCAGGTTGTATGCGGGCGCGCCGTCAGGAACAACGGCCTGGACTTCGAAACGCTCTACTCCGACCCATGACGGACCGCCCGTAATCAGGTTGCCGTTGCTCGTAAACGAACATCCGCCTCTGTCGTTGTATCCGTACGCCCACGTGATCAGTGCGAAGACCGTCGTCGTCACGCGAAACCGGTTGTTCTCGACCTGCGGAAAGCTGCCGTCGCAGCCGCGGCCAAATGCCGCAAGCCGCTCCGCGGGCGCGTCTCCCATCGGTTTGACGGACGCCACCTCGAACGCGTCTCGGTCCTGCTGCGCGGCAGGACGTCGTTCAACGCTCAGAACGAAGACAGCGACAACCGTCATCCACAGTGCAGCGAGTTGCCTCATGTTGCCGTTAGACGGGACTAGCACGCAGGACGTTGGCCGAGAACACGGACCCGGGCGTCAGGACGGACCATGCACCACGCTCCAAGAACCACGGACTAGGATTTCCGCGCTCGGCTTTCGCGCAGGTAGTGAGGGCTGTAGTGCAGGCCGTGCGGCGTCGTCACGCGATGCGCCGCCTTCTCACGATTGAAGTTCCCCTTCGCCTCCCGGATGATCGCAATCTCCGCGTCCGTGCACTCCTGCAACGTGACGTCTTCGCGTGGCACGAAGAAGACCTGGCCGATTGGCAGGTTGTGGGCGCCCGCGATGCCTTCGCCCGGCTGCAGCACGTAGCGGAATTCCGAGTCGTGCACGTACCAGTCGGTTTCGACTCGCACGACGAACATCGGCGCGATCGGGCGCTCGATGTTGTTGAACACCGGCGTGTAGACCGTGTCCCAGCCGGCCGGCGTGCGAAAGCCCGTATTGCCCCGAAGCGTGACCGCACCCTGCGGCGTCCCGAGGTCCTCCGGGACGATGTACGCCCGGGAAAGCTGCTTGGCGGTCTCCGCGTTAAACGGAGGCGGCGAGACATGGAACTCGACGTCTTCCTTGAACATCCCGATGGTCCCGACCGGCATCGTGATTTTCAGGGTGAAAACCGGCTGCCACTTGCCGGCCAGGGTCTGCAGATAGATCAGCTGGTAGACCCCTTCGCCCTGGAATTCGACATGAAACGACTCGTCCGGGTCGAGCGCGGGATAGACCATGAAACCCAGGCCGCTGCCTGCCTCGAGCACCGGGCAGTGGCGCGCATGCTGGGGCAAAAGGGGACGCTGGTTCTCGCGCCGCGGCTTCATGCCGATACCCGGCCGGGTCCAGTTGGGAAAGGTGCGAACTTCCATCGGCCGCATCTTATAATCACGGCGGTTCAAGATATGGTCAGGGCACCGCGATCCTCGTCGTTCGCGCGTCTGCTATTGGCGCTGGCGGCCGTGCTTGCGAGTGCGCCAGTGTTCACGCAGCCCGCGCGTCCTGCCACGCCGCCGGATATCTCCGGCGAATGGCGCCTCGAGAACAACGAAGAGGACACCACTGCGCAGCCGCCGCTTGGCGAGTACCTGGGTATCCCGTTCAACGAGGCTGGCCGACTCCGCTCCGACACCACTGCCGAATCAATCTGGGGGACGCCGGAATACCAGTGCCGGCCGCACTCGGCGCCGCATCAGTGGCGTGGTCTTGGCGGGGCGCGCATCCTCAAAGAACAGGACCCGCTCACGCGGGAGGTGAAGGTCTATCACATCCAGTTCATGCGATCGCTCGACCGCCCGATCTTCATGGACGGCCGGCCACGTCCTCCGGCGTACGCGCCGCATAGCTGGACGGGATTCTCCACCGGTGAGTGGGTCGGCAACACGCTGAAGATCACCGCCACGCACTTCAAGGACGGCTATCTGAAACGCGGCGGGCCCCAGGTCAGCGACATGTATTCGATGACGGAGTTCATCACCCGTCATGGCGACCTGCTCACCATCGTCAGCGTCACCGACGATCCGGTGTATCAGGACGAACCGTACGTCCAGTCCACCACCTATCAGATCGATCCAACCGGATCGGTGGCGATGGAAACGTGCAACGGCTCGTCGTTTGCCGAAAACGGCGGCACCGACCGGCATCACGTTCCGCACTTCCTTCCCGGTCAGAACGCCGACGCGCGCGCCGAGTGGCTGAAGGATCAGAGCTGGATTCCGCCGCAAGCAGCGCTCGGCGGCGTCAAGACGACGTATCCGGAATACCGGGCAACGCTGAACGGATCGATTTCCGAGAGCGCGCTGACCGTACCGTCATCGAAAAGTGCGATCAATCTCGACCAGCGCATCGCGGCGCAGGCGCCGCGCGACGGCGAGGTTCACGTTCTTCCGGTGCAGGGCAACGTCTACATGCTCGTCGTTGACGGCTATAACATCACCGCCTCGGTCGGGCAGGACGGCGTGCTGATGGTGAACACCGGTCCAGCGAACATGACGGAGAAGCTGCAGGCTGCCGTCAATCAGCTCGCGACGATGGTCGAGGCGCAGCGGACGACGAATTCCTGCGCGGGTGCGAACTGCCCGGGCGCGTGGGGCTGGTCGAGCCCGTACATGAACGCGGTGATCAGCTCTCCTGCTCCGCCGCGTCCGCTCCGCTACATCATCAACACCAGCGCCTCGCCGGAGAACGTCGGCGGCAACGAAAAACTCGCGACGTCGGGATTCTTCCCGCGCGTCCAGGGATTCGGAACCGCCGTGACCAACGTCGGCCGCGGCGCATCGATCGTCGCGCACGAGAACGTGTTGAACCGGATGCAGACGCCCGTGGGCAAACAGCCCGCTGCGCCGGCGGTCGCGCAGCCCACCGACACCTACTTCGACGAGTTCCACAAGCTCCCGGAGTATGTAAACGGCGAGGCGATCATCGTCTACTACGCGCCGAAGGCGACGACAGACGGCGACAGCATCGTGTTCTTCCGGCATTCGGAAGTGATCAGTGCCGGCAGTCTCTATTCAACCGTCAGCTACCCGGTCATCGAGGTGGACAAGGGCGGCAGCATCCAGGGCGTGCTCGACGGGTTGAACAAGATCCTGGATCTGGCGGTCGCCGAGTATCGAGCGCAGGGCGGCACCTGGATCATCCCGGGTCGAGGCCGGCTGTCCGATACAGCCGACGTGGCCTCCTACCGCAACATGATCCACATCATCCGGGACCGTGTTCAGGACATGATCAAGAAGGGGATGACGCTCGAGCAGGTGAAGGCGGCGAAGCCGACCCTGGATTTCGATCGGCGGTACGGATCAACCACCGGCGCATGGACGACTGATATGTTCGTCGAGGCTGTGTATCGCAGCCTTCGGGAGAAAAAGTGATATGCGAAACGTAATTCTGCTTCTCTGCGCGTTCGTGCTCGTGGGCGGCGTGGCGCGGGCGCATCACTCGTACGGCGCGACCTACGACACCAAGAAGGAAATCAAGCTCGAAGGCAAACTGGCGCAGTTCGTCTACCGCAACCCGCATTCGTTCGTGCACATGACGGCGAAGGACGAAAACGGCGAGATGCAGCGGTGGGCCGTCGAGTGGAGCGGCACTGCTCAACTCGCCAACAGCGGCGTGCAGCGCGATTCGCTCAAGGTCGGCGATGACATCGTCGTCACCGGCCGTCCGTCACGCGTGCCCGGTGAGTATCGGATCTTGATGGTCCGCCTCGTGCGGCCGAGCGATGGCTTCACCTGGGGCTCAGGCGCCGGACAGGTTGTTGACTAACCTTCGTGGTCTTCGCGGTTGTCTGCTGGCGATGGCGCTCGCCGTCGCCGCAGGACAGCCAGCGTTCGCGCAGCGCGGCGGAGGTCGCGGCGGTCCGGCCGCAAGCCCGCGTGACGCGGCCGCACTCGATCTCACCGGCTACTGGGTCTCCGTCATCACTGAAGACTGGAAATACCGGATGGTGACGCCCAAAAACGGCGTCTTCGATTCGCTGCCGCTGAACGGCGAAGGCCGTAAGACCGGTCAGAGCTGGGATCCGGCGAAAGATGAAGCCGCGGGTAACGCCTGCAAGGCGTACACGGCGGCCAACGTCATGCGGCTGCCCGGCCGCATCCACATCACGTGGCGCGACGCCAACACCCTTCAGGTCGAGACGGACGCGGGAACGCAGACGCGCCTTTTCAACTTCGCCTCCGGCACGCCGCCTGCGGAACCGAGCTGGCAGGGCTATTCCGTCGCGCAGTGGGAATACGGGCCGGCCGCGCGCGGCGCACCGCGGATCGGCAACCTGAAAGTCGTCACCACCAACCTCCGCGCGGGATACGTTCGCAAGAACGGCGCGCCGCACAGCGACAAGGCCGTGGTGACGGAATACTACGACCTCAATAGCCTCCCGAACGGCGACACGTGGCTGACGATTACGACCAAGGTTGAAGACCCGGTCTATTTCTCGCGGCCGTACATCACCACCACCGACTTCAAGAAGCTGCCAAACGCAGCGGGGTGGAGTCCGACCCCGTGCGTGGCCAAATAAAGTTCGTAGTTAGCTAGTTAGCTAGTTAGATAGTTCGTAGTGGGTACCGCAGTTCCGTGCCTCGACTACGAACTAGCCAACTATCCAACTAGCCAACTAGAATCATCGGATGGCATTGTGGCCGTTTGGCTCGAAAGAGAAGGCAACTCTCACTCCGGAACAGCGCACCGCGCTGACCGCGGTCGTCAAGAAATCGAAATTCGAAATCATCCCGCTCAAGGGCATCCAGGAGAAGGCGGAAGCGCTGCCCGCCGGCGCCACTGTGACCGTCACCGCCTCGCCCGCCAAGGGCATCGACGCGACGGTCGAACTGGCTGAGTGGCTCACACGCACGGGACGCGGCTATGACGTCATCCCGCACCTGTCCTCCAAGCTGGTTCGCGATCGCTCGCATCTCGCCGAGCTGCTGACGCGGATTCGCGCCGCGGGGATGAAGAAGGTCTTCGTCGTCGGCGGCGACGGCGACGCGATCGGCAGCTTCAAGGACGGCGTGGACCTCGTTCGCGCGGTCGCTGAATCAGGGCAGCCGCTGGACGAGATCGGCGTGCCCGCTTATCCGGAAGGCCACTCCGCCATCCCGAACGACAAGCTGATGCAGGCGCTGAAGGACAAGCAGCCGCATGCGCAGACGATGGCGACGCAGATGGCGTTCAATCCGAACGAGGTCGGCGAGTGGATCGTGAACGTGCGCAAGGAAGGAGTCGGCTTGCCGCTCTACCTGGGCGTGCCCGGCGTCGTCGAGCTGACGAAGTTGATGCGGATCGCAACGCAGATCGGCGTCGCGGATTCAGCCCGCTACCTGTCGAAGAACACCGGGCTCCTCGGCCACATCGCATCGGCCGGCTCATTCGGACCGGACGCGTTCCTCCGATCGCTCGCGCCGATCATCGAAGATCCCGCGGCGCGCGTGCACGGCCTCCACGTGTTCACCTTCAACGCGATCGACACGACGGCCGCCTGGCAGAAGCGAATGCTCGAAGAACTCGCTGCCTAGCTACGGCAGCGCAAGGGCGTTCAGGGTGCCGGCGGCGGACTGCACGACGTACTGCTTCCCGCTCCGGCCCTGATAGGTCATCGGCGTCGCGGCACCTGTGGCATTCAGCTTCGTGACGAACAATTCCTTTCCAGTCTTCGAATCGATGGCCCGGAAACGCGCGTCGGCGGTCGTCCCAATGAACACCAGGCCACCGGCCGTCACCATCGGCCCTGCCGATCCGCCGCGGCCGGTGTTCTGCTTCTCAGGAGGCAGGCCGTCGGTCACCCCCAGCGTGATCTGCCAGGCGAAGTCTCCCGTGGCAGCGTTGACGGCGGTGAGACGTCCCCACGGCGGACGCTGACACGGTCCCTGCGGCAGACCCTGTCCCATCGACGCGCTGAAGCCTGAGTACGGACCCGGGCCGGTGATGCTGCCGCGGTCGTACGGCTGCGGCGAGCCGTTGCCGCTGCCGTAGTTACCGCCAGACCGCTTTTTCTCGATCCAGCCGCTCAGCGCCGCGTCCTGCGTGAACGCGTAGATATATCCGAGCGTCGGATCGCCTGCCGGACCTCCCCAGTTCGTACCTCCGTTACCCGGGAACTGAAGCGTCGTTTTCGGAGGGGCACCGTCCTCGTGATACCCGAACGGCGTGAATGGACCGGCGTTGTAGAAGCCGCCAGCCTTCTCCCAGAGTGCCAGACAGTTCTTCTCGTGCTCGGGCGTCGTGTCGGCGGCCGTCACGAGATCTTCCTTCTTGAAATCCATCCGGGCGAGGGGTGCAGGTTTCACCGGGAACGGCTGCGTCGGCGAGTACCACTCACCCGGTACTTCCCCCTTCGGCACCGGACGTTCCTCGACTCCAAACACCGGCGTCCCGCTCGATCGATCGAGGACGAACATCCACGCGGTCTTGCTGATCAACCCGAGCGCCGGAACCCGCCGCCCATTGCGCGTCACGTCAATCAGCGTCGGCGGCGACGGCTGGTCAGAGTCCCAGAGATCGTGATGCACGCTCTGGAAGTGCCACAGATACTTCCCGGTGTTCACGTTCACGGCTACGACTGAGTTGCCATAGAGATTCGAGCCTGGGCGATCGCCACCCCAGTAATTGCCCGCAGGGCTGCCGAAGACGGTGTAGAGAATCTCGCGCTGTTCGTCGAGCGTGAAGTACCAGCCCCAGTGGTTCACACCCTGGCGGTTCTTCCACCCGTCGTCGAGCCAGCTCTTCGCGTGATTCGGATCGCCAGGTTGTGCGACGGAGGCAAAGTTCCACAGCTTCGCGCCGGTGCGCGCATCGAACGCTTTCGTATCCCCCGGTGCCGGTCCCTGCGTGACCTCGCCGTTATTCGACCCGACGACCACGATGTTCTTGTAGACGAGCGGGACACCGCCCCACGCGACACCCATGTCAATGAAGCCGCCGTTGCCGAACGACGCGTCGAGCTCGCCGTTCGAAGCCTTGAGCGCAACGAGCCGCTGCCCGACCGTCATCAGGATACGCGGCGCGATCGTTCCGTCGCCGGGCCAGTAAGCCAGGCCGCGACTCGAGGGGGCTCCACCAGGACCTGCAGCGGTTGGCACGGCGCCTCCACGTCCGCCACCTCCACCGGGTCCGCCGGCCGGACCGCCGCCTCTCGCGATCGCCGGCGCACCTCCGGCCTGTGGTGCGGCTCCTGCCGCAGGCGGCGGAACGGGCTCTCCATCCTGCGGCGCATCCGCATTCACGGGCTGAGCTGCCGGGCCACGTCCTGCGCCCGGACCACCGGGTCCACCCGCGCCTCTCCCGCGTCCTCGTCCACCACCCGGCGCGGGCGCTGTGCCGTAGCGCCAGATCAGCATGCCCGTGTCAGCGTCCAGCGCAACCGCGCCTGCCGGCGTCGTCGCGTACAGCACACCGCTGATCACGATCGGCGTCTGCTGAGTGCCGACGCCCTCAAATGTCCACGCCTGGGCCAGCTTCGAGACGTTGGTCGTGTTGATCTGCGTAAGCTTCGAGTATTTCGTTCCGGCGAAGTCACCCGCAAAGCGAGGCCAGTCGGCGTCGGTGAATGGCTTCACCGCGCCCTGACGCGCGATCAGGTGCGCGCCCACAGCAAACAGGAAGATGGCCAACCCGACCGGTAGGAACGCACGTCGCATGACAACCTCTTCGCAGTTATGAATGAGCCGAACGACTCGAGCGAATCATACGTCGGCCATCTCGAACATCCGCCGGCCCCCGACGGCTGTTCTGAATCCAAACAACGCGAGCGCCGCGACGATCGCGAAGGCCGCGTAACCGAATCCCGCGTCCCAGGTCGATGCGTCGAACGTGAGCGGAAACGTGCTCACGACGATTAATACATATGCGACAACGGCCAAGGTCACGAATCCGAATCGCATCAGCACGGACACCAGGACGATGTTTCCGACAAACGCAACGGCGAGGATGAGCCATGGTTCGGTCGTGACGAGCAGTCGTGGCGATAAAATCGGTGCGAGCGTGCCAAACGGCTGGCCGCACGCCAGGCAGAACCGGCTCTCGGCCGGCACGACGGCGAAGCAGGACGGACACGGCATTGGGGAGAGCGAGCGAGATTGTAAGTCGAGATCAGTCCGTCCGTGGGAGTGCAAGGCTTGCTCGCAGGCCCCCGAGCGGCGAATCACTCAACGCGATCGACCCACCGTAGACCTCGGCAAGGTCGCGGACGATCGCGAGGCCAAGTCCTGATCCGGCAGCCTGTTCGTCGGCTCGCACTCCGCGCTGCAGCACTTTTTCTCTCATGTCCGCCGCCAGGCCAGGTCCATCATCGTCGACGGTAACGAGAATCCGGCTAGAGCCGGACTCCACATTCGAGACTTCGTTGACCGCTTGCGTCGATTCGATCAGCACGCGCGAACGTGCCCACTTGCACGCGTTGTCAAGCAGATTGCCGAGCATCTCGTCGAGGTCTTCGCGCTGGACGCGCACAGCGTGAGTGGCATCGACGCGTACATCGATGGCGAGATGGCGGTCGGCATAGAGCCGCGGCAGTGTACGCGCAAGACCATCGGCTGATTCGACGACGCTCGCCCTGGCGCCAAGACCCGATCCCGAGGCGGAGGCGCGTGCGTGCGCCAGGTGGTAGTCGATCTGGCGCTGCATCCGGGCCACCTGCTCGCGCAACGCCGCCGCGACATCTCCGTGCCCGCTTGCCGAGGCCCGCTCGGCCTCGAGCGCCAGCAGAGCGAGCGGTGTCTTCAGTCCATGGGCGAGGTCTCCGGCCTTGGCAACCGCTCTCTGCACCGCCTGCTCACGCTGCTCGAGAAGCGCATTGAGATCGTCGACCAGTGGCTGCACCTCGGGCACGTAATCGCCCGCGAGACGCGACTCGTGTCCGGCGTGCACCTCGGCCAGCCGCTCGCGAAGCCGCGCGATGCCGTTGAGCCCTCGTCGTACCTGAAACGCACCGCCCGCCATCGCGATAACGGCGGTCACCACAATGAGGATCGCGTGTGATCCCCAGATGAAATGGATCGACCCATGGCGACCGAGGAACGGCAGATCCGGCACGTGATTGAAGACCCACGCGATGACGGCGAAGGACATCAGAACGAGCCCGAAGGTCCACAGGATGGCGCCAAGCAGCACGCGGACGCGGAGCGAGAGTGTCATGTGCCGATCCGATAGCCGAGCCCGCGCACGGTCTCGATCAATGAGGTCCCCAGCTTGCGCCGCAGCCGCGCGATGAAGACCTCCACGGTGTTGGAGTCGCGATCAAAGTCCTGCGCGTAGATGTGCTCGGTGAGCTCGCCCTGCGAGACCACGCGGTCACGATGGTGCATCAGGTACGACAGCACGCGGAATTCGTGACTGGTGAGACGGACGGGCAGACCATCTTTCGTGACGCGAACGAGCCGTGGATCGAGCGTCACATCGCCGCAACGCAACAGCTGCTGCGCGTGGCCGCTGGCTCGGCGAATCAGGCCGCGCAGTCGTGCGAGCACTTCTTCGACACGAAACGGCTTCGCGACGTAGTCATCGGCGCCAGCGTCGATCCCGTCAACCGTCTCATGCCAGCTGCCGCGTGCCGTGAGCACGAGCACCGGCACCTCGACACCGGCCTGCCGCCAGCCTCGCAGCAGCGTCAGCCCGTCGATGTGCGGCAGGCCGAGATCGAGCACGACGGCGTCGTAGCTCTCGGTGCGCACCACGAAGTCGGCGCGTTCGCCGTCGCTGGCGACATCGACCGCATAGCCGGCGGTGCTGAGCGCCTGCGAGAGGTGCGCAGCCAGCGCCGGTTCATCGTCAACGACCAGGACGCGCATATCGAGATCGTTCTATATAGCGTTCCGATACCTGAATGGTGGCTGAATGACGCATTCATGACCCATTCAGTGCGCGGCGCATATCGTGGCCGCCATGTTCAACATCTTCGAATACGAATTCAACTACAGCTGGCCGGTTGCGTACGGGTTTGCTATTCCGCTGGCGATCGGCATCGTACTCGCGGCAGTGGCAACATGGCGCCGCTGGCGTCCATGGGTTGCCGGGGTGGCAGGCGTCGTCATCGTCTGGTCGGCCGCCGCATTGTTTGTCGCAAACGTCGTCTGGGGCATCAATAAGCCGATGACCGTGCCGACCGAACGATTCCTGCAATCGGGGTCTGGCCGCGTGCTGGACGCCGGAGCAGGATCGGGGCGTGCCGGCGTCGGTGTCCTGCTGGCACGGCCGCGGGCGACCGTCACCGCGCTCGACATCTACGACGGGTACTACGGAATCGACGACAACACGCCGGCCCGATTCATGTCGAACGCGCAGATCGCCGGCGCCGCCGATCGTGCGGAGGCGCGGGTCGGAGACGTACGGAAGATGCCGTTCGACGACGGTTCCTTCGACGCCGTCGTCAGCTCGTACATGATCGACCATCTCGGACGAGACGACCGGACCACAGCCCTTCACGAGGTGGCCCGTGTGCTGAAACCGCACGGTGAGTTCCTGCTGCTGATCGTCAACACCGACTGGTGGACGTGGCTGGTGTCGCCGCCGATGGCGCATCACTTCCGGCCCGACGCCGCCCGCTGGCGCACGCAACTGAGTCAGGCTGGGTTCACGGTGGAAGAAGAAGGTCACCAGCCAGTGACGCTGTACTGGCTGGCACGAAAACGAGAGGTGGGGAGTCCTATTTCTGCCGGCCCTGCTCGGTCGCAATAGCCTGCATGCGTTCCTCAGCCCGGGCTGCTGACAGGATGTTGCGCAGCCCGTAATTGCCCTCGTGGCAGGCGTACTCGAACGGCGGCTGCGATTCGTCATGCGTGAGGTTCATCGCAAACGTCCATGGCCGCGCCCACGTATGCGGGTCGTCGAAGGTGATCACCCACTCGAGCGTGTCGGGGCCGATCGGTGTGAAGCGTTCGGTGATCTTCAGGTTCTCGCTCGATCCGCGGTACGGCGCCTTGTCGTTGAAGTTCGTCGTTTCGACGACGAGCGTGTTGCCTTCCCAGCGTCCGCGTGCGTCGCCGAGATACTGCCGAATCTTTGACGAGACATGTGCCCGTTCGCCGGCCCCGGGCGCAGTCGGGGGGTCGATCGGGATCACGCGTGTGTCATGAACCATCTCGTAGGTGATGGTCACGACACCGGGCCCCTGCTGAATCTGATACGAGTTGCCATAGATCGCGGGCATCATCGATCCGGGAACGCCGCGCGTGATGCAGCGATCGTAGAGGCTGCGGTCTTCCCACGAATCCGCGGGCCCTCGTCCCTTCCGTGCCGCGGCACGGTCAGCCGCGCGCTTGCGTCCTTCATCAGTCACAGGTGGCACCTTGCCGTCCGCCGGTTCGCTCACCAGCCACGCGCGGCTGTTCGCCGCGAAATAGTTCTCGAACCAGTGCATCGGGCTGGTGGCGCCGGGAAACTCGCTGAGGCCGGGGGCGCGCTCAATGGTCTGCTGCTGCCGCTGCTTGGTGAGCGCTTCGAGCTCGGCCTGGGTGAAGGACTCCAGGCGGCGACCGGAGAATTCTTCCGGGCGCTCGAACGGAATGCCGCTTTCGTCGCTGTTGTTGTACGCGCCGGCGATGTCGGGGTCGCCCCATGGTGTGCGCACCGGCTTGTACGTGCCGCGCGGCGGAATCGGCGCCGGCCGCTTCCTCGGCGGCACTTCGCTCGCCTTGATTGGATCGGCGCGGCGGACGGTGCCGGCGCTGATCCCTCCGCCTCCCTGAGACTGCGCGGCGAGCTGACTCGCGGTCATCACAACCGCCACGATGGCGACGACACTGGCTATCGATCGGATTCTCATGAACGCACGACCCCGGACAGTTAGCGACGACGGATGAAAATGAACCACAGAAGAAAGAAGAAGACGGCGAGGCCAATCCACGTCTTCGGCGTCGGATTGCGCAGCTCGTTCTCGATCGCCGAGGCGATATCACTGAGGCGGGACCCCACGTCGCCGCCAGAACCGCCGGCGATACTGCCGTACTCACCGAGCCCTTGTGGCATGAGCATCTTCGGGAATCGTAATGCACCGGGCAGAAAAAGGGCACCCGGCGAGGGATCCGATATTACAGCGTCCGCTCCCCCGGCCCGATAATCGGAGAGCTCTGTGGGCAATCCGATAACTCTTCTCTTTGCGGCAGCGATGTTCGTCAACGCGCTGCTGCTGTTCCTCGTGCAACCGATGTTCGCCAAACTGCTGCTGCCGCGGTTTGGCGGCTCGCCGGCGGTCTGGACCACGTGCATGCTGTTCTTTCAGTCGGCGCTCCTCGCCGGCTACGCCTACAGCCACAGCGTCGTGAAGCTGCGAAAGCCGTGGGCGCAGGCGATCACGCACCTGGCCGTGATCGCCCTGCCGATCCTCACGCTTCCCATCGCCTTGTCCACCACCGCCGCCGCCGCGACCGCTCATCCAATCGCGTCGGTCCTCCAGCTCTCCGCGATCTCGGTCGGTGCGCCATTCTTCGCGCTGGCAACCAGCGCTCCGTTGCTGCAGCGATGGTTCGCCGCCACGCAGCACCGCGCGCCAGTGGACCCGTACTTCCTCTACGCTGCCAGCAACGTTGGGAGCTTCGCCTCGCTCGTGCTGTACCCGGCGATGATCGAACCCGCGCTGGCACTCTCCACCCAGACTCACGTCTGGGCGTTCGGCTACAGCGCCGCCGTTGTCCTGACCATGGCCTGTGCTGTCGTGATGTGGCGTCGTGCGCCCGGAGAGGTGAGCGTCACTCAGCAATCAACCGACGCGGACATCGACCGGGTGACGTGGAGACGCCGGGCACGATGGATTGCGCTCGCGTTCGTGCCGTCGAGCCTGATGCTCGGAGTCACAGCCTACCTCTCGACGGACGTCGCCGCCGTTCCGCTGCTGTGGGTCGTTCCCCTGGCGCTGTACCTCATCACCTTCGTGGTGACCTTCAGCTCGTACTCACCGCGCGCGGTTTCGCTCTATAACCGGTACTTTCCGCTGGTGCTCGTCTATCTGACCTGGGAGCTCGTCAGCGAGACGCGGCTGCCGCTGCCGGCGCTGGCTGCCACACATCTGGTGGCGTTCTTCGTCATTGCCATGTTGTGTCACGGCTTCCTGGCCGCGGATCGACCCCCGTCGTCACACTTGACGGACTTCTATCTGTCGCTGGCCATCGGCGGCGCGCTCGGAGGGGTGTTCAACACGCTGCTCGCACCGTTGCTGTTCAAGAGCGTGCTGGAGTACCCGCTCGCGCTCGCGTGCGGCGTGGTCGTGTTGACGTTCAAGCGTGACTCGCCGCCGCTGCGGAGCAGGCCACGCTGGTGGGTGGAGCCGCTCCTGGCGGCGGCACTGACGATCATCGCGCTGAAATGGCCCGGCACCGGAATCCGGACCGCGGTGATCGCGTGGGCGCTCCTGGCCGGCGCAGGTCTCGTCTCCTTCAGCGTGTCGCGCCAGCGCCGGCGCTTCGGCGTGTGCGTGCTGCTGATACTCGGCCTCTATGCCGTCATCGGCGGGCGCGGCTTCGTCAATGTCGCGGACGCGTCACGGACGTTCTTCGGCACCTACCGTGTCATCGCCGATCCGCAGCATCCCTCTTTCACCCTCTTTCACGGCACGACGATTCACGGACGCCAGAACATCGGCTCGGACGAGCCACTGACCTATTACCATCGCGACAGTCCGATCGCGCAAATCTTCACGACGCGCCCGGCGCCGATGACGTCCGTCGGGGCGGTGGGACTGGGAACCGGCACGCTGGCCGCATACGCGATGCCGGGGCAACAGTGGACCTTCTACGAAATCGATCCCGAAGTCGAACGGATCGCCCGGGATACGCGGTACTTCACACACCTGGCCACGTGCGGATCGCGATGCCGCGTCGTGATCGGAGATGCACGGCTGTCGCTCCAGCAACGGTCCGACGTCCATGACGTCATCGTGCTCGACGCGTTCAGCTCCGACTCGATCCCAATCCATCTCCTGACGCGTGAAGCCGTCACGCTCTACCTGTCACGCCTGAGCGAGGACGGCGCTCTCGCGATCCACATCTCCAATAACCACCTCGATCTGCGTCCCGTCGTCGCTGGAGTGATGCGCGATCTGGGACTGGCCGGCCGCGTGCAGTTTCAGGACAATCCCGCGAGTCTCGACAGCGGAAAGTACGGATCGCACTGGGCAGTGCTCGCCAGAACAGAGGCCGCGCTTGGTGTCCTGGCCAGGGACAAGCGGTGGCAGCACCTTCAGCCCGGCACCAATCGCACCTGGACCGACGACTTCTCCAATATCTGGAGCGTCATCCAGTGGCGGCATTAGAACCGTCAATCCGGGTATTCGCCGCTTTACTTCGTCAACCCAGCCGTGCGTATACTGCAGCCGGTCTCTCGATCTGACCTGGGGGTGCGTATGCGTCCTACCCGCGCGCGAACGATCGTCTGTGTCCTCGTGTTCGGTCTCGGCGTCGCCGCCACATCTGGCGCGCAGACGATGGAGAAGGTCGATTACTTCCCCGATTCAATCTCAGAAAAAGACGACCACGTCGTCAAGCTGAATGGTGGATCGAGCTGGCTGCTCGCGAATCCGACATCAGTGGCAGTCGTCGCTGCAGACGTCATGGTGGTGATGCGTGATGTGCTCGTCAACGGTCAGCACGTCCCCGCCGCGTGGTTGTACGTCGCCGGCGAAGAGATTCCGATCAAGCACGTGGAAGGCGTCTTTCCGAAGAATGCCGCGTTCCTGACGCGCGTCGTCGCCGCCGAGAACCGCGGAACGAAGCTTCGTCTCGCGGATGGAACCGAACTGGTCGTGCCGGGGTACAACAATTACTATCTCAACCGGTTGACACCACCCTATAAGGTGCTGCTCACCAGCAATCGTCTCTCCCTGGTGAACCTCAAGGACGGGAGACGAGTCGGGGTCCAGCCGGCGAAATAGCGCACACCGATGTCACTGCAGTGATGTCGGCGACCGTATAGACCGGGCTCAACGCGCGGCAGCGTCTCTCATCGCCATAGCCGTACTCCGCCCAGCATCCGCTCGCACCGATGTTTGCCGCAAAGTGCAGGTCCGTCGCCGTGTCACCGACGACCAGGATGCGAGTGCGGGCTACTGGATACCTGGGTGCGATGTGTCGCTCGTAAAGGGCGGCGTCAGGTTTCAGCACAGTCACGTCGTCTGAACCGAGGACCAGATCGAAATAACGCTGGATGTCGAGCTGCTCCATCAACTGCAGCAGACCTCGCCGCGCCTTCTGACTGACGACGACCAGGCGGTGGTCAGTGACCAGAGCGGCCAGCGTCTCGGTGGCGCCGGGAAACAACGCGATCGCCGGCGCGGCGACTGACGCATGCAATTCCCGATAGTGCCGGGCGAGAGCGGCAACGTCCAGATCGGAGAGGCCATCGGTCAATTGCCGGATCGACTCTTCGAGTGTGAGCCCGATGCGCGCGCGAACGTCCGATGGCAGCGGCGGCGGAAGACGGTGCCGCTCGAAGGCCGCGGCCATGCACTGCGCGATGCCACTCGCCGAATCGACGATGGTCCCGTCGAAGTCAAAAATGATCAGATCGAACGCGTTCATGTTTCGGCAGGAACAGGCAAGCCCGCTGGGCCATCCTGGCAGCGCGGGCATCGTCGGATATCGGCGTCGAAACCGTACGCCGCATACTCGTGCCCGCACACCGTGCATCGCAGGACATAGATGCGCTGACCCTGTGGCCCGCCAACATCGGTCTTCCGGACGATCTCCTGTCCGTCAGGATTGCGGTAGCCGATGCGCGTGATGTGCTCCCAGGACGTCGGCTGCGAGGTCATCACTTCGTACTTCCGTCGAGCTGCCGCCAGCAAGTCATCGATGTCGCGACCGGAGACGCCGCGGCGCAGAAGCGTCTCGCGTACTGCCGCCTCGTCGAGCGGAGGCTGGTGCAAGAGGCGCGCGAACTGGTCCATCCACAGCTCACGCGACGCCGGCTGGCCTTTCGGAACAGTCGGGAACAATTCGTGACGGTCGATCATCACGAACTGCTCCACTTCGCCTCGTGGCAGCTTGAGAAGGACGACGTCAGGGAGTGGTGTCTTCACGTGTCGTCCAGAACGCGTTGCACAAACACGAGGTCCAGCCAGCGGCCGAATTTGAAACCGACCTGATGCAGGTGCGCCGCCCGTGCGAATCCGAGGCGATCGTGAAACCGAAGCGACGCCTCGTTGTCCGCGTCCACACCGCCGATCATCACGTGCTTCCCCTGCTCGATGGCGCGCTGAATCAGCGCGCGCATCAGGAGCGTGCCGACGCCGCGGCCACGCTGATCGGTGCGGATGTGCACGGTGTGCTCGACGCTGAATCGGTAGCCCGGCCAGGCGCGGAAGTCCCCATACGACGCAAACCCCAGAATGCCGGAGTCGTCGACCGCGACGAGCACCGGATACGACTGACTGGCGCGCGCCCCGAACCATTGAAGACGATCGTCAAGCGAGGCGGGGTCGTCGCGGTAGACGGCAGTCGACGTGGCGATGACGTCGTTGTAGATGGCCAGGATCCCGGGCACATCGCTTTCACTGGCGTCGCGGACAGTGACGCTATGAACCGCCATAGAACGATGGTAATCGGAGATCGCGCATCGTTCTGAATCCCGGTGAGGCGGACATGACGGCGGGAATCGCATTCACCGCCATCGAGGCAGTGGCGATGTCGCCGTGCACGCCGCCGTCGATTCGCGAGTGAATTCGGGGCGATCCCTCGACCAATACCGACTCATAGGATTCCGGCGCGCCCAGGTACGCCTCGAGGCGTAGCCGGATTCGTGGCTCGCCGTTCACGTAGCCGGTGCCTCGCTGAACCAGCCCACAGACCTGGCCAGCCCTGACCGAGAGCAGGTCGCTGGCGACATCGCCGTCGGCCATCTTCGGCTCAATCTCGTCGGTGACACGATCGAGCTTCCAGCTCATTGCGTCGGCAATCATCTGGATCGACTCGGTGAAGCCAACGTGACGGACGGTTCCCGCTTCAACGCGGCGGGCAAACTGTTCTCGTGTCAGCCCTGCGCCAATCTTCTGTTGAAACGGCAGTCGCCTGATGCGCGCGTCCTGCACGCGTAGCACCTCAATCGACGTCACGCGCTCGCACACAGCAGTCAGCGCAATCGGCAGCGCGTCCATCGTGAACCCGGGGTTGACGCCGGTGCCGAGCACCGCGACCTTCGCCTTCCGTGCGGCAGCGTCGAGGCGTGCCGCCAATCTGCGGTTCGCGCGTGACGGGTAGGCGGCCTCTTCAGTGGTGGTGACGATCGGCACGCGACGCTTGAGCACTTCCTCAAACTGGCCGACGACCGATTTCAGCGCCGAACTCGTGCACAGCACCGCGACGTGAGGCTTGGCCGCCTTGATCGTCTTGCCGATGTCGTTCGTGACCTTGACGCGCAGCGGTTTCTCCAGACCGATGACCCTCGCTGCGTCCTGCCCGAGCTTCTGGGGATCGATATCCACGGCGCCGACAAGGCGAAATCCCTTCCGCTCGACTATCTGCCGCGCGACCGCGGCGCCAATGGGTCCAAGGCCGACGATCACGACGCGGATGTCCATGGCAGAAATTATCGTCCAGTGTCCCGGGTTCCACTTCCGGGTTCGTGTTCATTGTTCAGTTCGGCGCCGGTAGAACCCGGGACCTAATGTGCCGCTACCGCCTCGCCACCAGCGCTCGGCTTTCTCATCAGAAGCACCAGCGGCAGCATGAGGAGAAAGATGGCGCCGAGCCACCGGAACAGCATCACGAACGACACCATGGACGCCTGCTGCAGGAGCATGCCGTGCAGGACGATATACGTGCGCTGGGTCGCCGTCACGACGTCCGAGCCGGCGGCGATCATCCCGTTCCTGATCTGCTCGAACATCGACTGCGTGACGGGATCGTAGGCGCTGACGTGGACGCCGAGTGTGGCGCCGATGATCTGCCGCTGACGCTGCACCATCGTGGCGGTCACGGCGATGCCGACGCTGCCACCAACGTTGCGCATCAGGTTGAACATGCTCGTGGCGTAGCCCATTCGTTCGCGGGCAATGGTCGCCATCGACACGGTCGTCAACGGCACGAACAGCAGCGCCATTCCTGCACCCTGCAGAAACTGCGGCCAGAAGATGTCCCAGTATCCGGCGTTGAGATTGAGCTGTCCGAGCCACAGGAGCGTCACGCCACCGATGGCCAGACCGAATGCCAGCATCTTGCGCGGATCGAAATGCGCGGTCAGGTAGCCGACGATTGGCATGACGAGCATCGACCCGACGCCTCGTGGCGCCATCGCCTTTCCTGCCTCCAGCGACGAATAGCCGAAAAGCGTCTGCAGCATGACCGGTAGCAGTACGAGGCTGCCATAGAGGACGAACCCCAACACCGTCATCAGGAACACGCCCGTGGCGTAGGTGCGGTCCTTGAAGAGGTGCAGGTCGATGATCGGACGAGTGGACTTGAGCTGGTGCAGCACCAGCGCCACCAGCGCAACGGCCGCAATCACCGAGAGCACGACGATCAGTGTGGACGCAAACCAGTCCGCCTGTTGTCCCTTGTCCAGTACGTACTGCAGCGCGCCGATGCCGACCACCAGCATCCCCATGCCCCAGTAGTCGATGCCCTGCGACGCCTTCCGCAAGTACGACGGGTCGAAGACGAACAGGCGCGTCATGATCAGCGAGGCGATGCCGACGGGGAGATTGATATAGAAGATCCAGCGCCAGCTGTAGTTTTCCGTCAGCCAGCCTCCGAACACCGGTCCGAGAATCGGCGCGACGACAATCCCGAGGCCCCAGAAACCCATCGCGCGGCCGCGATCCTCAGGCTTGAACGATTCGAGTAGAACCGCCTGCGAGAGCGGCTGCAGCGCGCCGCCCGTAGCTCCCTGAATGATTCGGAACACGACGAGCGACGCCAGGTTCGGCGCGGCTCCGCAGAAGAACGACGCAATCGTAAAACCGGCCGTGGAGATCATCAGCAGCCGCTTGCGCCCGAACATGGACGCCAGCCACCCGGTCATCGGCAGCACGATCGCGTTCGCCACGAGGTACGACGTCAGCGCCCACGTCGCTTCTTCCGTGGTCGCCGCCATGCTGCTGGCGATATGCGGGAGCGACACATTGACGACCGTTGTGTCGAGCACCTCCATGAAGGTGGCGAACATGACCGCCATCGCCACCACCCACGGGTTGACCTGCTTCTGTTCCATGCCTACTGGGTGTGAACCGTCGGCGTCACCGACATGCCGGGCCTCAGTACCCGCTGCGCGTCCTGGCCCTCGTCCAGGACGATCTTCACGGGCACCCGCTGCACGACTTTGACGAAGTTGCCGGTGGCGTTTTCCGGCGGCAGCAGACTGAATCGCGCGCCCGTCGCAGCGGCGATGCTCTCGATCTTCCCGGTGAGCGTCGTGCCGCCGTAGGCATCCACCTTGACGGTGACACGCTGCCCTGGACGCATGTCTTCGAGCTGGGTCTCCTTGAAGTTCGCCGTGATCCACACGGGATCAAGCGACACGATCGTCATCAGCGGCTGCCCGGGCTGAATCACCTGCCCGGGCTCGACCGTCTTGCGGCTGACGACACCACCGGTGGGCGCCTTGACGGTTGCGTACTCGAGATTCAGCTCCGCCTGTTTCACGGCAGCGCGCAACTGCATGACGCGCGCTGCCGCCGCCGCCGCACGTGCCTTTGTCGCGGCGACCTGCTGCGGAGCGGTATCAGCCGTCTGCAGCTGCGCCGAGGCCTGTTCCCGCGTCGCCTGGGCCTGCTTCACGCGACTCTCGGCAGCCTGAATGCCCGCCTGGGCCTCACGCTCCTGGGCGACGGCGGAATCCACCGTCGCGCGTGCCACGTTAGCGGCCGCGACCGCACTGTCGTACTGCTGCTGCGAGATCTCGTCCTTGTCTAGCAACGGCTTCAGCCGTTCAACGTCCTTGGCGGCCTTGGTGGCGTTGGCTTCCGCCTCGCGCACACGCGCTTGCGCTGTTGCTTCACGCGAACGGGCTCCGAGCACTGCCTGCTCGGACTCCGTGATCCCGGCCTGCGCCTGAGCGATGCCTCCGCGCGCTGTCGAGATACCGCCGCTCGCAGTCGCGGTCACGATCGGGACGTTGGCCTGTGACGCGGCAGCGGCTGCTTCCGCGTCAGCGAGCTCCGCCCGTGCCTTCTCAACCGCGAGCTGGAAATCCCGCGGGTCGATCTGCACCAGTACCGCGCCTGCCGTTACGCGCTGATTGTCGGCAACCGCTGCGGCCTGCACGGTTCCTCCGACGCGCGAGGCGATCGGCGTGACATGCGCCTCGACCTGGGCGTCGTCGGTGGACTCCTTGCCGCGCGTGGACCAGAACCAGGCGCCGGCAGCAATGATCACCACCGCCACGACGGCGATGATGATTCGGCTTCGCGTACTCATCGATACTCCTTGGTCACCGTCCGCTATTTGCCGCTGAGAAAGCGTTCGATATCCTCGGGACCACTGCCGACCGAGCGCGCCAGCAGTGCCTTCGCGATATTGAATCCGTACAGCGCCGAGATGTACTGATCCTCCGCCAGCGTCACGGCTTCCTGCGCTTGAATCACCTCGACGTTACTGGCCACGCCAGCGGCAAAGCGATCGCGCGTCTGGGTCAGTTGCTGTGCGGCCAGCTCACGTGAGCGTGTCGCGGTCTGCAGCTCCTCATTGGTCGCCTCCAGATCGAGAAACGCCATGCGGACGTCGTAATAGACCTCAGCGCGCTTGTCGTCCGCCTCGGCGCGGCGCTGCTTCAGGTCCGCCTCCGCACGAATGGCAAGGCCGTCGATGCGGCCGCCGTCGAAGATCGGCATTTTCACCGCCGCCGTGATGTTGAAGGTCGCCAATGCCGAACTGACCTGCAAGCCAATGGCGCCGTAATCGGCATTCACGCTGACGGCGGGCAGGCGTTCGCTTTTCACGGCCTGCAGCGAGAGTTCGGCCGCGCGGACGCGTTCCTGTGTCGCCAGATAGTCGGGCCGCTCGCGATACGCGCTCTCGAGCGCCTCGGTCAGCGTCATATCCGGAAACGGGAGGGCCATCGGCAGCTGGGCGCTGAGCGTGAATTCCTGTCCGATAGGCAATCCGATGACGCGCGCCAGCCGCAGCCTGGCCTTCTGGAGCTCGTTGTTGGCGGCCGTGACCCGTTGCCGATCGCTGCTCAGCCGCACTTCGGCGCGAATGACATCGAGACCGGCGATGATGCCGCTCTGTTTCAGATCCTGTGCTTGCGTGTGCAGCGCCTGCGCCGTCTGCAGCTGCGCCCGGGCCGTGTCCACTCGAGCGGCCGAGGCAAGCGCCTCCAGATACAGGTTGGCGGCGACAAGCATCACCAGGTCGCGGGCGCTCCGATACTCATGGCGCGCCGCAGTGAGGTTGTGCGAGTCGGCGTCACGGTCTTTCATGGCTGATCGGTCAAACACCGACTGCGACAGCCACACACGCGCGTCGAACACGTTGAACGGCCCGATCAGACGGGGAAACCCGGGCATCAGCGGAAAGCCGAACGCCTCCAGGTTGAACGTGCGCCGGCTTTCGGACGCGGTCGCGTTCAGCTGCGGCAAACGCTCGCTCAGCGCAATCCGACGTGCGCTCTGTGCGCGATCGACCCGCTCCTCGGCCTCGAGGACGCCGAGGTTATAGGCAAGCGCGCGCTGGATGGCATCGCCGATCGAGATGAACACCGGTGACGTCGTCGCCGCCCCCTGCGGCACGCCGCCCAGGAACGGGCTGGTGGCAGGAAGCGACGGTCCGATGGTGAGATGCTGCGCCTCCGCCGAACGGGCAATCGTCGCAGCCAGTAGCGTCGCTGCAGCGAGTCGAATGAATGGAGTGGGAGTCACGGAAGCCTCGGGAAAAGTCAGACGACAGGGCCAGAAGGCAAAGGTACTACAGCCCGTACACAGCAAAGGCCGACCTCGCGGTCGGCCTCGGCCGTTCAACATTGAGCGTGAGCAGCGTTTCGCTGCCCGGCCAGGCTGGATCAGCCCTGGGCCGCCCGCCGTTCGGGCACGACATGCTGGGCGACGATCTGCTTCATGCGGTCGGCGTCAACGGACTCGACCTCGAGCAGCTCTTCGGCCAGCGCCTTCACCGCCTCACGCTGATGCCCGACAATCTGCCGTGCCGCCTCGTATCCCTTCATGACCAGCGTCGAGATCTCGTCATCGACCCGTCGCGCCGTCCCTTCCGAGAAGCCCGCGGCACGGCTGTCGTTGTCGAATGCACTGGCGGGACGACGGAAATGGACAGGACCGAGCGGCGACATGCCGAGTTCGCAGACCATCTTGCGCGCCAGTTCGGTTGCACGCTCGATGTCGTTGGACGCGCCGCTCGTCATCTGACGCAGGAACAGCTCCTCGGCGACGCGTCCACCCATCAGAATCGCAATCTGCGACTCGATAAATGGCTTCGAGTGCGTGTATCGGTCCGCCTCCGGCAGCTGCATCGTCACGCCCAGCGCACGGCCGCGCGGGATGATCGTCACTTTGTGCAGCGGGTCCGCATCCGGGAGCATCGCCGCCACGACTGCGTGGCCGGCCTCGTGATACGCGCACGTCACGCGCTCGTGCTCGCTCATCGCGACCGACTTGCGCTCGACGCCCATCAGCACCTTGTCGCGTGCGGCGTCGAGGTCGGCGTTCGTCACGGTCAGATGGCCGGCGCGTGCGGCAATCAGCGCCGCCTCGTTCACCAGATTTGCCAGGTCAGCGCCCGAAAAGCCGGGAGTGCCGCGAGCGATCGCTCGCATATCGACGTCCGGCTCCAGCGCCACCTTGCGGGAGTGCACGCGAAGGATCTGCTCGCGCCCCTTGAGATCCGGATTGCCGACCGTGACCTGCCGGTCGAAGCGTCCCGGTCGCAGCAACGCCGAGTCGAGGATATCCGCGCGGTTGGTGGCCGCGACGACAATGATGCTGTCGCTCTGCGTAAAGCCGTCCATCTCGACGAGCAGCTGGTTGAGCGTCTGCTCGCGCTCCTCGTGACTGAGCGAGTTGCCGCCGCGACTGCGCCCGACGGCATCGAGCTCATCGATGAAGATGATGCACGACTTGTGGCGACGTGCCTCCTTGAACAGCTTGCGCACCCGCGACGCGCCGACGCCGGCGTACATCTCGACGAAATCCGATCCGCTCGTGGAAATGAACGGCACGCCGGCCTCGCCCGCCATGGACCTCGCCAGCAGCGTCTTCCCGGTACCCGGAGGGCCCACGAGCAGCACGCCGCGCGGAATGCGACCGCCAATCGTGGCAAACCGCGCCGGATCCTTGAGGAAGTCAACGATCTCCTGAACCTCGTCCTTGGCCTCGTCGACACCGGCCACGTCCTTGAACGTGACCGTCACGGCCTCAGGATCAATTGTGCGGGCCTTCTCGAGCGTCGGCACCCGGCCGGTCACGACGCGGAACAGCGCGAGGGCGGCGAAGCCGAAGAACAGCAGACCGAGAGCCAGTGCACCGAAGCTGCTTACGCGCGACGTCCGAACCGGGTTGACGTCGACGCGGACACCGCGGTCGGCAAGACCGGTCATGAACGTTGGATTGGCGGCCGCGTATCCCTGTGGGGCGATGCTCTCGAACCGTTTGCCGTCCTTGGTCTCGAACGTCAGCGTGTCGGCATCGACGACCACGCTCTTGATCGATCCCGCCGAGATGCCGGTCAGGAAATCAGAGAACGGAGCGGCTGTCGGCTGAGCTGCGCTGTTCAGTCTCTGCGCAACCGTGCCTCCGATGACGAGCACAACGAGGAGCACGCCGGTGCCCACCCAGAACAGTCGTCTACCTGGCAATTTCCCTGCGAGCACCACACACCTCAAGCGAGACGAAAGGGACCGGCCTGCCTCGACTGAGCCCGCCGAACGTTCGGAGGAGCGCCGAAGAAACGAAAAACGGCCCGAATTGTAGGAGGAGCGTCAGGATTAGGGGTGACCTGCAGCCTGGCGCCTGATTATTCTATCGGACCCACGCCTGCCTGTAAATAGATGGCACGTATGGATTTAACTCAGCCGCGGGAGCAGCCTCACCGCATTGTCGCGCTCGATGGCTCGAAGATCTGCGGCGATGAAGCCGTACTCCAGCAGCCCCTTCACATGATCCTCGCCGGTCCGGTACGGGTAATCGGATCCGAACAGAATCTGCGTCGCCGGCACGAGCTTCGTCAGCGACGCCAGCGCCATCGGGTGCGCGGACCACGCGGTGTCGTAGAAGAACCGCTTCAACTCGGTCAGTACGCCGCGCGGTACGCGTTTCTGCATTGCAGGATTCTGAACCGGCAGGCGGACAAGGCGCTCCGTCAGGAAGGGGATCGTGCCGCCGGCATGCGAAAAGATGAACCGCGCATCGCGACAGCGATCCGCCGTTCCGCTGAACACGATGTCGGTAATGGTCCGACTCGTATCCGTCCCGAACTCAATCACCGTCGTCGGAATCTCCGGCAGGAGATTGCGGCAGCAGTCCGCCGTTGCCGGATGCGTGTAGACGACCGCCTTCCGCCGATTCAACTCGTCGAGCACCGGCGCAAACGACGGATTCCCCAGCCACCGTTCTCCGTAGCTCGTGAGCAGGCAGACGCCGTCGGCCTTCAGCGTGTCGAGCGCGTAGGCGATTTCGCGCAGTGTGCCCTCGACATCGGGCATCGGCAGGGTGGCGAACGAGCCGAATCGTCGGCCGTTGTCGGCAACGAGTTTCGCCACCCACTCGTTCGATTCCCGAGCCACGCGTCTGGCCACGTCAACCGGCGCGAACGCGACCGCCGGCTGTGTCACCGACAGGATGGACGTCTCGACACCCGCTCGTTCCATGTCGTCCAGCGTGCGGGCAACCGACCAGGCTTTGGCAACCTGCGCGTCCTGTTTTCCCTCGATCAGCGCAGCGATGTATGGCGGTGGGAATACGTGGTGATGCGTGTCGATCCGTGTGCGGGCAGTGGGCGCACTCTGCGGGACACGCGCGCGCAGTCTGACGCTCCCCGCCGGCGTGACAGCTGCGGCCGCAATCGTTCCGGCAAAATACAGCCACTCGCGGCGCGAATAAGTCATGCGTTTGTGTGAACCGCGCCCGGATTATACGCGCGTGCGGCGTTTACAATGAGCCCGTGGCTGGTCCGCTTGCGCTCGCCCCCGAAGTCGACGAGTACAAGCAGCAGTTTGAACGCCTCGCGGAGCAAGCCGACGCGCTGGTCTCACCGCTCAACGAAGAACAGTTCATCTGGCGGCCCGCCGCCGGCTCCTGGTCGATCGCCGAATGCCTCGACCATCTCAACGTCACCGCACGGCTCTATCTGCCACAGCTCGACGAGGGCATCGCCGAAGCCATCCGCCGCGGGCTGTACGGCGAGGGCCCCTTCACCCACGATCTCGTCGGCCGGTTTCTCGTTCGAACGATGGAGCCGCCGGCTCGCATCAATTTGAAGGCCCCGAGCTCATTTCAACCGGCCGTGCAGCGCTCACGCTCCGAGATCATGGCCGCGTTTCGCGCATACCAGGTCCAGTTCATCGATCGTCTGCGACAGGCGAGCGGGCTGGATCTGCGGCGGGCGAAGGTCCATTCACCTGCCAGCAGCTGGATCAGGATGTCGTTGAACTCCGGATTCGCGCTCATGGCCGCGCACGAGCGTCGTCATCTCTGGCAGGCCCGGCGCGTCATTGCCGCTACCGGGTTCCCGCACTAGCGCGCGGCGCGCCTTACTGTTCCTTGACCGCCGCGACGATGTGCGGCGCTGAGATGCCGTAACGATCCAGCAGTTGCTCTGGAGTTCCGCTGCGAGGGATTTCGGATACAGCCAGACGTCTCACCGTATAGCCACTGCCAGCCACTGCCGTGGCGACGGCGTCGCCGATGCCGCCAGCGCGGTAATGATCCTCAACGGTGATCAGCCGGCCCTTCGTGGCTGCTGCGCACTGGACGAGCGCCGTCGCGTCGACCGGCTGCAGCGAGTAGAGATCGACGACGCGAATGCTCACGCCCTGTTTCTGCAACTCGTCGTAGGCCTTGAGCGCCTCAAAGACCGTCACGCCGGCACCAATGACCGTCGCGACATCCGCGGCGCTCTGACGAAGCACTTTCAGGCCACCCAGCTCGAACTGCTCGTCGGGCCCGTAGATCACCGGCGTCTTCGGCCGCGATGTCCGCATGTAGACCGGTCCGGCGTGATAGGCCGCTTCTGCGAGGAGCCGTTCGGTGCTCACCGCATCGCACGGGTAGAGCACGGTGATGTTGGGCTGGGCGCGCATCATCGCCAGATCCTCGAGCGCCATCTGCGACGGACCGTCCTCGCCAATCGAGACACCGGCGTGGGAGCCGGCGATCTTGATGTTGACGTTGCTGATCGCGGCCATGCGGATGAAGTCGTAGGCGCGCGTCAGAAATGCCGCGAACGTGGACGGGAAGGGGATCGCGCCGCGAGCCGCCAGTCCCATCGCGGCGCCGATCATCACCTGCTCGGCGATGAAGTTCTCGTAGAACCGCGCGGGGTGCTGCTGCTCGAACTTGTCGCTGAACGTCGAGTTCTTGACGTCGGCGTCGAGCGCAACGATCCGGTCGTCACCGGCGCCGAGCTTCGCGATCGCCGTTCCGTAGGCCTCGCGCGTGGCCACGCTGTCTCCCAGTCGGTATGACGGCGGGGCCGGCTTCGCTGGCGCCGGCGCCGGACGCTGGCGCCGTGCCGGCGCAGGCGGTGGCGCGGCTGCCTCGTCCTCCGGTACGAACTGGGACTGCAGTTCGGCAAGCGCCTGCTCCGCTTCCTCGCCTTTCTTCAGCGTCTTGCCGTGCCAGCCGTTCTTGCCCTCGATGAACGAAATCCCTTTGCCCTTGACGGTCCTCGCGAGAATCACGGTCGGCCGGCCGCGGGTCCGGCGAGCCTGTTCCAGCGCATCAAGCACCGCTGGAAGATCGTGGCCGTCGACGCTGATGGTGTGCCACCCGAACGCGGACCAGCGCATGGCGTACGAGTTCACGTCGTGCTCCCACTGGGTGGGCTGACTCTGGCCAAGCGCGTTGATGTCGATGATGGCGCAGAGCGAATCGAGCCGATCGTGCACCCCGGCAGCCGCAGCTTCCCACACCGATCCTTCCGCGGTCTCGCCATCGCCCATCAGCACGTACGTGCGGTACTCCGAGGCGATGCGCCGCGCGTTCAGCGCAATCCCCACACCCGCACAGAGACCCTGCCCGAGCGATCCGGTCGCCACGTCGACCCACGGCAGCCGCGGCGTCGGATGGCCTTCAAGATCGGAATCGATTCGACGCAGCGTCAGCAGATCGTCGCGCGTGATGATCCCGGCCTCGGCCCAGGCGGCGTACAGAATCGGCGCGGCGTGCCCTTTCGAGAGCACGAAGCGATCGTTGTCCGGATTCGCAGGATCGCGCGGGTCGTAGCGCATCTCGCCAAAGAACAGCGCCGCCATGATCTCCGCCGCCGAGCAGCACGAGCTTGGATGCCCGCTCCCCGCCTCCGTGGTCGAACGCACTGAATCGATACGCAGACGAGTCGCGATGTTCATCAGCGCCGGCACGCGCGCTGCAGCCTCTACTGCCAATTCAGGACCTCCGAAAGCGAGATTATAGTCCGCCGGTCACGCTTCCAGGTGCTCAGTTCGCCGTTCGAGAAGCGAGAACACGGAAGAGTGAACAGCAGTTTTCTATAATGGTCGGATGCTCGCGCTGCGGTACGTCTATGTGCTTGCCCTCGGGATCTGGCTGGGCGGCATGGTCGTCCTGGGCGCGCTCGTCGCACCCGCCACCTTTCAGGTTCTGCAGGCAAGCGCGCCTGAGAATGGCCGCGCACTCGCCGGCGAGTTGTTTGGAACGATCCTCGTGCGATTCCACTATGTCGCGTACGCCTGCGGCACCATCCTGCTCGTGAGCATCGGCGCGATGGCCGTGCTCGGACCGCGGCCGCGTGCGTTCGCCGTGCGTCTGGGTCTCATCACCGTCATGCTGCTCGTCGCGCTGTATTCCGGTTTCATCGTGCTTCGCACGATCGACGCGATTCAACTCGAAGCGGGACGGCTGCCTTCGCTGCTGCCTGCTGGTGATGCGCTCAGGATCCGCTTCGACCAGCTGCACCAGCTCTCAACAAGACTCATGGTGGCCAACATTGTGGGAGCCCTCGCGCTGCTCTATTGGGAGGCACGGGACCACGGCCAATGATCCATCGAATCACCCTGATTGCCGGTGACGGTATCGGTCCGGAAGTGACCGCGGCGGTCGTCACGATCCTCGAACGCGCGGGGCTTCACGTTGAATGGGATCCGCAGGATGCCGGCGTGCTCGCGCTCGAGAAGCACGGCGACACGCTGCCCACCGCGCTGCTCGATTCGATCCGTCGCAACAAGGTCGCGCTGAAAGGCCCGGTGACCACGCCGGTCGGTGGCGGCTTCACCAGTGTGAACGTCGGCCTGCGCAAGGCGCTCGATCTGTTCGTCAACCTGCGGCCGGTCTGGAACATTCCTTCGGTGCCCTCCCGGTACGAGGGCGTGGATCTCGTCATCGTTCGCGAGAACACGGAGGATCTCTATGCAGGCCTCGAGCACGAGGTCGTTCCCGGCGTCGTCGAAAGCCTGAAGATCATCACGGAAGACGCGTCCACCCGAGTGGCAACGTTTGCGTTCGACTACGCGCGCCGTCATGGACGCCGGCGTGTGACCGTCGTCCACAAGGCCAACATCATGAAGATGGCCGACGGCTTGTTTCTGCGGACGGCGCAACGGGTGGCTGCGCAGTATCCGGACATCCGCTGCGACGAGCGCATCGTCGACGCCGCGTGTATGCATCTGGTCATGAACCCCGCGCAGTTCGATGTGCTGCTGCTGCCGAATCTGTACGGCGACATCGTGTCGGACCTCTGTGCCGGCCTTGTCGGCGGCCTCGGCGTTGTCCCCGGCGCGAATCTAGGTACCGACATCGGGGTCTTCGAGGCCGTTCACGGCAGCGCGCCCGATATTGCCGGGAAGGGGCTCGCCAACCCGATGGCCCTGCTGCACTCGGCGGTACTCATGCTGCATCACATCAACGAGCCAGCCGTGGCCGAACGCATCCTGACCGCGCTTCGTGCCGTGCTTTCCGCCGGAGTGCGAACGCGAGATCTCGGCGGCACCGTCGGGACAATGGAATTCGCGGAGGCGATTTGTCAGCGCCTCTAGTGCTATAGTCCGGGCCTTGGCGATGCTTGACGAAATCACGCGCGCCGTGCTGTCCAGGGACGAAATCGCCAAATACCTCGAGGACGCGCACGGCGAAAGCGGTCGGGAGGCGCGCGAACGCATCGAGGCATACGTCGAGGAGCTGCGGACCACGCAGCGCTACTCGATGTACCGGGCACTCAAGCATCCGGTCTACCTCTTGCTCCGCAACGTCGAGCGGATCGGGGAAAACATCGAGTCGCCGAAGGCCGCCACGCGCAGTGGGCGCGTCGTCTACGTGTCCAACCATCGCAGCCACTGCGATTATCTGGTTGAACCGCTGGTCCTCGACGACAACGGCGTGAGGCCGCCGGTGATCGCTGCCGGCATCAACCTGTTTGGCGGACCGCTCGGCCTCCTGAACCGCCACGTCACCGGCGCGATGCCCATCCGCCGCAACTCGCGCGATCCGCTCTACCTGATGACGCTGAAGGCGTACGTGGCCGAGCTGCTGCGGAAACAGGATCTCTTCTTCTTTCCGGAAGGCGGGCGCAGCTACAGCGGCGAGATCAAGCCGCCGAAGACCGGCCTGCTCAATGCCGCGCTTCAGTCCGACCATCCGCACCTCGTCATCGTCCCGTCAGCCGTCTCCTACGACCTCGTTGTCGAAGACCATGTGCTCGCACGACAGCGTGTGAAGAGAACGCAACGACCGTTCAGCCGCGAGATTGCCGAAATCGTCCGGTTCGCCGTCGGCTACAAGTCGCGTGCGTTCGTCACCTTCGGTGCGCCGATCTCTGTCGACGGCGTTGACCCGAACTCCAGGAGCTCGGTCCTCGACTTTGCCCGCACGATCATGAAAACGGTCGGACGGTTGTACAAGGTGTTACCCACCGCCGTCGTCGCAGCGGCGATGCGGCCGTCCATCTCGCGCCGGGATCTGGAGGACAGCGCGTCGGTCCTCATCGACACGCTTGGCTCCTGCGGCGCGAATCTCGGCGTCACCAGCGGACCGCAGGCTGTGGACGCGGCGATTGAACCGCTCGAGTCGCGGGGCATCGTCGTTGTCGAGAATGGTCGGCTGCGCGTTCGCGACCGCAACGTACTCCGCTATTACGCCCGCTCGCTCGATCATCTGCTCGAGTCTCCTTCCCGCCGCACGCATTAATCGTCGATGTACGGGGGGTCCAAAGCGCTGTTCTTCGCCCTGTCGCGAAGCAGAGCGCTCAAACGGCTGGCGTCGAAATACGGGATGGCGACGCCGGACAGCTTCGCGCGCCGGTTCATTGCCGGTGAGACCGTCGAGGAAGCCATCCGTGACGCCCGGGCTCTCCAGGAACGCGGGCTCTCACTGACGCTCGACTATCTCGGCGAGAGCGTGACGTCGATCGATGAGGCGACCGCGGCCACCCGTGAATACGGCCGGTTGCTCGATGTGATCGTCGCATCGGGGATCGAGCGCAACATCTCCTTGAAGCTCACGCAACTCGGGGTGGACGTGGACCGCGCGACGTGCGTCGATAACCTTCGTCGCATCCTGGACCCTGCCAGCAAACACGGATTCTTCGTGCGGATCGACATGGAGAACTCCCCGTACACCGCGGTGACGCTGGAGGTATTCGAAACCCTGTGGCAGCAGGAGTATCGGAACGTCGGGCTGGCGTTGCAGGCGGCGCTGCACCGGACGGAGCAGGACGTCGCCCGGATGATTACGCTGGGAGCGCGCGTGCGGCTGGTCAAGGGAGCGTATAAAGAGCCGCCTACAGCCGCGTTTCAGAAGAAGGCGGACGTCGATGCCGCCTTCCGCCGACTCATGCAGACGCTGCTTGAACATGGCACATATCCGGCCATCGCCACGCACGACGAGGCGCTGATCGCCGACACGCGGGCGTTCGCGACCGCGCTGAACATCGGCCGCGACCGTTTCGAGTTTCAGATGCTGTATGGAATCCGACGCGACCTGCAGGCCCGGTTGGTGGCGGACGGATATCGCCTGCGTATTTATCTTCCATTCGGACAGCAGTGGTTTGCCTATTTCATGCGCCGCCTGGGCGAACGGCCAGCCAACGTTGCCTTCGTTTTGCGGGCGCTCGGGCGCGAACGTTAGGACGCCACAGCATGGCTGAGGTGCAGCCCGCGTTGTACCCGTGACGCGTGCGTTCGGTCTTCAGACATTAATTCGGGCGTTCAGCGCACTTTTCTGGCATTCCTGAGATTTTCTGGCCCTCCTGGAACGGGCGCACGCCGCGCGATCCCCCGTAAACCGCTGTGTGACGACCGTTTCCTGTCGCAGGGCGGGCTCTGGCATTTCTCTTGAAGTTCGTCGGTAACGGAAGCCTCGCACCGGGTCGACGCCCGGCGGCGTCGTAGTGAAGGACGAGGAAGGACCAAGGGGAAGGAATGATGTCTACGGATTCTGCGCAGCACCACAAAGTGATGTCGCGTGTTGGCGAGCAGTTGCGGCGGTTCATCTGCGGTCTCCACGGCCATGATTCATTGCTGCACTTCGGCGACGGCCGTGTCTCGCTGCTCTGTTCATCGTGCGGACACGAAACTCCGGGGTGGGACGTGAAAGTGAAAGGCATGACAGGCCGCGAAGTGGTACGGCCCGAGCCGCACGTCGTCCGCATGCCGCTCGTGAGCGAGCGCCGCGTCGCCTAGCCGCCGCGCGCGACGCCTAGTCCACCGGTACGCACACCTGCTCTCAGGCCAGGCTTCACGCCTGGCCTTCTTCTTTTTCGTGGTACTGTCACAAGCGCCCTCTTGATGGGAGTCGTGTTTGTCGACAAATAGTGGACGCAGGCCACTGCTTCCACTCACGCTGACAGCCGTCGGCGTCGTTTACGGAGACATCGGCACCAGCCCGCTGTATGCGTTGCGGGAGTGCTTTTTCGGGACCCATCCTGTTCCGCCGACGCATGACAACGTGCTCGGCGTCCTCTCACTCATCATCTACTCCCTTGTCCTGGTGATCTCCATCAAGTACATGGCGCTCGTGCTGCGTGCAGACAACAAGGGCGAAGGCGGCATTCTGTCGCTGACGTCGCTACTGCCGCCCCGCGGCAGCGGCGCGCCGACCACCCTCGTCCTGCTGGGGATCTTCGGCGCCGCGCTGCTGTACGGCGATGGCATGATCACTCCCGCGATTACGGTGCTCGGCGCCATCGAAGGCATCACAGTGGCAACGCCAGTGTTCCAACCGTACGTTGTCCCGGTCTCCGTCTTCATTCTGATCATCGTGTTCAGCGTGCAGCAGTACGGCACGCATCGGATTGGGCGGGCGTACGGGCCAATCATGGTGATCTGGTTCGCCGTCATCGCTGCCCTCGGGATCAGCTGGATCGCGCAGCAACCAGCGGTACTCGGCGCGGTCAACCCGATGCACGCGATCTCGTTCTTTCAGCAGAACGGACTGCATTCGATCGCCGTGCTTGGAGCGGTTTTCCTGGTCGTGACGGGCGGCGAGTCGCTCTACGCGGATCTCGGACACTTCGGAACCAGACCGATCCGTCTGGCGTGGTTCACGCTCGTGTTGCCCGCCTTGCTCCTGAACTACTTCGGACAGGGCGCGTTGCTGCTGTCGAACGGCCAGACGGCCAACCAACCGTTCTTCATGCTGGCCCCCGCCTGGGCACGGCTGCCTCTCGTCGCGCTGGCAACGGCGGCCGCGATCATCGCGTCACAGGCGCTCATTTCCGGCGCCTTCTCGTTGACCCGCGCGGCCATCCAGCTCGGGTTCGCCCCGCGGCTCGACGTCGAGCACACATCGTCCTGGGAGATGGGACAGGTGTACGTCCCGCAAGTGAACTGGTTTCTGGCTATCAGCTGCGTCCTCATTGTGATCGGCTTCCGATCGTCGGCGGCACTGGCAGCCGCGTACGGGATCGCCGTGGCGTTAACAATGCTGATTACGGGGACGCTGCTGCCGATCGTCGGCCGCATGCGGTGGCGATGGCCTGTGCCCGTAGTCGTCGCCTTTGTGCTGGTATTCATCACGATTGACCTGTCGTACGTCGCCGGCAACGCGTTCAAGATCCTGCAGGGCGGGTGGTTGCCGCTCGTCATCGCCGCGCTCATCTTCACGTTCATGACGACGTGGAAGACCGGACGACGGCTGGTCGCCGAGCGGCTCACCGCCCGGGCGTTTCCGCTCGAGGAGTTCGCCGCTGCCGTTGCCGCGCACCCGCCCACGCGAGTGGTGGGCACGGCCGTATTCATGACAGCCCAACCGACAGGTACGCCGGCAGCCCTCGCCCATAACCTGCGCTACAACAAGGTGCTGCACGAACACGTGGTGGTGCTGACCGTGTCCACGGTTCCGGTTCCGTATGTGCAGCCGGAGGAACGCGTGAACGTCACACCGCTTGGACACGGCCTCTTCAACGCGCGGGTGCAGTACGGATTCATGGAGGACCCCGACATCCCGGAAGCGCTCATGCAGCTGCGCGATGCCGGCGTCCCGATCGATCCTGACGATGTGACCTTTTTCCTGGGCCGCGAAACGATCGTCGTCACCGACCGGCCGGGCATGGCCAAGTGGCGAGAGAACCTGTTCGTGCTGATGGCGCGCAACGCCGTCCGCGCGACCGCGTTCTTCAAGCTGCCGCCTGAGCGTGTCGTCGAGCTGGGAGTTCAGGTCGAAATGTGAGCCCTCCGCCTCCACTCGCTCTGGACATCGCGCGCGCCGTGCGCGACGCCGGAGGCCGGGCGTTCATCGTCGGCGGCTGGGTCCGTGATCAGCTGCGCGGCGAGCCCTCGAAGGACGTGGATATCGAGGTCTACGGCATCCGGCAGGACGAGCTGCCAACGTTGCTGGCGCCACTCGGGCGCGTCGAGCCGGTGGGCCAGAGCTTTCCGGTCTACAAGGTTGCGGGTCCGGTGGACGGCGGGATCGCGATCGACGTCGCCCTGCCGCGCCGCGAGTCCAAGCGCGGGCGCGGGCACAAGGCCTTCGATGTGGAAGGCGATCCGTTCATGTCCGAGGAGGACGCCGCCCGGCGTCGCGACTTTACGATCAACGCGATCTCCTGGGACCCGCTCACGGACACATATCAGGATCCGTTCGACGGTCGTGGCGATCTGGCGCGACGACGGCTGCGCGCTGTCGACCTGCAGACGTTCGGCGATGACAGCTTGCGTGTCCTGCGCGCCGTGCAGTTTGCTGCGCGTTTCGAGTTCGTACTGGAGGAAGAGACCGCGGCGCTGTGCGGGCGAATCGTCATCGACGATCTGCCGGCCGAGCGGATCTGGGGTGAAATCGAAAAGCTGCTGCTCCACGCGAAGCGGCCGTCTCCTGGATTCGCGCTGGCGCTCGAGCTAGGCGTCATCGACCAGGTGCTTCCCGAGCTGCGTCCGCTCGTTGGATGCGAGCAGGAGCCGGAGTGGCACCCCGAGGGCGACGTGTGGGTCCACACCCTCATGGTGATCGACAAGGCCCGCGAGCTGAATGCCGAGCTTGCTCGTACGCAGCTCGTCACCGTGATGCTCGGTGCCGTGTGTCACGACCTGGGAAAACCGGCGACGACTGCGTTCATCGACGGCCGTATTCGGTCGATCGATCACGAGCAGGCGGGCGTCGCGCCGACTCTGTCTCTTCTCGACCGACTCAACGTGCACAGCCTCGACGGCTTCGATGTCCGCGGTCAGGTGATCGGATTGGTGGCCAATCACTTGAAGCCGGGCATGTTTCGCAAAGCGCACAACGTCGGCGACGGGGCGTTCCGCCGTCTCGCTCAGAAAGTCGATCTCGAGCTGCTGGCACGGCTGGCGAGAGCAGACTGCCTTGGTCGAAGCGGAAACTTTGATTGTTCGGCGATGGACTGGTTCCTGGAGCGCGCACGTGCGCTCGGCGTCGAACATCGGCCGCCCGCTCCTCTGCTCCTCGGTCGGCACCTGCTCGATCTGGGCATGACACCGGGCCCCCGCGTGGGCGACGTGCTGAAGCAGGTCTACGAGAAACAGCTGGACGGAGAGATCACGACTGTCGAAGAAGCCATCGCCGCCGCCAGGCCACTCGTGTAGCGTGTCACTTCGAAGGCGGACCCGGCGAGATATAGCCGGCATACGCCGCGGGATCGACGTTTCCTCCCGACACGATCGCGACACTCACCCCACCGACCGACGATCCGCCCTCGAGTGCCCCGGCCACGGCCGCCGCACCACTCGGCTCCGCGACGAGGCTGGCCTCGCGAAACAGCCACCGCACCGCCGCAGTGATCTGTTCGTCGCTGACCGTCACCACGTCATCGACCAGCGTCTGCACGTGCTCGAAGGTCAGGTCCCCTGGCCTGACCGCCAGCAGTCCGTCGGCAATGCTGGCAATGCGATCGAGCGTCACTGGATGACCGGCCTCACGCGAGCGTGACATCTTCGCCGCGCCCTCCGGCTCGACGCCGACGATGCGAACGCCGCTGCGCATCCCTTTGATCGCCGCACTGACGCCCGAGATCAGCCCACCGCCGCCCGTCGGGACGAACACCGTGGTCACGTTTGGACACTGCTCGAGGATCTCGAGGCCGACGGTCCCCTGGCCGGCAATCACCCACGGATCGTCGAATGGCGGCACCATGGTCAGGCCCCGGCGCGCGAGCTCCTGTTCCGCGCGAGTCTTGCGGTGCAAGGTCGTGGTGCCTGCAACAATCACTTCGGCGCCGTACCGTCGCACACCCTCGACCTTGATCGGAGGTGCGGTCTCCGGCATCACGACAACGGCGGGAATCCCGAATCGTTTGGCGACGAGCGCCACCGCCTGGCCGTGGTTACCAGACGAGTACGTGATGACGCCAGCGGAGCGCGCGGCGGGCGACAGCTGCGCGATCATGTTGCAGGCACCGCGCACCTTGAACGCGCCCATCGGCTGCAGGTTCTCGCATTTGAGCGCCAGCGGACCGACGTCGAGCAGCGGCGTCCGCACCGCGACTCCGCGAATCCGCACCGCCGCCGCCCTGACATCGTCGAGAGTCACCATTCGGTGTACGTAG
>DASROF010000075.1:0-34458 GCA_035647075.1 Vicinamibacterales bacterium | reverse complement strand
TTGTCCGCGTTCACGCGCGCAGCGATTCCAGCACGGTGAAGAACTCGGGATACGACACCGCCGCGGCGCCGGCATCATGAATGGTGGTGGGGCCGGTGGCGCCAAGCGCTGCGATGGCGAACGCCATGGCGAGCCGATGATCGTTTCGTGCATCGACTTCGCCGCCACGCAGCCGGCGGTCACCGTGCACGTGAAAGCCGTCGGAGAGTTCCTCGATGCGTGCGCCCATCCGGCGGAGTCCGTCCGCAAGCTCGCTGATCCGGTCGCTCTCTTTGTAGCGCAGTTCACCGGCTCCGGTCACACGGAGAGCGCCGCCATGGGTGGCAAGTGCCGCGAGCACAGGTAACTCGTCGATTAACCCGGGCACCTCCTCCGGTGCAATCTCGACCGCCTTCAAGTCGCCATGTCGGACGACGATGCGGCCCATCGGCTCAGCATCGGTAGTCGCGCTCTCGACAACGATGTCCGCGCCCATTCGCCGCAGCACATTGATGATCGCCGTCCGCGTCGGATTCAGTCCGACGTCGCTGACAGTCACTTCGGAGGCAGGAAGCGCCGACGCAGCCACCATCCAGAACGCCGCGGACGAAATATCACCCGGCACGTTCAGATCGGCGGCATGAGGGTGCTGTCCTCCTTGAATCGAGACGGTCAGCCCGGCGCGGTGCACATCGACGCCGAACAACTTCAGCCCTTGCTCGGTGTGGTCGCGCGTCTGCACCGTTTCGGTGACGCGGGTTTCGCCGTCCGCATGCAGTCCGGCCAGGAGCACCGAGCTCTTGACCTGCGCGCTTGGCACATCGGTCTGAAACGCGATCGGACGGAGAGGCGCAGCGCCCTCGATTGTCAGAGGCGGCCGCCCGTCGTTCGACGCAATGCGGGCACCCATCCGCTCGAGCGGGACGATGATGCGGCGCATCGGACGGCGGCTCAATGATTCGTCGCCGCCGATTTGTGTGACGAACGGCTGCGCTGCCAACACTCCGGCAAGCATCCGCATCGTGCTTCCGGAATTGCCGGCGTCGAGGGCAGCGTTCGGCTTTTGAAACCCCCGCAGTCCGCGTCCGACGATGCGGACCTGCAGGCCGGTGGCATCCCGTCCGATGATGTCCACGGCGACGCCGAGCGCACGAAGGCAGCTCAGCGTTGACGCGCAATCAGCCCCGGTGGAGTACCCGTTGAGCGTGGATGTCCCCTCGGCAAGCGCGGCGAACAGCGCATACCGATGCGAAATAGACTTGTCGCCGGGTGGCCGCACCGGCCCACGCACAGACGGCGTCGGACGCACAACAACGCTTTGCGGCGAGCCCATGGCCGAACTATAACAGGGGGCGCCGGAGGCCTCTACATGAAGCACGTGAACGGAATGGGTGGCGCGTGGATTCGTGCGGTCGTGGTTCTGCTGATAGCCGCAGGCGCCACTGTGGCCGTGAACGCGCAGAACGACCAGGTTACGTTCTTTCTCTCGGCGACGACGGTGACCGGCGAACCGGTCGCCGACCTGAAGCCGGAGGATCTGGCAGTCGCGGAAGATGGCCGTGCGACGCCGGTCGTGAAAATGGTGCCCGTCAACTGGCCCGTGAAGGTCACCGTGCTCGTGGACAACGGTGCTGACACCGGCCAGCTGTTGTCACAGTACCGGTCGGGCCTCAAGGCGTTCCTTGCCGCACTGCCTGCTGGCCTTGAAGTCTCCATTCTTACCCTCGCTCCGCAGCCACGCTGGATTATCCGGCCGACGAGCGACGCCGAGCAGCTGCAGAAGAGCGTGGACCGGATTACGCCGGACCAGTCATCACCGCGATTTGTCGAGGGTCTGGTGGAGGCCGCCAACAGGATTGAGCAGGAAAACCGGAAGCAGGTCGTGAATTTCCCGGTCATCGTCATGGTGTCCACCACCGGGCTGGAAGGGAGCACGTCCCGGGAACCTGAAATCAATAAGATGGGGCGGCAGCTGTTGACCTATCCTTCACGCGTCCACGTCATCATGCTGAGCACCGGCGGGTCGTCTAGCACACAGCTGGTCGGCGCCCGCCAGGTCCATGTCGGGAAATCGGTGGCGGATCTGACCGGCGGACGCTATGAGGCGATCGCGGCTTCGACCCGAATTCCAGCACTTCTGGGGGAATATGGGCAGATGATCGCTGAGGCCCATGCCTTTCAGAGCCATCAATACATGGTTACTGTGCAACGCGCGGCAGGATCCTCTGTTACTGTCGGACAGATGATGACCGGCCCGACCCGTGCAGGAATCCGACTGACCCCCACCGCCCAGGGGCTCAAACCGTAGGGCACTGAATCGACCTTCGCGTCGTAAGATGGATTTGCAGCCCTTCATGCGCAGCGGCCAAACCGTTCGCCTCGACTTCGACAGCACCTTCGAGATGCTCGATCTGGTGCAGGTGGTTAGCGACCACATCGCGCGGCTGGCGGGCCTCGATGAGGAAGCGCGTCACTGGGTGAACGTTGCCGTGCGCGAATCGGTCATCAACGCCATCAAGCACGGCAACCGGAATGACACGGCCAAGCGAGTGCACGTCGAATTCACCCCGCTTGAAGGTACGGTGGCGCCCCAGGGCGTCAGCATCCGCGTCCGCGACGAAGGCCCCGGATTCGATCCCGAGGACGTTCCCGATCCCCTGGCCCCTGAAAACCTTCTCAAGGGCAGCGGCCGCGGCATCTTCCTGATTCGCAGCTTCATGGACGAAATGTTCCTGCAGCGCGCAGCTGAAGGTGGCATGGAGATGGTGATGGTGAAGCGCGCCGGCCCGGTGCAGGATCCGGGCTGTCTCAGCGCGTGAGCCGTCCGGACCCCGTTTTTCTCGCCACCGCTGCCGAGATCGTCCTTCGCGCTGGCGATATTCAGCTTTCCCGCCGTGAGTCCGGCTTCCGTGTGGACAAGAAGGGCACGATCGACCTCGTCACCGAAGTGGATGTCGAGTGCGAGCGGATGTGCCGCGCGGTGATCGCGGAGCGCTTTCCCACGCACGATGTGCTGGCGGAAGAATTGAGCAGCGGTCCCGCGGAACGGTCGTCGTCGACGCATCGATGGGTGTTCGATCCGATCGACGGCACCACCAACTACGCGCACGGACTGCCGATCTTCTGTTCCTCGCTGGCGCTCGAGATTGACGGCCGTCCTGAAGCGGCGGCTATTTACGACCCGACGCGCCGCGAACTATTCACGGCGGAACGCGGGGAGGGTGCCTACCTCAATGGCTCTCGACTCCGCGTGTCGGCGACGAGCGAGCTGATTGATGCGCTGCTCGTGACCGGCTTTCCTTACGATGTGCATCAGCAGACCGCGGACCTGGTGGGCCTGTTTGGCGCGTTCCTCGGCCAGGCACGGGCAGTGCGGCGACTCGGCTCGGCGGCGCTTGACCTCTGCTATGTCGCCGCCGGGCGCTTCGATGCGTTCTGGGAGCAGCATCTGAAGCCCTGGGATGTCGCGGGAGGAGCCCTCGTCGTCGCCGAAGCCGGTGGACGCATCACCGGCATGGACGGGTCGCCGTTCGATGCGGTAGCGGCCCATCTCGTGGCGTCGAACGGCCAGGTGCATGATGCACTGCTGAACGTCATCCGCACGTTCCGGGCTGAGCGTGCTCGCCAGCGGACGGACTGACCTCCTGTGACGTCACACGCCGACGCGAGCGTCCAGTTCGTGCCAGCGCGAAGCGCATAAAAACCAGACCAATCGCACACTTTCTTCAGCTGTGCAGTTGGCATCGCTGGTGCAGGGAGGGGTGCCATGCACAAGCGACTCATACCTGTGCTGGTGCTCGCATGCACCGTAGCCGTCCTCGTGCCTGCGACCGTATCCGCACAGCAGACAGTGAACTTTTCCCTGGGTCTGTTTACCCCACGCGGCGAAGATGCGCGCGTCAGTGGTGACGTGCTCAACGCCAACCGCACATTTCTCTTTTTCGACGTCAGCGACTTCAAGAGTGCGTCGATTGGCGGCGAGTGGCTCGTGCCCTTCGGCGAGTTCTTCGAAGGCGGCGCCGGGATTGGATTTACCCGTCGCACGGTGCCGACCGTATACACCGACTTCGTGGACACCGATGGCAGTGAGATCGAACAGGAGCTCCGCCTGCGCACGGTGCCGTTCTCGTTCACGGTGCGCGCGCTGCCACTTGGTCAGTCGAATCCTTTCCAGCCGTATCTCGGCGTCGGTCTGAATGTGGTGAACTGGCGCTACTCCGAGAACGGCGACTTCATCGACTTCAACAACAACCGCGAAGTGTTCAGGGCCTCGTATGTGGCGAATGGCACGGCCACAGGCCCTGTGGTGCTTGGTGGCGTCCGCTTCGGCGGCGAGACGCTGACCGCCGGCGGCGAGATTCGATACACCGCGGCCAAGGCCGACCTGCCGAGCGATTTTGCTGGAAACAGGATCGATCTTGGCGGGTGGACCTATAACTTCACGATCGGCGTTCGGTTCGGGCGGTAACGAGAGTTACCTTCGGCGGTAGAGGGCGATCCCGCCGCCGGAGCAGACGCGCTCCATCCCATCTACGAACGTGGCGTCCTCGCGCATCCGGCGTGCGAGGACGTCACCGCCCTCCGATTGTTCCTCGACGATCATCCAACCCGCATGCGGCGCCGGCCCCGTCTTCAGCGCCAGCTGCCAGAGGGTGCCGTTGCCTTCGTGAATGAAGTCGGCGATACCGAGCCCGGCGGCGGACAGTTCCTGCATGTAGTGGGCGAGGGAGCCCATGCTCGCGAGTACCTTCTCGTGGTGGTACTGGCTGCGGAGGCAGTTCGTCACGTCCCGGCGCTCGATCGTACGCGGAACGTCCCACTGGGCCTCTTCGATCATCGCAGCATGAAGACTCCAGGGCGGCGATTCGATGATCGACGCCGCGACGAGGCCGGCGGCCAGCACTGCGGCAGTTCGGCCTCGAACGAATGCGACGGCGAAACCACACATCAGCGCAGAGGCGGCGGCCAGCACCACCATGTAGCGCACGCGAAACGGATGTCCCTCGACGAAGCCGTAAAACGGCAGGGCTGCGGCCGCAAACAATGCCGTCGGAATCACAACCGCGGCGGCCGATCGACGTGTGAATGCGCGCAGTGCCAGAGCCGCGGCTGCCATCAACGCAACGCTTTCGACGACGTAGCCGCTCACGCGGTGCGTTCCCCACCACACCGCAATGAGCGATTTCAGCGGGAGACCGTGATAGGTCGGGTCGATCTCAAAGAAGCCACCCGTCACGAGCCATTGGCCAGTCGCGATGCGGCTGTTGAGGACGAAGATTGCTGCGGCTGACGCAGGCCAAGCGGCCAGCGGCGACAGAAGCCGGACAGTACGCGCGACGGGGCGGCCGCCTCGCAGCATCGCAAAGGCCACGGCCGCGAACGCGGCTGCGATGATCAGCCACGCCTCGTACCGCGTCCACGCCGCCGCAAACAACGCCACGCCAAGTTTCGTTGGCACGACGCCTGACGCGCCGGCCTCGACGCCTTCAACCCATTCGTACAGCCAGAGCAGGACGACGAAGACGGTCGCGAGCATCAACGGCTCGGTCATTGGCGTACTTTGCAGGTACAGCAGATTCGGATTCACGACCAACAGCGCCGCGGTGGTCGCTGCTCCAGCCATCGAGCCCGTCATCGCCAGGACCAGGCGGGCCGCCGCCCACGTCGTCAGCGTGAACGAGAGAATCGAGACGAGCGACGCAACGATCCCGGTGCGATAGAACAGGTCCACCTGCGTTGGCAGGATCTGAATCAGATGGGGGAGCGGCAGCCAGACCGCGCCGATCTGCTGCCATCCCGGTGTGATGCTGTCGATGACGCGCCGGGCGACCACGAGGTGGGCCTTGGCGTCGTAGTGGCTGAGGACCAGGCCGTCGTTGAAGAAGCGGATCCACGCAGCCACACCGCACAGGAAGGCGACGCCGGCGAGGATGCGGGGAAGGCGCGAGGTGATCACGGGGCGCTGCTCAGCATATTCTGTGTGGGCGTGCGGTCGTTCATCGCCTGGATCCATGCCCTGGCACTTGGTCTCAAGGGCCCCGGTCTCTTCGCTGTCGCGTTCCTCGATGCGTCGTTCCTGTCGCTGCCGCAGATCAACGACCTCCTCGTGGTCGTGATGGTGACCGCCAACAAGGACTGGATGCTGTATTACGCCGCGATGGCGACGTTCGGGTCCGTCGCGGGCTGCTACGTGATCTATTACCTGGCAGAACGGGGAGGTGAGGCGTTCCTGCGCAAGCGATTAAAAGCCGGCCACATCGAGCGCGCGCTTGCCGCGTACCGGCGCAATGGGCTGATGGCGCTGATGATCCCGGCGCTGCTGCCGCCCCCGGCGCCGTTCAAGCTGTTTGTCCTTGCGGCGGGCATCGCTCGCGTGCGGCCGCTGCAGTTCGTCACCGCCCTGACGGTGGCGCGTGGGGCCCGCTATGTCGCGCTCGGCGTGCTTGCCATCTACTATGGCGATTCGGCTCTCGAGTTGATGCGCACCCATGGGCGGACAGTCGCTCTCGTCGTCGTCGGGATTCTCGTGGTTGGCGCAATCGGGTTCTGGCTGGTGCGCCGCCGGACGCGGCCAGCATGACCCCGGATATCTCGCTGGTGATCCCGCTGAGGGACGAAGAGTCGAATGTGGCCCCGCTTTATGCCGAGTTCACCGCGGTCCTGGAATCGCTGGCTCGGCCGTACGAAGCGATTCTCGTCGAGGACGGCAGCGTCGATCAGACGTTCGCACGCCTATGCGAGCTTCAGCAGCGCGACCCGCGCGTCCGCGTCATCCGGTTTTCGAAAAACTTCGGCCAGACCGCGGCGTTCTCGGCCGGATTTGCCGAGGCACGTGGTTCGCTCGTGGTCACTGCCGACGGCGACTTGCAGAACGATCTGGCGGACATTCCCAGACTCGTCCGCCTCGCCGACACCCACGACATCGTCTGCGGCTGGCGGAAGGAGCGGCAGGATGCATTGCTGACGCGGCGGGTGCCGTCGATGGTCGCCAACTGGCTGCTGGGACTCGTCTCCGGCGTGCGGCTGCATGACAACGGCTGCTCCCTGAAAGTATTCCGCGCGAGCGTGGTCAAGCCATTGAAGCTGCGGCCCGGGATGCACCGGTACTTGCCTGCCCTGGCCAGCCAGCTCGGTGGCCGCGTTGCGGAGGTCCCGGTCAATCACCGGCCGCGTCGCTTCGGGCGCTCGAAGTACGGCTTGTCTCGCACCTTCACGGTGGTCGCCGACCTGGTGCACCTGCGCAGCGTGATGCGCACGGCCGTTGACCAGGACGCGCCGTATACGCCGATCTATGAGATCGCGGAGCGCAGGGACGTGCGGGAACCGGTCCGGCCCTGAGCGTCACGCTGCTGCTACACTGAACGCGATGGCCTATCGAAGTCCGCTCGAAGCGCGCGTGTCCAAGAAGACGACGAAGGCGATTACCGACTTCAATCTGATCGAGGATGGTGATCGGATCATGGTCGGGTTGTCCGGCGGCAAAGACAGCTGGGCGCTGATGCAGATTCTGGACAACCTCCGTCAGCGCGCGCCGATCACGTTCTCGCTCATCGCCGTCAACGTGGATTCCGGCTACAAGGACTTCAAGCACGGCGTCATTGCGAAGACGTGTGAGGAGCGCGGCTGGGAGTACCGAATCGAGCACACCTCGATCGGCGACGTCATGGACGACATTCTGGAGTCGAATGCGACGCCGTGCTCGCTGTGCGCGCGGCTGCGCCGCGGCGTCCTCTATCGGATCGCATCGGAAGTGGGCGCGACGAAGATTGCGCTCGGTCATCACATGGATGACTTCATCGAGACGCTGCTCCTCAACCTGTTCTTCGCCGGCGCGCTGAAGGCGATGCCTGCACGTCTGATCTCCGACAGTGGGGAGCATGTGGTGATTCGGCCGCTCGCCTACGTTGGCGAGGATGAGGCGAGGCTGTACACGAAGGAGGTCGGCCTGCCGATCATCGGCTGCTGCTGTCCGGCATGCGGCGATCTCAGTCTCCAGCGCCAGCGCGTCAAGCGGCTGATCATGGACCTCGAGGTCGAGCATCCCGGCGTCAAACCATCCATGCTCAAGGCCCTCGGCAACGTCATGCCACGCCACCTGCTCGATACACGCCTGAATCCAAGCGGCGAGCTGCGCGACAGCGTGGCCGAGCGGCTGGATGAAGAATCGCCGTCACTGATTCAGATTCAACACTGAACGCGCCGATCGCCATGCGCGCCGTCGTCCAGCGTGTGACCTCAGCGCGTGTCCAGGTTGGCGAGCGCGTCGTCGGTGAGATCGGCCGCGGGCTGCTGGTCTTCGTCGGCGTCGGTCGCGACGATTCGCCCGCCGATGTGAAGTCGCTGGCTTCCAAGATCTGCGACATCCGCGTGTTCGAAGGCACCAACGGCAAGCCGATGGACCGATCGGTGGTTGATATCGGTGGCGGTCTCCTGGTTGTCTCGCAGTTCACGCTCTTCGGGGACGTCCGCAAAGGCCGTCGACCATCTTTCGATTCGGCCGCTCCGCCAGAGCTCGCGCGCGGACTCTACGAAGAACTCGTGAGAGAATTGCGCACGGCACAGGTGCCCGTCGCCACCGGCGAATTCCAGGCAGCGATGCACGTGGAACTCACCAACGATGGCCCGGTCACGATTCTCATCGACAGCAAGAAACAGTTCTGAGCTCCGGCTCACGATGCATCGCAGGGCACCCTCTCGAGGGTGCCGGATAGCAGGGGGCAGCCACGCGCATGTCACGTGTCTTGAGTGTTGTGTTTTTTCTTTTCGCTGCAAGCGCGGCCTCGGCGCAGCAGCGGCCGCTCATAACCGAAGATCCGGAAACGATCGGCGCCGGACGCGTACTCCTCGAGGGCGGATTCGACTATTCACGCGACGCCGAGTACCCGGTGTCCGGGCTCGAGGGACAGTTGTGGCGGTTTCCGCTCATTGGCGTCAGCTTCGGGATCAGCTCGATCGCCGAGATTCAGCTCGATGGCGGCCTCTATAATCGCCTGAGCATCTCTGAGCGCAATGCAGCGCCGCTGGCCGACATGGTGACCGCCACGGGCGATTCCACCCACAGCGTCGAGGACATCGTGATCGGCACCAAGGTCCGCCTGGTCCCCGAGGGGACAGCGCATCCGGCAATCGGATTCAGGTTCGTCACCAGGCTGCCGAACGCGTCCAACGAAAGCGGCATCGGTCTCGACACCACGGATTTCTTCGCCTCGCTTCTGTTCGGGAAGACGATTCAGTCGATTCGAATCGTGGGCAATGGTGGTCTTGGCATTCTCGGCGATCCAACGAGGGGCGATCGGCAGAACGACGTGGTGACCTACGGCCTCTCGATGGCTCGCGCAGTGACGCAGGCAGCGGAGTTCGTCGGCGAAATTGTCGGGCGCCTCGACGTTCGCAACGGTGACCCGCCACCTGGCCTTGGGTCGCGCGGGATCTTTCGCGTCGGCACGCGGTACACAATCGGCGGCTGGCGCGGCGATGCGTCCGTGTTCATTGGGTTGACGTCGAACGATCCGACGGTCGGCGTGGGCGCCGGTTTCACCTACGTCTTCAACGCCTTCTCCGTGCCTTGAACATCACCAAGGCGCACGCGTACGGAAACGACTTCCTGTTAGCGCCGGCCGACCGCGCGCCGGACGATCTCCCGGCCCTCGCCCGCGAGATGTGCAGCCGGCACACGGGAATTGGCGCAGACGGACTCATTCTCTACAGCATGCGTGAGCCCAGTGCCGCGACGATGCGGCTGCTCAACGCGGATGGAAGCTGGTCGGAGCTGTCGGGTAACGGACTCCGGTGTCTGGCCGCATTCGTTGTGCGTGCGCATCATCTGCAGCCTGGCGAGACGGTGAGTATCGACAGCGATGCCGGGGTGAAGACGCTGGACCTGCTTGCTCGCGATGGTCACCGATACGAGTTCCGCACCGCGATGGGCGAACCGACCGAGGTTCGTCAGGTGCAGATCAGCCTCCCCGATGAGACGGTGACGGCCACCGTGTTGAGGACCGGCAACCCGCAGTGCGTGGTTCTCGGGCCACTTCCATCAGCCGATCGGTTCAACTCGCTGGGCCCCGCGCTGTCGACGCATTCGATGTTTCCGTCGGGAACCAACGTGGAATTCGCTCAGATCGACGCGCGGGATCGGGTTCGGATTCTGATCTGGGAACGGGGGGTCGGGCCGACGTCCTCCTCGGGGACGGGATCAACTGCCGCCGCGGTCGCTGCCGCGTCGCATGGGGGAGCAGGGCGCTCCATCGACGTTCTGGCCCCCGGGGGACTGCAGCACGTCGACTGGACCGACTCCGGCGTCTATCTCACCGGCTGGGCCGAACTCGTCTTCGACGGCCGGTGGCTGGGCAGTGGGGCCATCGACTGATGCGGACGTTTCACAGCGCGGTCGAGGCTGTCGAAACCTACTCACCCGCCGAGGAGGCGTTCAACAACCGCCGGCGGACGGTCGGACTGTTTGCGGGCCCGATCATCTGCCTCGCGCTGCTGATCGCACCCCTGCCGCTGCCATCTCCCGCCCACAAGGTGGCCGCGATCCTCGGAATGATGGTGGTGTTCTGGGTGACGGAAGCCCTCCCGCTCGCGGTGACGGCATTGCTGGGGCCCGTCCTCGCGGTGCTTCTGCGCGTCGTGCCTGCGGCGTCGGCCTTCAGCGCCTTCGCGGATCCAATCATCTTCGTCTTCATCGGCAGCTTCATCCTGGCGGAGGCGATGTTCGTCCATGGCGTCGATCGCCGGATCGCGTACACGGCGCTGTCATGGAAATTTGTCGGCGCCAGCGCGGGACGCATTCTGATCACGTTCGGCGCAGTGACGACGATCCTGTCGATGTGGATGAGCAATACCGCCACGACGGCGATGATGTTTCCCATCGGGCTGTCCATCGTCGCGCACCTCGCGCGCTCGGGTATGGCTGGTGCGCGCCAGTTCGCCATGGTGATGATGCTGATCACCTCGTTCGGCGCCTCAATCGGCGGAATGGCAACGCCGGTCGGGACTCCACCGAACCTGATCGGCGTGGGCATGCTGCAGAAGCTCGCCGGCGTGAACGTCACGTTCTTCCAGTGGATGCTGATCGGCGTTCCGGTCGCCGCACTGATGTTCGCGATGATTGCCGTCCAGTTCTATTTCGCTGGAGCGCGTCACGTGGTTGTCGATGCCGCGAGCACCCGCCTGGTGCGCGAAGAGCTGGACAAGCTCGGCCCGGTGTCGCGGGGCCAGCGCAACGTACTGACCGCGTTCGGGATCACCGTGCTGCTGTGGGTCGCGCCCGGGATCTTCGCCATGGCCGGCCTCGACGCCTCGCCATTCGCACGTGCGTTTGCGCAGGCGGTGCCCGAGAGCGTGGCGGCGATGGTCGGCGCGCTGCTGCTGTTCCTCCTCCCGATCGATTGGACCGGCCGCAAATTCACCCTGACATGGGATCAAGCGCTCAAGATCGACTGGGGCGTGATTCTGCTGTTTGGCGGCGGGCTGGCGATGGGCCAGTTGGCCTTTTCGACCGGTCTGGCTGAAGCGATGGGGAAGGGAATCACTGCCTGGCTGCCGTCGCAGACGACCACGGCCCTGACGCTGCTGTTCACCGGCATTGCGATTGTGCTCTCGGAGGCCACCTCAAACACCGCGGCCGCGAACATGATCGTCCCAATTGCCATCGCGGTGGCGAAGGCCGCCGGTGTGCCGCCGCTGGAACCGGCCCTCGGCGCCACGCTCGGTGCCAGCATGGGTTTCATGATGCCGGTGTCCACGCCGCCGAACGCCATCGTCTACAGCTCGGGCTTCATCCCGATCACGTCGATGATGAAGTACGGCGTCCTGCTCGACGTCGTCGGCTATGTCGTGATCGTTGCGCTGGTGCTGCTGCTCGCGCCGGTGATCTTCTAGCCACAAAGGACACGAATGGGTCGAAGCCCTTCGTGTTCAGTTTCTGCGTACTTCCGTCACTTCCGGCGTCGTGTGTTTTGCGGCCGCAGGGCGGCGTCGAGACGCATGATGACCTGCGAAATGCGCTGCTTTGCGGCCATCACCGCTGCCTGGGCCGTGGTGAAGTCCTGCCCCTGAAGCGCTGCGTCCGCTTTTTGCACGTCCGCATTGACGGTCGCCAGCGATTGCCGCGCGTCAGTGAGGACGCGGCGCGGCACCTTTGCGCGTTCGGCCGTCGTGAGGCGGCCGTTCGCTTGCGCGAGCATGGCGGTGACTTCGGCGAGGGACCGTTCGACCTCTCCGCGCAGGTGGCCGTGTGCCTCGGCGGCCGCGCGGGCAGCGTTCTGTGCGTGCTCGCGACTCTCGAGGGCGTGGTTGAGGGCAAGCCGGTAGTCCCGTTGTTCAACGGCCTGGTTCGCGAGCGTCAGCGAAGTGGTCGCGGCAGTGAATTCCTCGGGCGCCAGGCGATCGGCCCCGGCGGCGCGGGCGGCATCGATTGCACCCTGCGCCTGATCGATTTCCTTGTGAGGAGGAGTGCCGCACGCCGTGAGCAGCACCAATGCGAGCACCCATGCTCGCAGCGGACGGACCTGCATGAGAGTTCGAGTATAGACGATGAAAGAGGTGGCGCCACATGATCGGCCGCGCGAAAAGCTCGAGCGCCTCGGTGCGTCAGCGCTCGGCGACAACGAACTTGTCGCGCTTGTGCTCGGAAGCGGCTCACGAACGCAGGATGTCCTGGAGCTGTCGAACGTCGTGCTCGGCCGGTGCGGCGGGCTGCACGGCCTGACCCGACTCGGCGCCGCGGATCTGCGGCGCATTCCAGGCGTCGGCAGCGCACGCGCAGCGCAGGTGCTCGCGGCGGTGGAGCTCGGGCGACGCACCCTTGTGCGGACGCACGCGGATCGACCGCGGCTCAACACGCCACGCCACATGGCGTCGTATCTGCTGCCGCAATATGGCTCAATGCCGGTCGAGCAGTTCGGGATCGTGCTCCTCGACACCAAGCATCGCCTGTTGCACATCAAGCTGGTGTCGACCGGATCGCTGGACTCAACGGTGGCACATCCGCGGGAAGTGTTTCGTGAAGCGATCGCCGGGCGGGCTGCCGCGATCGTGCTCTTTCACAATCACCCGTCGGGCGATCCGCGTCCGAGCGCTGACGACGTGGCCTTGACGGCCCGGCTGGTGGATGCAGGTCAGGTGGTTGGGATTGACGTACTCGATCATCTGGTTCTCGCCGACCAGCGGTACTACTCGTTCATGGAAGCGGGACAGTTGCCTCGCGGAGACGCCTGATAACCCGGTAAGATGGACCGGTTGTGCGGGTTCTCTACTTCGATTGCTTCTCGGGCGCGTCCGGCGACATGGTGCTCGGCGCGCTGATCGACGCGGGCGTTGCGCTCGAGGACGTCCGCAGTGCGCTCGGCAGTCTGGCTGTTTCGCGCGATTCGGTCTGGACAGAGCCGGTGGTTCGTGCGGGGATCCGCGCCACGAAGTTCTGTGTCATCGGAGAGGAACCTGTGGCGGCGCACGTGCCTGAGCAGATCCATGTCCACGCGCACGAGCATTCGCACGGACACGCTGCACACGGCCATCATCACGGGCACCATGACGATCACGCCCACACGCACTCGCACGCCGCCGTCGATCATCACGAGCATCGTTCACTGGCGGAGATCAACCAGCTCATCGACCGCTCGGCGCTGAGCGCTGGCGGAAAAACGCGCGCCAAGGAGCTCTTTCAGCGCCTGGGCGAAGCGGAAGCGGCCGTCCACGGGACGACACTGGAGAAGGTGCACCTCCACGAAGTGGGCGCCCTCGACTCGATCATCGATATCGTCGGTGCAGTGCACGCGATTGAAGCGTTGGGGGTTGACCGGGTTGTGGCGTCTCCGCTGAACGTCGGCAGCGGTTCGGTACGGTCCGCGCACGGCCTCTATCCCGTGCCGGCGCCGGCTACTCTGCGGTTACTGAAGGGCGCACCTATTTATTCCGGTCCTCAGCAGGCGGAGATGGTGACGCCGACCGGCGCGCTGCTGGTGTCGGCGTATGCGTCGGAGTTTGGGGCGATCCCGCCGATGAAGGTCACCGCGATTGGATATGGGGCTGGAAGCCGCGACTTCGCGGATACACCAAATGTTCTTCGTGTGATGATCGGAGACGCTGAGGCAAAGGCGTCGTCCACGTCAGTGGTCGTGATCGAGGCGGATATCGACGACATGAACCCGCAGATCTTCGGCGTGGTCATGGAGACGTTGCAGGCCGAAGGGGCGCTCGACGTCTTCTACACGGCCATCCAGATGAAGAAGAACCGGCCGGGCACGCTGTTGACCGTCGTCGCGCCACCAGACGCCCGGGAGCGCCTGACCGCGGTCATCTTTCGCGAGACGACTACGATCGGCGTGCGCTATCGAGAGATGTCGCGAGAGTGTCTCGACCGCGAAGAGGTGGTGGTTTCGACACCGCTCGGCCCAGTACGTGTCAAGGTCGCGCGCCGCGATGGACGCGTCCTGAATGCGTCACCCGAGTTCGACGACTGCGCGCGGATCGCGCGCGAGCGGAATGTTCCTGTGAAGGAGGTCCAGGCGCTCGCGATCAAGGCCTTTCTCTCATGAAGCCGTCTTTCATCACGACCCCGATCTACTACATCAACGCCCGCCCGCACATCGGCCACGCCTACACGACGATGCTCGCTGACGCGATCGCGCGATCGCGGCGGCTACTCGGCGAAGACGTGTTCTTCATGACCGGTACGGACGAGCACGGCCAGAAGGTCGAACGCGCGGCACAGAAGGCGGGCATGAAGACGGAGGTGTTCGCCGACGAGACGGCGGTCCACTTCCGGCAGATGACGCGCGACCTCGACATCTCCAACGACGACTTCATTCGTACGACGGAGCCACGGCATCATCGCGCGGCGCAGGAAATCTGGCGCCGCGTGGCGGCGAACGGCGACATCTACAAGGGCGATTACGAAGGCTGGTACTGCACCGTCGACGAGGTGTTCGTGCCGGAGACCCAGCTCGCCGACGGCAAGTGTCCGACCTGCGGCGCGAAGGTCGAGCGGTTGAAGGAGGAGAGCTACTACTTTCGGCTCTCGAAGTATCAGCAGCCGCTGCTGGACTTTTACGCCGCGAATCCCGGCTTCCTGCAACCGGCGTTTCGCCTCAACGAAGTGAGGACGTTCGTCGAGGCGGGCCTGCAGGATCTCAGCATCAGCCGGACGTCGTTTTCCTGGGGCATTCCTGTTCCGGACGATCCGAAGCATGTGATGTACGTCTGGTTCGACGCGTTGACGAACTACCTGACTGTCCTCGGTTTTGGCAGCGGTGACGAGAACCGGGTGCAGAAATACTGGCCGACCGTCACCCATCTGGTCGGCAAAGAGATCGTCCGTCAGCACGCCCTGTACTGGCCGGCGTTTCTCATGTCTGCCGGCCTGCCGCCGCCACGCCGCATCGTGGCGCACGGCTGGTGGCTGATGGGCGGCGCCAAGATGTCGAAGTCGGTGGGGAACGTCGCCCGCTACCAGGACTACGTGAGTGTGTTCGGCGTCGATGCGCTGCGGTACTTCGTGATGCGCGAAATGCCGCTCGGGGCGGACGCCAACTTCTCCGATGAGGGGATGTTGACGCGGTTCAATGCGGACCTCGCCAACGATCTTGGCAACCTGGTGAGCCGGGCGACGACGATGATCCAGCGCTACTGCGATGGCGTGGTGCCGGATTCACCGGCGGGGCGGCGTGACGCGCTGGACACGGATCTCGATGCGCGCATCGACGCGGCCATCCATGCGGTGGTCCGCCAGTTCGATGCGTTCCAGATCACCGGTGCCCTGCAGGACACCTGGGAGCTCATCCGGGCGGTGAATCAATACATCGTCAAGCGGGAGCCCTGGGCGCTGGCGAAGAAGCCTGACCAGCGGCACACGCTCGAGGCAACGCTGTACCACGCCGCGGATGCGCTGCGCGTGGTTGCGGCACTCGTTGATCCGGTGATGCCGGGTGCGGCGGAGCGCATCCGCCGGATGCTCGGCGTCACACAGGAACCCTGGACGGCACTGAAAGCCGGCACACTCCGTGCCGGCACACGGCTCGGCACGATTGAACCGTTGTTTCCACGAATTGAGAAAACGCTCGAGGAGCTGCGCGCGATGGCAGAGACGGCAACACCACCACCCGACCAGACACCTGCGGCCGTGACACCGGCGGCGGCACCGCCCGTTGTTGCGGGTGCAGCATTGCCGACGGCCGGTCCGGCTCAAGCCGGACACGACGGCGACGGACGACTGTCGATCGACGACTTCATGAAGGTGGAGCTTCGCGTCGCGAGGGTGCTCGAAGCGGAGGCGGTTCCGAAGTCGAAGAAGTTGATCAAGTTGCGGATCGACGTCGGCACCGAGCAGCGGACGATTGTGGCCGGCATCGCCGAGGCGTATCAGCCCGATCAGCTCGTCGGACGAACGATTGTGATCGTTGCGAACCTCAAGCCGGCGAAGCTGATGGGGATCGAGTCGAACGGGATGGTCCTCGCCGCGAGCGTCGAAGGCGGTCCGCCGACGCTGCTCTCGGTGGATCCGGCCATGCCCCCTGGCACCAGGGTTCGCTAACGGCCGTGGTCGACAGCCACTGTCACATCGCCGGACCGGAGTTTGTGGATGACCTCGACGATGTGATCGGGCGGGCGACGGCAGCGGGTCTCACGCATGCGCTGGTGATCCTGGCCGCTGACGATCCGCCGGAAATCGAACAGGCCGACAGTGTTGCGTCGCGATGGGCCGGCGTGCGGTTTTCGATCGGCGTGCATCCCCATGCCGCGGTCAAGTTCACAGCAGAACCCGAAGCCGCCGCTCGCGCCGTCGCTGCCGCGATGGATGCGCAGCCGCTGACCCGAGGACTGGGCGAGATTGGCCTGGACTACCACTACGACTTCTCGCCGCGGGACGTGCAGCAGGCGGTCTTTCGCAGCCAGGTTGCTGTGGCGCGCACCCGTCGCCTGCCGATCGTGATTCACACACGGGAGGCGGACGACGATACATTCGGGATACTGACGGACGAGCGCGCGTCTGAGGTTCCGGTCGTGTTGCATTGCTTCACCGGCGACCGGGAAACGGCGCGGCGGGCGCTCGACGCGGGGTATTACCTGTCACTGGCCGGCATCGTGACGTTCCCGCGCGCGCTCGAGCTCAAGGAAGTCGCCCGCCTCGTTCCGCTTGATCGGCTGCTGATCGAGACGGACAGTCCGTTTCTGGCGCCTGTGCCTCACCGGGGCAAACGCAACGAGCCGGCGTATGTAGCCCGTGTCGCCGAGGTGATCGGAGAGCTCAAAGGCGTGACACGCGATGAAGTAGCCGCTGCTACCACAGAGAACTTTGTGCGAATCTTCGCGCCGTAACTGCTGCAGCGACGTGGATTAGAGCGGTCGGCGCGTTGACACTTCTTGACGCGATATGTTGTAGTTTCGACACGACCGTGAACCCAGCAGCGCCGAACCCCTCCGCAGCGACGCTTCTTCAGCTGTTCGACCCGATTCGCGACGATCTCCGCGAGGTCGAGCGCGAGTTCGTGCGCCATGTCGAGTCGCAGGTCAGCGTCATTCCGGCGATTGGCACCTACATCAAGGATGGCGGCGGCAAACGGATACGGCCGGCGGTGCTGCTCATGGCGGCGCGCATGGCCGGGGCGACAGGCGAGCGGGCGGTTTCGTATGCGTCGGTGATTGAGTTTATTCACACCGCCACGCTCGTCCACGACGACATCATCGACGAAGCCGATCTTCGGCGTGGCCGGGATGCGGTTCACACCCGGTACGGCAACCACATCACCGTGCTGTTCGGCGACTTCCTGTATCTGAAGTCGATGTCGCTGGCCTTGAGCCACGACGCGCTCGACATCGTCCGGCTGCTGTGCGACGTGACGCTCCGGATCGTGGAGGGCGAGATTTACCAGCTCACCAAGACCGGCGCGGTGGATCTGAGCGAGGAAGAGCACTTCGACATCGTCCGGCGGAAGACGGCGCTGCTCTTTGCCGGCTCTGCGAAGATCGGCGGCATGCTCGGGTCCGCCACGCGCGAGCAGCAGGAAGCATTGTGGGACTACGGCCTCAATATCGGGATGGCCTTCCAGATCGTTGATGACCTGCTCGATTTCACCGGCGAGCAGGAGGCGCTCGGCAAGCCGGTCGGCGGCGATCTGCGGGAAGGCAAGATGACGTTGCCGGTGATTCATCTGTATGCCGGCGGCGATGAGCGCACGCGGGCGCTCTTACAGCGCGTCGTGAAGGCGCGCTCTGTGTCCTCCGACGAATGGCGCGAGATCCGCTCGCTGCTCGCCCAGGCGCGATCCCTGGACTACGCGCAGCGTGCGGCTGTCGGCTTCGTGGAACGCGCGAAGAAGGCACTGAACGCGTTTCCGGCGTCGGAAGCCCGCGAGGCGCTGCTGTACCTGCCTGACTACGTGATCTCACGCGATCGGTGAATTCTGCTGAACGCATCGAAGAACTCCGCCGCCTGATTCGGTACCACGAAGAGCGGTACTACATCCTCGCCTCACCCGAAATTTCCGACGCTGAGTTCGATGCGTACATGCGTGAGCTGCAGCAGCTCGAGGCCGCGGATCCGCAGCTGATCACGCCCGATTCGCCGACGCAGCGAGTGGGCGGGCGCGCGACTGCCGGGTTCGAGCAGGTAGACCACGTCGAGCCGATGCTCAGCCTCGATAACGCGTACTCCGAAGAAGAACTGCGTGCATTCGACGATCGCGTGCGCCGCGCTCTCGAGGCGGCCGGCCAGGCTGTGGACGCGGTTGACTACGTTGCGGAACTGAAGATCGACGGCGTCAGCATCGCGCTGACCTACGTGGACGGCGTTCTCACGCGGGCCGCAACGCGCGGCGATGGGAGCCGCGGCGAGGTCGTGACGTCAAACGTCCGAACGGTCCGCGCAGTTCCGCTGCGACTGAACACGGGCGCACCTTCCGGAGCGATCGAAGTGCGCGGGGAGGTGTATCTGCCCCGAAAGGCGTTCGAACGCATGAACGCCGAGCAGGAGCAGGCTGGTGAGCCGCTGTTCGCCAATGCCCGCAATACGGCCGCCGGTACGCTGCGGAATCTCGATCCGGGGCTGGTCGCGAAGCGCGGGCTCAGCGCTCTGATGTACCAGCTGGTTCAAGGTCAACCAGACCTGTCGCGTCACTCCGAGATTCTCGGACGGCTCCGCGACTGGGGACTGCCGGTCGAGCCTCACTGGCAGCATTGCATCGGTGTCGAGGCGCTGGTTGCATTCGTCACCGAATGGCGAGAGCGGCGTCGATCGCTCGAATTCGACACGGATGGCATCGTCATCAAAGTCGACTCCTACGCGCAGCGGCGCGCGCTTGGAGCGACCAGCAAGTTTCCCCGCTGGGCCACCGCGTTCAAATTTCCTGCTGAACAAAAGACCACGCTGCTGCGCAAGATCGAGGTGAACGTGGGGAGGACCGGAGCGGTGACGCCGTTTGCGATGCTCGAGCCGGTGTTCCTCGCAGGATCGACAATCTCGATGGCGACGCTTCACAACGCCGATGATCTCGCACGCAAGGACATCCGCGAAGGCGACTGGGTGATCATCGAGAAAGCCGGCGACGTCATCCCGCGCGTCGTCGGACCCGTGCTGAGTCGCCGCGCGCCGGAGAGCCAGCCGTGGGTGATGCCCACCGCATGCCCACGATGCGGCAGCACGCTCGTCCGCGAAGAAGGGGAGGCGGTCTGGCGGTGTGAGAACACGTCATGCCCGGCCAAGCTGCAGCGAGGCCTGGAGCACTTCGCATCTCGGGGTGCGATGAACATCGACGGACTGGGTGAGTCGCTCATTGCGCAACTGATCTCACACGGCCTTGTTCGTGACTATGCCGACGTTTACGCACTGACCGTGGCGCAGCTGGCCAGCCTGACCAGCACCTCCATCCGAACCGATGGCCGCGAGATACAACGACGATTCGGGGAGAAGAACGCGGCGAAGGTCGTGGACCAGATCGAACGCAGCAAGACGAACGAGCTGTGGCGTCTGATTTATGGCCTCGGGATTCGGCATATCGGCGAACGCGCCGGGCAAGTCCTGGCGGGGGCCTTCTGGTCAATCGACGCGCTCGCCGGCGCGTCCATCGAGCAGTTGCAGCAGACGCAGGAGATCGGTCCGGTGCTGGCCGAGTCGGTCCGAACGTGGCTGGACGAGCCGCGGAACCGTGAACTGCTCACGCGGCTGCACGCCGCAGGCGTGCGCATGGAAGTTCCCGAATCGGAGCGAAAGTCGGCTGCTGTGGTGGGGACGCTCGCTGGGCGGACGTACGTGATCACCGGGACGCTGGCGGCGATGACGCGCGAGGAGGCAGAGGCTGCCCTCAAGCGTCTGGGTGCGAAAGTGGCGGGCTCCGTCAGCAAGAAGACCACCGCGGTGATCGTTGGTTCGGACGCGGGGAGTAAGGCCGAGAAGGCGCGGGCACTCGGCGTGCCGACGCTGGAGGAAGCGACATTTCTGGACCTCATCCGTCCCGCCGCCGATAAGCCCTGAGAGAAACTCCCAATTCCCAACTCCCAACGGCCAACTGGAAATTCCAGGGATGTGTTGGCAGTCGGAAATTGGGAGTTGGGGGTTGAACACATTTATGATCGTGGGTATGACGCGGCGGTTCATTGCGGTCACCCTCGGCCTGGCGGCCACGGTGTCCTTTCTGATCGGCCTGATCGTCGCCGGCACGATGACCCCTGCGCCGGCGACGTCAGCTCCCGAGCCGCGGCTGGCCAGGGCGCGAATTGCGCACGCCGCGACCGCGACTGCGCCGGGAATCTCGTTTGCCGATATCGCCGAACGCCTGAACCCCGCAGTCGTCAATATCGACGCGACGATGCGGGGGACGCCGACCACGCGACGTCGATACGATTCGTCACTGCCCGGTCCCGGCTCGCCCGAGTTCTTCGATCGCGGCGATCGCACACCGGGTCCGGAGCGGGACGTGCCGCGGCGCGGCGCGGGTACTGGATTCATCGTCGACCCGGCGGGCTACATCCTCACCAACCATCACGTGATCGCCGACTCGACGCGCATTTCCGTCCGCCTGACGGACGGGCGCACGCTGCGCGCCGAGCGTATCGGGTCGGACCCCGACACGGATATCGCCCTCATCAAAGTCGAGTCACCGGTTCCTCTTCCAAATGCGATGCTCGGAGATTCCGACACGCTGCGGGTCGGTGAGTGGGTGCTGGCCATCGGGAATCCGCTGGCCTACGAGCACACCGTCACGGTCGGTGTCGTCAGCTTCATTGGACGCAAGCTGTTCGACTCGTCGCTGGACCGCTACATCCAGACGGACGCGGCCATCAACTTCGGCAACAGCGGCGGCCCGCTGATCAATACACGCGGCGAGGTGATCGGCATCAACGCGGCGATCAGCTCACGGGCATCGAACATCGGCTTCGCCGTCCCTATCAACCAGGCAACGGCGATTCTCCCGCAGCTCCGTCAGAGTGGCCACGTGTCGCGCGGATTTATCGGCGTGGCATTGAAGAGAGTCGATCCGGATCTGCAGCGGTCGCTGGCACTCCGGACCGCTGCTGGTGCGCTCGTGCAGGATGTCACCCCGGGATCTCCGGGTGCCCGTGCGGGTCTCCGCATTTACGACGTCATCGTGGCGGTGGACGGGCGTCCCGTGACTGTCGATGACGAGCTGATTCAGATCATCGCCAGCCGGAAGCCTGGTACCACGGCTGCGCTGCAGATCGTTCGTGATGGCCGTTCGTTGACGGTGCCTGTGAAACTGGCCGAACGGCCACCGCGTCCGCGCGACGACGACGCAATCCCGGCGGATGAACAGCCGTTGCAGCGATATCTGGGGCCGCCGTCACCGTTAGGCCTGACGGTGCGCGACATCGATGCGGAACTCCTGCAGCATCTCAAGCTGCCTGCCGGAACGGAGGGCGTCGTCGTCTCGCGTGTCGACCCGGCTGGCCCGGCCTTCGAAGCCGACGTTCAGCGCGGCCACGTGCTCCTCGAGATCAATCGGCGGCCGGTGAAGTCCGTCGCCGACTACCGTAAGGTCATGGCCGGCGTACACTCCGGCGACGTGCTGACGTTGTACCTCTACAAGCCGGAACAGTCGGGCCGCGCTCTGCAGACTGTCAAAATCGACTGACGTGAAACCGCGCATTCTGGTGATTGACGACGAGGGCGCGATCCGCGACTCGTTACGAATGATCCTCGAGTACGAGGACTACCAGTTCGTGGGAGCGGCCAGCGGACAGGAAGGGATTGCCGCTGTTCAGCGCGAACGCCCGGATCTGGTGCTGCTCGATATCAAGATGCCCGGCATGGACGGCCTCGAGGTGCTGCGCAAGCTGCACGCGATGGACGAGACGCTGCCGATTGTGATGATCTCCGGTCACGGCACCACGGCGACGGCGGTCGAAGCCATCCGCTCGGGTGCGGTGGACTTCCTCGACAAACCCCTCAGCAGCGAACGCGTCATCGTTACGCTCCAGAACGCGCTGAAGCAGTCGGAGCTGCGCAGCGAAAACCGCGAGCTCAAGCTCGCGATGGAATCGAAATACGAGATCGTCGGGCAGAGCCTGGCGCTGCGAAAGGTGTTGGAGGCCGTCCAGCGGTCGGCGCCGACCAACGCCACCGTCATGCTGCTGGGCGAGAGCGGCGTTGGCAAGGAACTGGTGGCCCGCACGATCCATCGCAACAGTCCGCGCGCCGGCCAGCGCTTCGTTCAAGTGAATTGCGCCGCGATCCCGGAGGAGCTGATCGAGTCGGAGCTGTTCGGCCACGAGAAGGGCTCCTTTACCGGCGCCACGGAAAAGCAGATCGGAAAGTTCGAACAGGCCGATCGCGGGACGATCTTCCTGGACGAAGTGGGAGACATGAGTCCGAAGACTCAGGCCAAGGTGTTGCGCGTTCTGCAGGAGCAGGAAGTCGAGCGCCTGGGATCCGCGAGGACGATCAAGGTCGACGTTCGTGTGATTGCCGCCACCAACAAGGACCTCGAGGAGGCGATTCAGCGCGGCGAGTTTCGCGAGGATCTGTTTTTCCGCCTCAACGTCATCCCGATTGTCGTGCCGCCGTTGCGTGAACGGCGCGAGGACATCCCGCAGCTCGTTCATCACTTTGCGAAGCTGACGAGCGACGAACACAACCTCAAGCCGAAGAAGTTCGAGGCGGCGGCGATGGACGCGATGCAGCGTTACCGCTGGCGCGGCAATATCCGTGAGCTGCGCAACACCGTCGAGCGCGTGATGATCATGAGCCCGGCCGAGATCGTCCGCTACGACGACCTGCCGACGGAGATTCGAAGCGGGGAGTCCAGGACGCCCGCGCTGGCTACCGAGGCACGCCCTCCGGTCCAGAACGGCACGTCGTCCACCGCAGCATCCGGCAGCACGTCGGCGAGCGGGACGCTGCGTGAGTTCAAGGATGCCGCCGAGCGCGCCTACCTCGTACAGAAGCTGCGCGAAAACAACTGGAATATCTCGAAGACCGCCGAGGTCATCGACACGCCGCGGAGCAATCTATACAAGAAGCTCGAGCAATACGGCATCAAGCAGGAGGTTGACGGCTAACGGTACGTAATAATCAGATTGTCGTAGTCGTTCAGGCGATCGCCGGTTTTCGTACCCGGATTACGGTGGGCTTGCTCACCGTAGCCCGAAGGGCGAGGGCGGGAGGAAAGTCCGAGCTCCGAAGGGCAGTGCGCCGGGTAACTCCCGGGCAGGGCAACTTGACGGACCAGTGGCACAGAAAAAATACCGCCCTGAAGCGAGGCGCGTAAGCGTCGAGTCGAGGGGTAAGGGTGAAAAGGTGCGGTAAGAGCGCACCGCGCCGGCGGTAACGTCGGTGGCAGGCAAAACCCCGCACGGAGCAAGACCAAATAGGGTGGCGATACAGGACGGCCCGTCCGAAGCCACCGGGTAGGTCGCTCGAGCCCGTGAGCAATCACGGGCCTAGAGGAATGATCGTTACTGTCGTCGACCTTCGATGCCGAAGCGGCTTGTCCGCCGGAGCCCGAAGGGCGAAGGCGGAACAGAACTCGGCTTATCGAGCGGCTACGACGCTTTAACGTACAATCCCTGCATGTTGAGCAGAGTTGTCGTGCTCGCGCTGGCGATTGCCGCTGCCACAGCGCTGGGCATTGCCCAGGCACCGCAGGGCGCGCAGAGCCGGGGCGCGCTCGGCGCGCGGCCGGGTGCCGAGCGCAAACCGGAATTCCCGCCGCCGTCGATCATCGACTACAAGCCGCGAACGACGCTGGTGGTGCCGCAGCACCCCGTCCCGCGCGCGAAGTATCCCGTCATCGACATTCATAGCCACCAGCCGGCGCCGATTCAGCCACAGCAGCTCGAAACCGTGGTCAAGAGCATGGACCCGCTGAATCTGCAGGTCCTGGTGAACGCTTCGGGCGCGAGCGGAGACCGTCTCGTTCAGAGCATTGCCGCCATCAAGAACAGTCCGTATAAAGACCGGATGGTGATGTTCACGAATATCAGCTTCAACAACGTGGGACCCGGGTACGGGAAGACCGCGGCGGCGCAGCTCGAACAGGACGTGAAGAACGGCGCGCTTGGCGTCGGCGAGATCATGAAGAACTTCGGGCTGCGGTCGCGGAAGGCCGACGGCACGCGTCTGAAGATCGATGATCCGGAGCTCGATCCTATCTGGGAGACCTGCGCGCGGTTGAATATTCCGGTCCTGATCCACACTGCCGATCCGGAAGAGTTCTTCCAGCCGATCGATTACAGCAACGAACGCTGGCTGGAGCTCGCGCTCTATCCGGATCGCCGCTATCCCGCCAGCCAGTTCCCGACGTTCGAGCAGATCAACACAGAACGCGACAACCTGTTCCGCCGCCATCCGAAGACGACGTTCATCATGGCGCACCTCGGGTGGCACGCGAACAATCTCGCCCGGGTTGCGAAGATGTTCGATGCGATGCCGAACGTCTACGGCGAGCTCGGCGCGGTGCTCTATGACCTTGGTCGCCAGCCGCGCACGGCGCGGGAGTTCATGATCAAGTACCAGGATCGTGTGCTGTTCGGGAAGGACAGCTATCAGCCGGACGAATTTCCGTACTACTGGCGGGTCCTCGAGACGGCAGACGAGTATTTCGACTACTACCGCGACTATCACGCGTTCTGGAAGCTGTACGGTCTCGATCTGCCCGACCAGGTGCTGCGGAAGCTCTATTATCAGAACGCGCTGAAGCTCGTCCCGGGGATCCCACGAGCCGGATTCCCGCGGTGATACCAGCCTCCGTAGTGTCCGGCTGTCGCCGGACCCTCCGGGCTGTTTCGGCAATGGTCTTGCTCCGATAGCCGCAACAATGGCCTCTTACCTCGTCACCGGCGGTGCCGGATTCATCGGATCCCATCTGGTTGAAGAGCTGGTTCGCCGCGGTGAACGCGTGCGCGTCGCGGACAGCTTCATCACCGGCAAGCGCGAGAACCTGGCGCACGTTCCGGGCGTCGAGCTGATTGAGGGAGACCTCGCAGACTTCGCAGTGGCCCAGCGCGCGGTGACTGGCGTCGACTACGTGCTGCATCAGGCGGCGATCCCGTCGGTGCCGCGATCGGTTCAGGATCCGATTACGTCCAATCGCGCGAACATCGACGCGTCGCTGAACGTGCTCGTCGCGGCACGCGATGCGAAAGTCCGCCGCCTTGTCTACGCCGGCTCGTCATCAGCGTACGGCAACCAGCCGACATTGCCCAAGGTCGAGACGATGGGGACGGCTCCGTTGTCGCCGTACGCGCTGCAGAAGCTCGTGGCGGAGCAGTACTGCCTGATGTTCACGCAGCTGTACGGACTCGAGACGGTCACGATCCGTTACTTCAACGTCTTCGGCCCACGGCAGGATCCGTCGTCACCCTACTCGGGCGTGATCTCGCTGTTCATTCGCGCATTGATCGAAGGGAAACAGCCCACGATCTATGGCGACGGCGGGCAGACGCGCGACTTCACCTACGTTGCCAACGTCGTCGACGGCGTCCTGCGTGCGTGTACGGCCCCTCAGGCAAGCGGGGAAGTGATCAACGTGGCCATCGGCGGCCGCGTCTCGCTGAACGAGTTGTTCCGGACGCTGAAGGATCTCACCGGCGCGGCGGTGGAGCCGATCTACGCCGAGACGCGCGCCGGCGACGTGCGCGACTCGCAGGCCGACATCGGCAAGGCGCACCGCCTGCTCGGCTACCAGCCCACCGTCACCCTGGAGCAGGGGCTCGAGAAGACAGTCGCCTGGTTCCGCAAGACACAGATGACGACGGCCTAGACCGTCAGTTCTCCGTCGGCGCTTTTTCGATACTGTCCACCACCAGCACGTCCAGCGGCGAGCGCCGCGGCGTAATCACCAGCCCAAGCGATTTCAATCCGTTCTCGACCGAGCCCATCGACGGAAGGTCGAGCGCAGCCATCGCCTGCGGCGGGAGCGTGATGCCGGCGTTCACGGCGGAGCGCACCAGCATCGGCATGTAGTCCTCCTGGGCGACCGCAAACTTGATGTCGTAACGGCCATCCAGATTCGTCAGGTCAACGATTGGCCGATCGACGAACCGGCCCAGCGTCTCGGCGAGAATCCGCATCGTGACTCTGCGTGCCTCGAACTTGTCGTTCTTGAACTCGAGAGACGCACCCTGACCCAGGTCCGCCGTCACCCCGTCCCGGCTGCCCGATCCGGTGATCGTCAGCGGCGCGTCCGTCGGCGCGTCATCCGGAATTCGAGTGGCCCTCAGTCCGCCAGGTGCGACTTCCAGGGCGTAGACGGGCGATTCGCGCTTTTCCAGATGGGCCTGCAGCCTGAAACGGTCCCGCAGCAGGTTCTGCACCAGCAGCGGGAACTGTTCGGGCGTGGCTCCGCCGGGAAATGTTGCCGAGATGTCGAAGCGAGCGGTGGCGATCCAGTCCGGAGCTGTGATGCGTTGCACCGGCACGCCATACGCGATGCTGAGGTAATCGCGCAGCGACAGATACCCGAAGTGCACTCGTTCCTTCGTGATCTGCACGCCGGCCGCACCGGTCGCAGGTGGTGTATCCGCTGACGGCCGGATCGAGGCGACCTCGAAGGACGGAGACTCTTTCGACTGCGCGGTGGCGACAGTGGCGGCGGCAAGCATCGCCAGAAGGACGACGGACGAACGGCGCGAGCGTGAAGACACGAGTGACCTCCTGGGGTCGATAGTCCGCCCGAAGCGGACACGACGTCGTGAATCGACTGCAGACATGAGACTGTCGCCGGCTCCGAGGTGTTCCGCGGAATCGGTGAACGGCGACTGGAACCCGGCGAATCGCAGCCGTTACGCGGCAGGTTGCACAAAACATCTTTCTCGTCCCGTCGCAGGCGGTGCGCGATCGCGAGATGAAGCGCGCCGATCACCGAGAACCTTCGTGGCGATGCAACCGGTGTTTACATCTTCTTGACCCGCTCGTGGCCGGGCGATTCGCCCCCTCGGGTAACTCCTGTCTCCTCACGGACATCCGCTCTCAGTGGCGCACGTCTGAGCGTGGCAGCGCGCTTGCCATCTTCCTGTCGTCCCGGCGGGTGCGTCGTGGTTTAACGAGCGCCCGGCTCACGCCCTCGTGCTCGTCGGGTCCTTTCGCGAAGGGAACCATGTGGCAGATCGACGCGAACCGTTTCACTTGATGGCTCCGCACGTTTCCGCCTCGTCGGCGACGAGGCCTGCCAGGTGCGGACAGGAGGCAGTTCATGATTCGGATGATGACAGCGCTCGTTCTGGCTCTCGGCCTCGTTGCGACGGCAGCCTCGGCGCAGGAGGCCACGCGCCCGGCGAAGGCGTCGACCGCTTCGGCGTCTGCGGGTGCGCCGGTCAACCTCAATACCGCAACGGTGGCTCAACTCGAAGCGCTGCCCGGCATCGGCAAGTCCACGGCCGAGCGGATTCTCGAGTACCGCCAGAAGAACGGCAGCTTCAAGAAGATCGAGGACCTGATGAACGTTCGCGGCATCGGGGAGAAGAGCTTCCTGAAGATGAAGGGGCTGATCACGGTGACCGCGCCGAAGTCGTAGGAACGCTGCAAGGAGACTGCGTCCGCGGCTGGCGGCCGCGGTCTCCTTGTGCCGGCTACACGCTAATCGAGCTGACCGCCGTCGCCGCGCTCATCGCGACGCTCGCGTGCGTCGCGCTGGCGCAGTCGATGGCCGGCCTCGATCACTCCCGCGGCCATGCCGCGGCCAGATACCTGGCCTCGCGTCTCGCGCTTGCGCGCACGCAGGCAGTAGCGCGCGGCGCGGCCGTCGGGCTCCGGTTCGATCAGGTACCGGGTGGCTTCGTCTTCGGCGTGTTTCTCGACGGCAATGGCAATGGCATCCGCACAGCGGACATTCAGTCGGGCGTAGACTCGCCAATCGAGCCAGCCACCAGCCTGTTCGAGCAGTTTCCCGGTGTCGACATCGGGTTGACCCCCAACTCGCCGGGGACCGATCCAGTCCAACTGGGCCAAACCAACCTTCTGACGTTCACACCGACAGGAACTGCGACGGCCGGTACGATCTACATCCGCGACCGCGAAGGCACGCAGTGGGCGGTGAGAGTCCTTGGTTCCACTGGCCGGACGCGCGTGCTGCGTTATGACCCGCGCACGAAAGGCTGGCTCGTTGCCGACTGACCGCGCGATCGATCGACGCCGCGCACCTCGTCGTACGCCGGCCGACGACGAACCCGTCTCACAGGTCCGACTTCGGGCTGGCGGTCAACTCACCGTCATCAACCTGTCCGATACCGGCCTCCTGGCCGAGGGTGGAATGCGGTTGCTCCCTGGCACGCACGTCGACGTCCACCTGGTGACCTGTGACGGACGTGTTCTGGTCCGCAGCCGGGTGGTTCGTGCGTTCGTATGCCGCGTCGGGCGCGAACGAATCGAATACCGCGGCGCGCTGGCGTTTGAGCGACCAGTTCCGACGACTGCTGTCGGGTATTCCATTCCCGAGTCTGGCAGCGTCTCGAGCGGCACGCCGGGCAAGCCATACCCTGAGTCACCGGTAGAAGTGCTCCCGGTGAGCGCCGCCGTTCTCTCTCATTAGGGTTTTGCACACATGAGCATGTGGCATCGACCTTGGAGGATGCATCCGCACTCATGTCGGAGGGCTGGATGTCGATGTGCGACGACGCTCGTGGAATGACGCGTGGTGTTTCTGTGGAGGCTCTCGCTGCGATCGGAATGGATGCGGCGGCCTTGCAGCAGATCGTCGCGCTGCTTGGTAATGCGCTGACGCACGCCGCTTCGGAGCCGGATCTCGTTGCCGTGTTCGAGCGCGAAGTGCAGCGGCTGCTGCGGATGCGCGCAGTGCGCCTTCGCGAGATTCCGGCGCGCTACCAGGTGCGGCTGGTGACGCCCACACGCACCGCGGACTCGTTGGTCCTGGCCGTTCCGAGTTCCGATACGCGTGTTCAGGTGGTGCTCGAGGTCACGTGTGACCCGAATCGAGATCTCGACGATCGCGACTACCAGATTCTCAGCTCGATCGCGCAGCTTGGTGGGCTTGTCCTTGAAGCCACACGGGCGCGAAGCGTGGCACGCACGAGGCCGGCAGACGGCGCTGCGCCCTTGATCGGGTCGACAGCAGCAATGCAGGGACTGCGAAGCCGGATCGAGCGGGTGGCGCTGACAGACTTCACGGTCCTGATCGAGGGCGAGTCAGGGGTGGGCAAAGAACTGGTTGCGCGCCAGGTCCACGAGCTCAGTCGCCGGCAGCGCGGCCCGTTCGTTGCCGTCAATTGTGCCGCGGTCGTGGAAACTCTTCTCGAGGCCGAGCTCTTCGGCATCGAGGAACGGACGGCGACCGGCGTTCGCGGGCGCCGCGGCAAGTTTGAAAACGCGGACGGCGGAACGATCTTTCTGGACGAGGTCTCCGACTTGTCCGCGTCAGCGCAGGCCAAGCTGTTGCGTGCGATTCAGGAAGTTGCCGTGGAGCGGGTCGGCGGGCAGGGTGTTCGGCGAATCAACACACGCATTGTGGCTGCGACGAACCGGCCGCTCGCGAGGCTCGTCGAGCAGCGCCTCTTCCGGCCGGACCTGTACTACCGCCTGGCCGGGGTCGAGATCACGGTGCCTCCGCTCCGAGAGCGAGCGAACGACATCCTCGAGCTGGCGCGGTACTTTCTCGAGCGTCACCGAAACACACGCGCGTTGACGCTGTCGACGGGTGCCCAGGAGGCACTGCGGGCGTATCAGTGGCCCGGCAATGTACGAGAGTTGCAACGGGTCATTGAACGGGCCGTCGCGCTGGCGGAAACAAACGCGATTGAGCTCGACGATCTGCCTCCACATGTCTGCGGGGAGTTTGCCGAGGTACTCTGGCCCTCACTCGAGCGCGGCGATTCGCTGCGATCCTGGGGAACGCGGTATGCCCAGCTGGTGTTCGAGCGGTGCGGACGAAACAAGCGCACGGCCTGTCGTGTGCTGGACATCAGCTACCACACCCTTCGCGGCTACCTGTATCCGCCGGGCAAGAGGCTCGCACACACGCCGCAGGCGCTGGGAGAAGGGACGGTTCCAGCGTGGGTCGAATCGACCAGCGATCGAGGCGACCGTCCGACACCGGCAGACGACGAATCATGAGGCGGTGGTGGTATCTGGCGCGGTTCTTCTTTGTCGCTCCGCCGATGCCGCTGCTGATGATTGGCGCATTCGCGGTCGCGACCGTCGTTGCCATCGTCAGCGTCATCATCGACCCGGCGCGTGCGTCTAGCGCCTTGACGCCCGTTCTGTTGCTTCAGCTATTCGCCTGCGCGTCCGGATTCGACGTTCCGGCGCGTCGAGGCCACTATGACCTTCTCTTGACGCATGGGGAGCCCAGACGACGAGTCATCGTCGCGCATTGGGGCGCATCCGCCGCGCCGGGGTTGCTGTGCTGGCTCCTGATTGCGGCAGTTCGGTACGCAATCAGCAATGGCAGTGAGCGGACGTTGTTACTCAATGTCGGTACCGTAACGGCAATGATCCTGGTATCGACCATTCCATGGGCGATCACCGTTCGTTTACCGCGATTCTCTGGAGCGATCGGATGGTTGCTGACAGCGGTGACCCTGTCGCTCGGGAGGCCCGACATGGTGGCTGTCCAGGCGGGAGCACCAATTCATGGCGCGACGGAGTGGCTGGTGACGACATGCGCAGTGCTCGTGTACCCGCTGTTGCTGGTCGGTCGCGATCTTCACGGTCGCGACCTGTTGGTTGTGGTGCCTGGAGTGATGTTCGCGATAGCGGCCGTGTCGATCGCATTCTGGTCGATCGACCGTCGTGACATTCCGTTGGAAGCCGCACAGTGATGGCTCCGTCGTCGGTCTTTGTATCTGTTCGTAATGTGACGGCGCGCTACCGACGTCGCGAGGTGTTCCGCGACCTGACGTTCGACCTGCGAACGGGGCAATCGCTCGGAGTGATCGGTGCGAACGGTGCTGGCAAGACCACCCTGCTGCGAATGCTCGTCGGGTGTCTGTCTCCAGCTGTTGGTGACGTTCGCATCGGTGGCTTCCGACCGCGGGACGCGACGCTCCGCACGAGTGTGGCGTACTTCGCCGGCGCTGCGACGCTGCCGCCCAATGTACGAGCGACGGCATGGGGGACCCTCGGGAGTGGCGAGGCCACGTTGGCCGACCGGCGGCGGATCCGCGCGTTGTCGCAGGGCATGAAACAGTTGCTCGGGCTGCGCACAGTCCTGAGCCGCCATCCGCTGCAGCTGATTGTGCTGGATGAACCATGGGAAGGCCTCGATACAGAAAGCTCGCGATGGCTGAACGCGACCCTCGAATCGAAACGCGATCGCGGTGCCGCCGTGGTCGTATCGTCGCACCGCCTGCACGACCTCGCAGGCTTCTGCGACGAATACCTGTTTCTGATGCCACACGAGGCCAGGCTCATGAAAGCGCACGAAATCGCCCGTGTCGGTCCGGTTACCGCGGCGCTGCTCACCGACACGTTCGACAAGCTGCGCGAACGTCCGAAGGCACCGTTCGAGCAACCGGGCCAGGAGTACCGCGCGCATTCTTGATTTCCGCACCTTCTTGATTCCGACGGGGTCGCGTAGTACCGTCGAGTGACGCGTGTTCGCGCGCGCCCCGCATGGCCGACTCGTCCGTCGCAGAACTCCGCAAAACACCTCTTCACGCGAGGCATCGCGCTTCGAACGCGCGCATGGTGCCATTTGCTGGCTGGGACATGCCCGTCGAGTATTCAGGTATTTCGGCCGAGCACATGGCCGTGAGAACTCGTGCCGGACTGTTCGACGTCAGCCACATGGGTCAGATCGAGGTGGCGGGAAAGAACGCGGCGGCTGCGGTCGATCGCGTCGTCTGCAGCGACGCGTCCGCGTTGAAGATCGGCCAGGTGAAATACTCGGGACTGCTGACGCCGGATGGCACCTTCGTGGATGATGTCCTCGTCTACCGGATGGCACCGAGTCACTTCATGTTCGTGGCGAACGCCTCCAACGTGAAGAAGGACTACGCATGGATCAGCGAGCAAATCAAATCCGTCGGTGATGCGGCAGCCGTCGACAGCAGCAGCCGCTACGCGCTTCTGGCGCTGCAGGGGCCGGCCTCCCGCGAGGTGCTGCAGCCGTTGACCGGCGTTGAACTCAGTGACATCAAGCCCTACTGGTTTGCAAATGGGGAGGTTGCGAACGCGCGCGCGACAATCTCGCGCACGGGCTACAGCGGCGAAGACGGTTTCGAGATTTTCGTTCCGCCTAACATGGCCGAACGGGTGTGGCAGGCAGTGCTCGAATCAGGCCGCTCGGCCGAAGTCATCCCCTGCGGTCTTGGTGCCCGCGACACGTTGCGTCTGGAAGCCGCGATGCGTCTCTACGGCAATGACATCGACGAATCGACGACGGTTCTTGAAGCCGGTCTCGATTGGACAGTCGCCTGGCACAAGACAGATTTCATCGGGCGAGACCGCCTCGCAGAGCAGCGCGGCGCGGGCGTCGGGCGTACGCTCGTAGGTCTTGAAATGATCGATCGCGGAATCGCCCGGCATGGATATCCCCTCATGCAGCAGGATCGGCCGATAGGTGTCGTCACCAGCGGCACACAGACGCCCTTTCTGAAGAAGGCGATCGCGATGGCCTATGCGCCAATCGAGCTTGCCGCTCCCGGAACCGAGATCGACGTGGACATTCGCGGCCGTGCGTCGAAGGCGCGCGTTGTGCCGTTACCATTTTACAAACGCAGTCGAAAGTGATGGTCCGGCTGAAGCCGGACGCTACAAGACAACCATGCCGTATCCGACCGATCTCAAATACACGAAGGACCACGAGTGGGTCCGGGTCTCCGGCGACACAGCGGCCGTCGGCATTACCGACTATGCTCAGCAACAGCTCGGCGACGTCGTGTTCGTGGAGCTTCCAGACGTGGGATCCACAGTTACCGCCGGCGAATCCTTTGGCTCGATCGAGTCGGTGAAAGCCGTTTCGGAACTGTTCGCACCGTTGACCGGCGAGGTGGTGGAGGTGAACCCGCACCTCAAGGACCATCCCGAGACCGTGAACAGCGAGCCCTACAACACGTGGATGGTGAGGATTCGCCTGTCGAGTCCGGCGGCCAGCGAGTCGCTTCTTGACGCAGCGGCGTACGAGGCACTCGTCAAGGAGTGATGTTCGCCGACCGCCATATCGGTCCGTCTCCCTCAGAGCGCGACCAGATGCTCGAGGCCGTGGGTGCCTCGTCGCTTGACACGCTGATCGACGAAGTGATCCCCGAAGCCATCCGCCTCACGGGTCCACTCAACCTTCCACCGGCAGAATCGGAATACGAGTTTTTGCGCCGCCTGACACACGTCGCCCGCGGCAACCGGACCTTCCGTTCGTACATCGGTCTCGGCTACCACGACACCTTCACCCCCAGTGTCATCCGCCGGATGGTGCTGGAGAACCCCGGCTGGTACACGCCCTATACGCCGTATCAAGCGGAGATCGCACAGGGACGTCTCGAGTCGCTGCTCAATTTCCAGACGATGGTGGCGGACTTGACGGCGATGGAGGTGGCCAACGCGTCGCTGCTGGACGAGGCGACGGCCGCTGCGGAAGCGATGACGCTGCTGGAACGTGTCCACAAGCCGGAGCCCGGTGTCGAGGCGCGGATCTTCCTGGCCAGCGACCGCTGCTTTCCGCAGACGCTCGAGGTCCTCAAATCGCGGGCAGAGCCGCTTGGAATCGAGCTGAAGATCCTGCCGAAGGACGAGATGGAGTTCCAGCCGGGCGTCTTCGGTGTGCTGTTGCAGTATCCCGACGAGCGCGGCGCGCTGGAGGACCTCTCGACCTTCATCGCGCGTGCGCACGAACACGGGGTGTTGGTTGCCGTCGCGACTGATTTACTCGCGCTCGCGTTATTCAAGCCGCCCGGCGAGATGGGGGCGGACGTCGTGGTCGGCAATTCGCAGCGATTCGGGGTTCCCCTCGGCTTCGGCGGGCCGCATGCCGCGTTCTTCGCCACGCGCAATGCCTATGTCCGGCAGATGCCCGGCCGGCTGATCGGCGTGTCGGTGGATGCGCACGGCCAGACCGCCTACCGGATGGCCCT